>JAGQUM010000010.1 GCA_020438485.1 Thermoleophilia bacterium | reverse complement strand
CTTGTAAGCAGCAGGTCAGGGGTTCGAGTCCCCTCGCCGGCTCTCCCGGGCAGGGGGGCGGGGCGCACGCCCCTCCCCCTCCGAGGCCCTACTTGTCCCAGGCGGCGCTCCACGACGCCCGGCTCCACGAGGCGCGGGCGGGGTCCACCGCTCCGGACGCGTCGAGCGAGCACGCGCAGCTCCAGGAGGCCCGGCTCCACGACGCCCGCAGCGGGTCGGCGGCCCTGCTCCACGACGCCCTGCTCCACGACGCCCTGGTCCAGTCGATGGAACCGGACGCGTCCAGCAGCGTGCTCGCGGTCAGGCCCACGTTCACCCTCGGCAGCTTGTCGGGGTCGGCCTTGATCGCTGCGGTCGCGGAGATCTCGGGTCCGGTCCCCGCCACGGTCCGGGTCGTCCCCACGATCGCGGCCTTCACCTGGTCGGGAGTCCACGTGGGGTGCGCCTGGAGGATGTCGGCCACGACGCCGGACGCGACGGCCGCCGACATCGACGTGCCGCCGATGCGGATGTACTGGCCCGAGACCACGCACGACGGGCACAGCGTCGCGAAGTCACTGCCGGGGGCGAGCACGCTCACCATCCGCGCACCGGGCGCCAGCACCTCCGGCTTTCTCACCCCGTCCTGCGTGACGCCGCGGCTGGACCACGTGGCCAGCGTGTCATCGCTCGGGGACTTGGTACCCCTGTCGTCGACGGCGCCCACGCTCAGCACGTAGGGGTCGTTGCCCGGGGCGTACATGACGGCGTCGGTCGCCGTCCCGCGGTTGCCGGCGGCGGCGACGACCACGATGCCCCTGCGCCACGCGGCCTCCACCGCCGCGTCGAGCGGGTCCACGCGGTACGGCTGTGGAGCGGACGACTCGAGGCTGAGGTTGACGACGCGGATGTTGTACGCGGCCCTGTTGTCAACGACGAACTGAAGGCCGTAGATGACGTCGAGCAGCGTGGCGTTGCCATGGTCGTCGGAGGCCTTGACCGAGACGATCTGGGCCTCGGGCGCCGTGCCGGAATACCTCCCGGCGAGCGGATCCCCGAATGGGCGGGCGCTGCCGTTGCCGGCGATGAGACCCGCGACGTGGGTGCCGTGACCGTAGGCGTCGGTGGCCGTGGTGGCATGCGGGTTCGTCACGACCGACGCGACGACGCGCGACGTGGGGTCCGTGCGCGAGGTGCGGAAATCGGGGACGCCTCCGGCGACGCCGGTGTCGATGACCGCGACACCCACCCCCTTGCCGGTGGCCCTGTACGCCGAGGTCCACGCGGCGGGCGTCGAGAGCGACTCGTTGAACGACGTGACCAGCGGCGAGGTCGCCGTCGGGCTGGGGGCGGGCGCGGACTTCGCCGCAATGCCGGCCGTCCCGGATGCCGGCGCGGGCCTGGTCGTGGCGCCGGCGGGCCGCCACGCGACGTTCGGCGTCACGCTCCGCACGCCGCCCGCGCGGGCGAGGCCGGCGGTGGCGGCGGCCGACGCGCGCACGCCGTACGCGTTGATCATGGGCACGCGCCGGGTGATGGTGCCGCCCGAGGCGGCGATGACGTGCCGCGCGGCGACGGGCGAGACGCCGGGCGCCATGAGGACGATCGACTCGGTGGCCGCGGCGGCCGTGCCGGGCGCGGTGGCGGCGGCGAGAGCGCCCACGGCGGCGGCGACGGACAGGGTCGCGCGGCGGCGAGGGGTCATCGGGGGCCCGTTCCCGTGGCGCCGCGGGCTACTTCGACCACGACGTGGACCAGGAGGACCGGCTCCAGCTCGACCACGTGGGGTCGACGCTGCCGTCGGGGTTCAGCGAGCACTCACAGCTCCACGACGACCGGGACCAGCCGGCGTTCGGGTCGGGCGCGCTGCTCCACGAGGACCGGCTCCACGATGAGCGGGCGGGATCGACACCTCCGGTGGCGGGGTCGATCAACGCGTTCGGCGCCAGCTCCCGATTGGACGAGTAGACGCCGGACGCGTAGACGGCCCGGGCCGCGTCGGCCTCGGGAACCGCGTCGTCCGCCACCCGCTCGGACGTGGCGATCAGCGTGCCCTTCACCTGGTTCGGCGTCAGCCACGGGCGCCGCTCGAGCATCAGCGCGACGATGCCCGAGACCACCGGCGCCGACATGGACGTGCCGCCCGCACGGATGTACTGGTCGTCGACGACGCACGTCGGGCACGTGCGGGTGAAGTCGCTGCCCGGGGCGAGCGTCGAGACCATGTGCGCCCCCGGCGCGTAGATCTCGGGCTTCGCCACCCCTTCCTGCGTCGTCCCCGCGCTGGACCACGAGGCGACGGTGTCGTCGCTGCGGGTGCTCGTGTCCTGGTCGTCCGTCGCGCCCACCGTGATGACGAACGGGTCGTTTCCGGGGGCGTAGTCGACGGCGCCGTCGCCCGAACCCCTGTTCCCGGCCGCGGCGACCACGACGATGCCGCGGTTCCAGGCCTCCTCGGTCGCCGCGTTCAGCGGGTCGGTCGACGCCGGCCCCGCCACGGTCGACGTGAGCGACATGTTGATGACCCGGATGTTGTACCTGTCCTTCATGTCCACGGCGAACTGCAGCCCGTAGATCACGTCGAGCACTGTCGCGATCCCCTGATCGTCGGACACCTTCACCGAGACCAGGTTGGCCCTGGGGGCGATGCCGACGTAGCGGCCCGCGAACGCGTCGGTGCGGTTGTTGCCGTTGCCGGCGATGATCCCGGCGACGTGCGTGCCGTGGCCGTACTCGTCGTCGACGGTCGTGGCGTTGGGGTTGGTCCGCACGGCGGCCACGACCCGGGACTGGCGATCCCAGGACGAGCGCTGGAAGTCGACGATGCCGCCGTCGACGCCGGTGTCGATCACCGCCACGCCGACACCCCTGCCCGTGACGGAGCCCCAGGCGGGGCTCCACGCGACCGGCGCGTCCACGGTCAGAGGGTAGGCCGTCCGGAGGTTCCTGGTGCTCACCCCCGCCGTGGCGGCCACGCGGCCGTTGCGGGTGGCGGCCCGGATCGCGGCCTCGCGGCGCAGCCCGGCCAGCCGGGGGGACGGGACGCGGGCGACGAGGCCGTGGATGATCGGGACCTCGCCGATCACGCTCCCGCCGTGGCGCGCGACGACCGCGCGACCCTGCGCGGGCGTGGTGCCGGGATTCATCTGGACGATCGTCTCGACGCCCGCGCCGGTTGAGGAGGGTGCGGCGAGCGCCGGTGACGCGGCCAGCGCCCCGGTGCAGGCGAGCGCGGCGGCGACGACGGGGGAACGACGGGGGCGGATTCCAGGCACACAGGCTCCCAAGGGAAGGATTCACTCCGGTGCGCCGCCTGCGGCCGGGCGGTCTCCGGAGAGATCCCTGGCTTTGCGTCCCCGCCTCGCGGCGGGTTTGCCCCTTACGCAGCACGTCCCTCCTCGGCGGGAACCCCGCCCCACTTGAGGGCCGGGCACACCCATCGTGCGCGTCTTTACAAATCGCTGAAGGAGCGCTCGCGCAGGGCCCTGCGGCCGCCCTGCGTGTCCCACTCGCTGACCGGCACCGGCACGGCGTAGAGGAAGCCCTGCCCCTGGTCGCACCGCAGCTCCTGCAGGGTCCGCAGCTGCGTGTCGGTCTCGACGCCCTCGGCCACCACCGTCAGGCCGATGGTGTCCGCCAGGTCGACGATGAGCCGCACGAACGCCGCGTCCTCGGGGTTGTCCGCGATGCCCACCACGAACTCCTTCGCGATCTTCAGCACGTCCAGGGGAAGTGTCCGCAGGTAGCTCAAAGACGAGTACCCGGTGCCGAAATCGTCCAGCGCCAGACGCACACCCAGGGCCCGGAGGTCGGCCAGCGTCGTGACCCCTCGCTCGGGATCGCGCATCAGCAGGCTCTCGGTGATCTCCAGGACGAGCCGCGCGGGCGCCAGGTCCGTCTCGTTCAGCACCTCGGCGACGGTGTCGGCGAGGGCCTCGTCCTCCAGTTCCCGCGCCGACAGGTTCACGTGCACGTCGATGGGCACGCCGGCATCCGCCCACGCGCTGCCCTCGCGGCACGAGTGCTCCAGCACGCGCCGGCCCAGCGGCACGATGAGGCCGGTCTCCTCGGCCAGGGGGATGAAGCTCGGCGGCGCCAGCAGGCCGCGGGTGGGGTGGTCCCAGCGCACCAGGGCCTCGGCGGCCACGGTTTGCCCGGTCTCCATGTCGAAGATGGGCTGGAAGTGCACCGTCAGCGCGTCGTTCGCGATGGCCCCCTCCAGTTCGGCTCGCAGGCCCATCCGGCCCAGGAGCGCCTCGCGCATCTCCGGGTTGAACAGGGCGAACCGCCCCTTGCCCGACTCCTTGGCCTGGTACATCGCGAGGTCGGCGTCGCGCAGCAGGGGATCCACGCCCCCGTCGCTGTGACGGTTGGTGGCGATGCCGATGCTGAGCGCCACCGGCAGCACGTGGGCGGCGACCGCGAGGGGCACCTGGAACGCCTCCAACACACGCTCGGCGATCCCCACGCCGATGGCCTCCACGTCGTGGTCGTCCATGCACAGCACGGCGAACTCGTCGCCGCCCAGCCGCGCCACCACGTCGTCACCCCGCACGCACCCGGCCAGGCGACGGGCCGCGGCGCGCAGCAGCCGGTCGCCGACGGCATGCCCCAGCGTGTCGTTGACGGCCTTGAAGTCATCGAGGTCGATGAACAGCACGCCGGTGCCCCTGCCCGTGGCCACGGCCCGCTCGACGTGCTGGTGGAACAGCGCGCGGTTCGCCAGGCCCGTCAGCGGGTCGTGGTAGGCCTGATGGTGAAGCCTCTCCTGCAGGTCGCGCAGATCCGACACGGCCTGCTCGAGCCGGTCGTACTGCAGCGCGGCGCTGGCGTTGCCGGCCAGCGTCTCGAACAGCGCGACGTCGTCGTCGGTGAACCGGCGGGCGAACCCGGTGCGGTTGGCCAGCACGAGCAGCCCCACCTGGCGCTGCTCGCCCCGCAGTTCGGCGACCATGGCGTGACGGATGCCGCGCTGGGTCAGGTATGCGCGCACCGACGGGGGGAAGGGCTCCTCGAGGATCAGCGGGCGGCCGTGCTCGGCCAGCAGGTCGCGCAGTGCCTGCGCGCCCGCCGGATCGGCGGGCACCATGTGCTCCTCGTCACCCGCCCCGAGGCTGGTGCGAAGCGGCGGGTTGTCGTCCTCCGCCGAGAACAGCAGCACCTCGGCCTGCTCGGAGCGATACGCCTCGAGCGCCCGGCGCAGGAGCCCCACGAGGGCGTGGGCGACCTCGTCGCGCGAGTCCGCCAGGCCGCGGTTGGCCTCGTACAGGAACTGCAGCTTCTCGTGCCGCTGCCGCTCCGCGACGTACTGGCGATACGCCACGAACGCGATGACGATGGGGATCAACAGGATCGGGGCCGCGGCGGGCTCGACCACGATGATGACCGCCAGCACCAGCGCGAGGCTGGTGTTCGTGGCCGTCACCGCGGCGTCCATCGTGAACATCTGGCGGATCTCGTCGCGGCTGAGCGACCCCTCCACCAGCCACATCGCGCAGGACAGGGCGACGATGGTGAACACGCCGCCGATCTGCAGCGCGAGCAGCGTCGCGACCCACACGGTGGGCCCGAAACCGGGTTCGTGGCCCGCGATCATGTGCATCACGACGTAGCCGACGGCCGCCGCGCACGTGAACTGCGCCAGGTTGAACACGAACTTGAGGGGCGGCAGCCGGCGCAGCGCCAGCGCGACGCCGCCGCCGAGGGCCACGGCCAGAGGCCCCTCGACGCCGCTGAGGAACAGCAGCGCCAGCGTGACGGGGATGTCGGTCAGCGAGAAGGAGTGGGCGCTGCGCCGGAACTCCAGGTGAACGGGCCAGCGCTCGGTGATCGCGATGAACGCCGCGATGCCCCACCACGGGATGGTGTCGGGGACGACCGGCGCGTAGTGGCGGACGGGCCCGGCCAGCAGCAGCCCGCACGCGAGCGCGATGGCCGCGTTGAGCGCCCACACGGCGTGGACGCCGGACAGGCGGGGTCGCCCCCCGCCGCGAGCACTCGCCAACTGTTTGAGCACGGTCAACCCTGGTCGTTCCTGCGCCCTGATCGGGCGGTACCCCACGAAGTAGCACAGTCACAGCGCGCGACACACCTTCGGCAGACCGGTCGCGCGCCCCACATGCTCGCGGGGGCCCCGGCCGGTGTGTGCCGTCCCGACGTACTCGGCACATGACGCCGAGAACTGGACCTATGGTGCACCACGTGTTCCGAAACCCCGAATTCTCCGCACCCAACGTCCTTGCCTCCGCCAGCGGGGGAGTGGCCGCGGCCCTCGCCCTGTCGTACTTCGGGGCGGCGGGCAGCCTGCTGGGCGCCGCCCTCGGCCCCGTGGTGTTCCTGTTCGCCAAGGAGTTGGTGAAGCAGCCCGCGAACCGCGCCGTGGAACGGATGCCCCGCCCGCAGGCCCGCACCGCCGCCGCCGAGCCCGTCGAGGTGGAGGGGGCGGCCGGGCAGGGGCCCGCCCGTCCGCGCAGGCGCCTGCACGCGCGCGTCGTCGCGCTGACCGCGGCCGTCGCCACGCTGCTTGCCGTCGCGCTGATCACCGTCCCCGAGCTCGTCAGCGGCTCGTCGATGGTGTCGTCGCGGCGCACGACGCTGTTCTCGTCGTCTCCGTCCCCCGCGGCGCCCCACGCCTCCACCACGCCGGAGCGGGACAGACCGACCACCACCGGCGGCGCCGACGTGGTGGCGCCCGCCGCGGGACCGTCCACCACCACGGCGCCCGCCGCGGCCACCGACGCGCCGGCCCCGGCCGCCGCACCCCAGGCCCCCGCCACGCCCACGCCAACGGCCCCGGCGCCGGCGCCCGCGCCGCAGGCATCCCCGGCCCCCGAGGCGGCGCCGCCGACATCGACGGCGCCGTAACCGCTACTCGGTGCGGCGCCGCAGCGTCAGGCTGCCCAGCAGCAGCGCGCCCACGATCCAGACCGCGATGACCCCCATGTCGGGACCCACGTCGCCCCAGGGATCGGTGCGCGCCGCGACGGCCTGCATGGCGTCGACCGCGAACGACAGGGGCAGGACGTCCGAGACGCCCTGCAGCACCGACGGCAGTTGGTCGCGGGGCAGGATCAGTCCGCACAGCAGGAACTGCGGCAGGACCACGGCGGGCATGAACTGCACGGCCTGGAACTCCGAGTTGGCGAATCCGCTGGCCAGCAATCCCAGCGCGCTGCCCAGCACGGCGTCGGCGACGGCCACGACGACCAGGGCCCACAGGGGGCCGCGCACGTCGAGGCCCGCGACGTACACCGCGAAGCCGGTGGCGATGAGGGCTTGGACGACGGCCGCCAGCCCGAAGGCCAGCGCGTAGCCGAACATGAAGTCGGCCTTCGCCATCGGGGTGGTGAGCAGGCGCTCCAGCGTCCCCGACGCGCGCTCGCGCAGTGTCGCGACCGACGTGACGACGAACATGACCGTGAAGGGGAACACGCCCAGCAGCGCGGCGCCGATGCGGTCGAACACGGGTGTCCCGTTGTAGACCCACGAGAGCAGGCCGATGAGCACACACGGCACGACCACGAGCAGCGCGACGGTGCGGTGGTCGGCGCGCAGCTGGCGCAGCACGCGCGCGGCCGTGGCGGCGACCAGGCGCGGGTTCACGGCGCCACCTCCGCCCGGTCGATGAGCGCGAGGAACGCGGCCTCGGCGTCGGTCGCACCCGTGTCGCGCATCAGGTCGGCCGGCGTGGTGTCGGCCACCAGCCGCCCGTCGCGGAGCAGCAGCAGGCGGTCGCAGCGGGTGGCCTCGTCCATGACGTGGCTCGACACCAGCAGCGTGCGCCCCCGGGCGGCGATCCGGTGGAACATCGCCCACAGGTCGCGGCGCAGCACGGGGTCCAGCCCGACGGTGGGCTCGTCAAGCACGAGCAGCTCGGGCTCGCCCACCAGGGCGGAGGCCAGCGACACGCGCGAGCGTTGGCCGCCCGAGAGGTCGGCGACGCGGGCGCGGGCCTTGTCGGCCAGGCCCACCTCGGCGATGGACTCGGCGGCACGCGCGGCCGGGGCGCCCACCATCCGGCCGAAGTACGCGACGTTGGCGTGGACGCTGAGGTCGTCGTACACGCTGGGCGCCTGCGTCACGTACCCCACCCGCCGGCGCAGGGCGGGGGTGCCGGCCGGGACTCCCAGCACGGTGAGATCGCCGGTCACGTTGCGCTGGACGCCCACCACCGCGCGGATGAGCGTCGACTTGCCGCTGCCGCTGGGTCCAAGGAGGCCCACCACGGATCCGCGGGGCACGTCGAGCGTGATGCCCCGCAGTACGTGGGCGCCGCCGCGGTGGACGTCGAGTCCCCGGGCGGTGATCGCGATGTCGTTATTCATCATGCGATGAATATAGTCCGGCGTGCGCGGCCGTGTAAAGACGCCGGGGCGTCACTCCGTCAGGTGCTGCTGCAACACCGGTCCCACGCGCCGGGCCACCTCGTCGGCGGGCGCGTCGGCCACCGGGGGGTGGGGGACGGCGTACCTCAGGGTCGCGAGGCCGATCATCTGCGCCGCGGCAAGCCCGGCGCGCAGCGGCACCGAAGGGTCGTCGTCCGGCCGCGCCGCCCGGGCGACGGGACCGAACACCTCCGTCGTGAGGAACTCGCGCAGCATCCGTCCCGCGGCGTCGTGGGTCATGCCGGCTCGCAGCATCGCCACGATGTGGGGGGTGTTCGCCGGGTCGTCCCAGGCCCGGAGGAACGTCTGGGCGAGGCGCTCGCCGAGACACGCTGGGTCGCCCTCGAGGATGCCCGCCACCAGGGCCGACGGCGACACCGGCAGGTCCATGGCCGCCGCGAACAGCGCGGGCTTGCCGTCGAAGTAGTGGTGCACGAGGGCTGGGTCGACACCTGCGCGCCGCGCCACCGCGCGCATGCTGGTGCCGTCGTAGCCGCGGTCGGCGAACTCCTCGCGGGCCGCCGCGGCGATGGCGCCGCGCGTGTCGCCGCCCGCCGGACGCCGGCCGCGGGGCGTCACGAGCGGCGGGGGATCGGGGGGTGCGGCATGCGGCCCAGCCTACCCCGGCGCCATCCGGGTGCGTGTGCGATGATCGCGGCGCCGCGGCCGCCGGCCGGGGTGAGTGAGGAGCGTCAGCGAAGCCGGTGCGATCCCGGCGCTGTCCCGCAACTGTGATGCCCCCGCCCGGGGGACGAGCCAGGTCGCCTGCCTCCTTGCGACGTCGTGGTCCTCGGGTGAAGGGCTGCTCGTCGGCGGGAACCGTCCCGCCCCCCGAGCTTCCTTTCACCCTCCGAACCGGAGGGTGATTCCGTTGTTGAGAAGTGTCCGTTCCCGTGCTGCCGTGGCCGCCTGCGCGGCCGCGCTCGTCCCCGCCGCCGCGCAGGCGGCGTGCCGCCCGCCCGCCCGCATCGTTTCGCTGTCGCCGACGGGTACCGAGATGCTGTTCGCCATCGGTGCGGGTAAGAACGTCGTCGCGGTGGACGACCAGTCGAACTACCCGCGGACGGCGCCCCGCACGAAGCTATCCGGCTTCACGCCGAACGTCGAGGCGATCCTGAAGTACAGGCCGTCCGTCGTCGTCGTCGCCTACAACACCAACAACGTCGTCGGCGGCCTGCGGGCGGCGAAGGTCCGTGTGATCAGCCAGCCGTCGGCCAAGAACCTCGGCCAGAGCTACCGTCAGATCAGGGCGCTCGGCGCGGTCACGTGCCGGCAGAAGGCCGCTGCCAAGACCGTGGTCCGCATCCGGTCCGGGCTGGCGGCCGCCGTGAAGAGCGCGCCGCGCTCCGCGCGCGGGAAGTCGTACTTCCACGAGCTCGACAACACGCTCTACACCGCCACGTCGCGCACGTTCATCGGACAGATCTACCGCATGTTCGGGTTGCGCAACGTTGCGGACGGGGCGGACGACGGCTCCGGATACCCGCAGATGTCGGCCGAGGGCGTAATCGCCTCGAACCCGTCGTTCATCTTCCTGGCGGACGGCGCGTTCGGCGAGAGCCCGGCGACGGTCGCGGCCCGTCCGGGCTGGGGCGGCATCGCGGCGGTGAAGAACGGCGATGTGCGCACGGTGAACGCCGACGTCGCGTCCCGCTGGGGGCCCCGCGTGGTGGTGTTCGCCCGTCAGGTGGCGGCCGCGCTGCGGTCTTCGTAGGGCTTCTGTGACCGGCGACGCCCACGGGCGGGACGCCGTCCCGGTGGGGGTCGCCGGTCGCCCGACGCTGGCCTTCGGGCTGAGCGCCCTCGCTGGCATGGCGGTGCTCGGCGCCGCCATGCTGGCGGCCCTGCTGATGGGGCCTCTGCCCATTCCCGCCGGCGCGATCGTGCGGGACGTGCTCGACGGGCTGCCGTTCGTCTCGGTCGATTCCGGCCTGACGGCCCAGCAGCACGACGTGCTGTGGCAGCTGCGGATGCCCCGGGTCGTCCTCGGGGCGCTCGTCGGCGCGACGCTCGCGCTGGGCGGTGCCGCGTACCAGGGAACGTTCCGCAACCCGCTGGCCGACCCGTACCTGCTCGGGGTCGCGGCGGGCGCGGGGCTCGGGGCGACGGTGTCGATCGTGTACGCCCCGGGCCTCTCCATCGCGGGGCAGGCATCGCTGCCGGTCTTCGCGTTCGCGGGCGGACTGGTCGCGGTGGCGCTGGCCCTGGTCGTGGGGCGTTCGTTCGGTGAGGGGCGCACGTCCACGACGCTGATACTCGGCGGCGTCGCGGTCGCGTCGTTTCTCACCGCACTGCAGACGTTCGTGCAGCAGTCGCACGACGAGACGCTGCAGCAGGTGTACGGATGGATCCTCGGCCGCCTGTCGACCTCGGGGTGGACGGAGGTGCGGGTCATCCTCCCGTACGTCCTCCTCGCGGCCGTCGTGGTGCTGGCGCACGGCCGGCTCCTGGATGTGCTGGCGCTGGGAGACGACGCCGCCGAGAGCCTGGGCGTGAACGCGGGGCGCGTGCGGGGGGTGGTGGTGGTCTGCGTGACGATGGCGACCGCCGCGGCCGTTGCCGTGAGCGGACTCATCGGTTTCGTGGGCATCGTGGTCCCCCACGCCGTGCGGCTGTGTGGTGTGCGCGGCCACCGAGCCCTCCTGCCCCTGTCCGCCGTCGCGGGCGCCGCGTTCCTCGTGGCCTGCGACCTGGTCGCCCGCACCGTCATGGAACCCGCCGAACTGCCCATCGGGGTGGTCACCGCGCTCATCGGCGCGCCCGCCTTCGCGCTTGTGCTGAGGGCCTCGCGGGGCGGTGCGACGCCGTGATCCAGGTACGCGACGTGCGGGTGCGACGCGGCGGCCGGGACGTCCTGCACGAGGTGAGCCTGGATGTCGAGCGGGGGGCGTGGTGCGCCCTGATCGGGCCCAACGGGGCGGGCAAGACCACGCTGCTGCGCGCGCTCGCGAGCGGTCGGGTGGATGCCGGCACGGTGGAGATCGGCGGGGTCCCCGTGCGGGGCATGGGGCGTCGCCGGCGCGCCCAGCGCATCGCGGTGGTCGAGCAGCAACCCGTCGCCCCGGCCGGAATGGTGCTGGCGCACTACGTCAGCCTGGGACGCACCCCGTACGTGTCGTACTTCGGGGGTGAGGGTGCGGCTGACCGCCGGGTCGCCGCCGAGTGCCTGGAGAGGCTGGAGCTGACGCACCTGGCCACGCGCCTCGTGACGACGCTCAGCGGTGGGGAGTGGCAGCGGGCGGTGGTGGCACGCGCCCTGGCCCAGCAGCCCGAGCTGCTGCTGCTCGACGAGCCCACTTCGGCGCTCGACGTGGGGCGTCAGCTTCATGTGATGGAGCTCATCGACGGTTTGCGGGCCGACGACCTCACCGTGGTGAGCGCCACCCACGACCTCGGGCTCGCCGCGGCGTTCGCCGACCACGTGGTGCTGCTCGGTGAGGGCGTCGTGGTGGCCGAGGGCGCGGCCGCCGAGGTCCTCCGTGAGGACCTGCTGTCGCAGCACTACCGCGGATCCCTGCGCGTGCTGACCGACGGCGACGGGCACATGGCGGTCGTGCCGTCGCGCGGGCCACGGTGAGCGGAATCGTGCTGCTCTTGGGTGGCGCCCGGGCGGGCAAGTCGGAGCTCGCCCAGCGCCTAGCCGCCGCGGACGGACGGCCCGTCACCCTGGTGGCGACCGCGACGGCCGGGGATGAGGACATGCGTCGTCGCATCGCGCGCCACAGGGCCGACCGGCCCGCCGGGTGGGTGACGATCGAGGAGCCTCTCGAACTCGCCGGGGCGATCGCCGGGGCCGACCCCGCCCACATCGTGATGGTCGACTGCCTGACGCTCTGGACCGCGAACCTGATGCTCGCCGGGGTGGACGCCGGCGCCATCCGCGGGCGCGCGGATCGGGTCGTGGAGGCCGCCCGCGCGCGTACGGCCGGCGTCATCGCCGTCACCAACGAGGTGGGCATGGGCGTCGTGCCTGCCACGGGGCTCGGCGCCGGGTTTCGCGAGGCCCATGGGTGGGTCAACCGCGCGTGGTCGATGGCGGCCGACCGGGCGCTTCTGGTCGTGGCCGGCCGGGTCCTCGAGCTGGGGCCGCCCGCGTGCCCGGGGTGAACCGAGGCGGCGGGTGGCCCGGCCTTCCGGCCGTGACGCCCGTGGACGCCGCCGCCGGGGACCGTGCCCGCCGGGAGCTGGATGCCCTCGCCAAGCCTCCGGGGAGCCTCGGCCGCCTCGAGGACCTCGCGGCGCGCCTGGCGGCGATCGCGGGCTGTGCGACGCCCCCGGCGCTGAACCGCCCGGCGGCGCTGGTGTTCGCCGCCGACCACGGGGTGGTGTCCCGGGGGGTGTCGCGCTGGCCGCGAGAGGTCACCGCGGCGATGGTCGGTCAGATCGTGGCGGGACGGGCGGCCTGCAACGCGATCGCGCGGGTCGTGGGCGCCTCGGTGACCGTCGTCGATGTGGGGGTCGCCACCCCGGTGACGCCGCACCCCGGCGTGACGCACGCGCGCGTCGCCGACGGCACCAGCGACATGCTGGATGGCCCGGCGATGAGCCCTGCCCAGGCGGGTGCGGCGCTCGCGGCGGGTGCGGACGCCGCCCGCGCGGTCATCGCCGGCGGCGCCGACCTGGTGTGCGTGGGCGACATGGGCATCGGGAACACGACGTCGGCGGCCGCCGTCGTCGCGGCGCTCTGCGGAGCAGACCCTCGGGCCGCCGTGGGGCCGGGCGCGTCCGGAAGCCGTTTCGTGCGGCGCAAGGAGCATGTCGTGCGGGCGGCGCTGGAGCTTCACCGGTCCCGGGCGGCCCGCGACGTGCTGATGTGCCTCGGCGGGCTGGAGCACGCGGCTATCGCGGGTGCGATCACGGCGTGTGCCGCCGCCCGGGTACCCGCGGTGCTCGACGGCGTCAACGCTGGCGCGGCGGCGATGTGCGCCGTGCGGATGGTGCCCGCGGTGCACGGGTATCTGATCGCCGGCCATCGGTCGCACGAGCCCGCCGCGGCCCTCGCGCTCGACCACCTCGGCCTTCAGCCCGTGCTCGACCTCGAGATGCGTCTGGGGGAGGGGACGGGCGCCCTGCTCGCCGTACCGGCGATCCGTGCGGCGTCGACGCTGCTGCGTGACATGGCGCGTCTGGACGAGGTGGCCGGGTGAGGGGGGCGCTCGGTTCGCTGATCGCCGCGCACCTGTTCCTCACCCGCCTGCCCCTGCCGTCACGCGCCGCCGGCGGCCGCGATCCGTGGGGAGGCCTGGCGTGGTTTCCCGTCGTCGGTCTCACGGTGGGTCTGCTTGCGGCCGTCGTGCGGTGGGCCGCCGACCCGGTGGGGCCGCTGTTCGCGACGGTCGCGGCGTGCGCGGCCGGCCCGCTTGTGACGGGTGCGTTTCACGAGGACGGCCTGGCCGACACGTTCGACGGGCTCGGGCCCCTCGACCGCGGCCGGAGGCTGGAGGTCATGCGCGATTCGCGCATCGGGGCGTTCGGCACCCTCGCGCTCGTGTTCAGCGTCGCCGCGCGGGTGGCCGTACTCGCGCCGCTGGGCGGGGGACAGGCGTGTGCGTTGCTGGTGGCCGGGCACGTTCTGGGCCGGTGGTCGACGCTGCCGTTGGCACGGTGGGTGCCGCCGGCGCGCGGGGACGGCCTCGCAGCCGGCGTCGTGCGCGCCGACGCGCGCGCTGTCGCGCTCGGCACGGGTGCGGCACTCGTGATCTCCACGCCGGTGCTCTGGTGCGTGGCACCGCAGGCAGCGGCCTGCGCGCCGGCGGGCGCGGCGCTGGCCGCGCTGCTGACGGGTCTGTGGTGGAGACGCGCGTTCGGGGGTGTCACGGGCGACGCCTACGGCGCCACGAACCAGCTCGCGGAGATCGCGGCGCTCGCGGGGGCGGCCGCGGTCGTGTAGGCGTCCGCGGCCGCCGCGATCAGCCCTCGGCGACCGCGATGTCGCGCTCCACCAGCGCCCGCATGGCGCTCTCCTGCTCGGGGCTCGACCACTCCACCCGGTCGAGGCCGTCCCGGGTCTCGGCGATAACGCCGGCGAGCCCGCCGGGAGAGATGAGCCCGCGCCCGTGGGCAATCGCCGCGGCACCCACGAACGTGTCGATGTACGCCAGTCCCTTCGCGGCCTGCGCCGCGCGCTCCGCCGCCGGGGTGGCCACGACGTCGTGGATGAACACGGCCCGCACGAGCTCGCCGTGGTCGGCCACCATCCTCGCCCCGACGATGGGGTCCGCCTGGCCGCTGTCGCCCACGAACACGGTCTCGTACTCGGGAAACAGGGCCCGCATGTGGGCCACGTTCTGGAGCTTCTTGTCGGCCATGTCGCCCTTGTCGAGCAGGGCGCCGAACGCGCCCGTGAGCACACTGGCACGGTCGATGCCGGCCTTGCGCAGGCTGCGCAGGGTGAACTTCTCGACGAGGCCGAACACGTCGCCCGGACGCGCGGTCACGAACGTCACGTGGGTGCGGGCGATGGGCGCCGCGGCGGGACCCGCGTCGAGCGCGTCGTAGAACGCCAGGGCCCCGGGGATGAGCGTGCCCTTGGGGTAGCGCGTCTCGTGAAGCACGGCGAACACCGTGTCGTCGATGTCCGACAGCACCTTCACGCCCAGCGTGCCCAGGGGCGCGGCCTCGGCGGCGATGTGGGCGAGGATGTCGCGGCGGATCGCGTCGTCGTCGATGTCGGAGAACACGAGGCCCTCCAGGTCGTGGCCGTCGGCGTGCGCGTCGGCCGCCTCCTTGAGGCGCGTCAGGGCCTCTCCACGCTGCGACAGCACGATCGCCCGCGCGGCCGCCTCCTTCTGCCGGCCGGTGGGCCCGGCCTGCACCGCGTGCAGGACGTTCGCCAGGCTCTCGGTGGTCAGCTCTCCCACGCGCCGGTGGCACAGCAGGTCCAGCAGCCGCGTGCGGTTGTCGGGCCCGATCAGGCGGTCGTCGACCGACTCCACCAGCTCCTCGACGTCCACCCCGGCGAGCATGGCGTTCAGGCGGCCGGCGGGCGCGTCGCGCAGCAGGTCCAGGATACGGGCCTCCTCCTCGCGGTCGGTGTGCCCGTTGATGAGGCACCTGAGCAGCACCGCTCCGTCGTCCATTGGTCCCCGTTCGTGGTTCGTGTCGCGACCGCGCCAGGCTACCGGGCCCGCCCCGCCCGCGGTTGCGTAGCCTCGCCGGCGTGGACGACGACGAGACGACGCTGTACGACGCGGTGGGCGGGCGCGAGACGTTTCGTGCGCTCGTGGACGACTTCTACCGCGGCGTGGCGGGCGATCCGCCGCTGCGGGCGCTGTACCCGGAGGAGGACCTGGGGCCCGCCGCCGACCGGCTGAGGATGTTCCTGGAGCAGTACTTCGGCGGCCCGGCGACGTACTCGGAGCGGCGCGGGCACCCACGGCTGCGGATGCGGCACGCCCCCTTCGTGATCGACGCCGACCAGCGCGACCGCTGGTTGCGTCACATGCTCGCCGCGCTGGACGCGCGCGCGCTGGCACCGGAGCTGGACGCGCCCATCCGCGACTACTTCACGGCGGTGGCCGACTTCCTGGTGAACGCGCCGGGCGAGTGAGCGCCGCGGACTCCCGACGCTCGGTCACCAGCGCGGCGGCCAGCGCGAGCCCCCACAGCAGGAACAGGGGATCCCACAACGCCGCGTGCCCCCACAGCGCGGCCCGGTCGCCCGGCTCGCCCGCCAGGCCAGTCAGGCCGATCACCGCGCCGGCGATGTTGGCGGCGCCGTAGACGACGAGCACCCCGGCGCCCGCCCAGGCCAGGCCACGCCAGAGCCCAGGGCGGGGCAGGCGGCCGCGGTGGTTCCACCACGGCACCACCGCGGCCGCGGCCTTGGCCGCCGCCACCGCCCCGAGGCCGACCGCCAGGGTCAGGGCGGAGTGCTCGTCGCGCAGCCGCACGGCCCACTGCCCGACCGTCGCCAGCAGGGCGTCGCCGCCGGCCGCCCAGTACGCGCTGGCCGCCGCGTGCACCAGCCCCAGGGCCATGGCGGCGCGGTACCACCCCTCGCTCGTCATGCCCCGACCCTACGCGCCGCGGCCCCGGGGACGGGCTCGGCCCGCGCGCCCGATGCGCGCCGGTGGCCTCAGCCCCGCGCCGTCAGCCTCTTCACGTCCGTGCGCACCAGGTACTCCCGGCCGTCGCGCACGCGGGCGCGGTCCACGGCGACCGCCGCATCTTCGCCGTCCAGCATCACGGTCATCACGCCGTTCTCGAACGTCAGCGGCCCGTCGAACACCCAGCGGACCTCGGGGTCCTTCACCCGGGCCAGGCGTGCCAGGGGACGCAGGATGTGGGCGGCGGCGCGCGTCTGGAGGATGCGGAACCCCGCGATCATGACCTTGGGCAGCGCGTTGCGCATGGGCGACTGCACCAGCTGGTGGATGGTCGTGCGGGGGTGGTCGGCGTCGGTGAGCTCGGCGCGTGACGTGTACGAGAAGTGCACGTCGCCGGACATGATGAGGATGCTCGCGGGCGCATCGGCGCGCTGGGTGAGATCACGCAGCAGGTCGACCATCGCGCCGAACGAGCGGCGGTACGCGGCCCAGTGCTCCAGGTCGATCGCCTGGCGGATCCTCTCCCCGGGCGTCTTCAGCATCCGGCCCCACACGCCCGTCGCGACGGCCTCGTTCCAGCCCTCGATGTGGTGCACCCCGTACGGCATGAACACCGGCAGCGTGCTGCCGATCAGCAGGTGCCGCGGCATGGGCTGGGCCAGCGCCTTCTCGCGCAACCAGGCCCACTCCACGTCGTCGACCATCGCGCGCCGTTCCGGGGGATCGAGCACGCGGGAACAGCGCGAGTCCACCACCACCAGCCGCGACGGCCCCAGCTCGCGGGCGAACGACCAGCGCGCGGAGTCGGGCTCGGCGTCGGCCCGCTCCGCGAAGGCGTCCAGCGCGCGGCCGGCCTCCTCGGGCGTCCCCGTGGTGACGGTGCGCACCAGCGGGTCCGCCTCGATGTCGTCGAGCGACAGGTTGCCCAGGTGCTGGTAGATCCAGTACGTGCCGAGGCCGCCCACCACGCGGTCGCGCCACCACGGCCGGCGCTGCATCTCGCGCCGCCACGACACCGACGTGTTCCAGTCGTCGCGCAGGTCGTGGTCGTCGAGGATCATCGCGCTGGGCACCGTCGACAGCAGCCACCGCACGTCGGGGTGCATCCACGTGGTGTGGTACAGCCACGTGTACTCCTCGAAGTTCTGGATCTCCTCGCGGACGTCCTCGGGGGCGTCCGCGTGCAGTTCGCGCAGCCTCTCCACCATCTCGGGGGCGGGCTCGTCGGCGTACACCTGGTCGCCCAAGTGCAGGATGAGGTGGGGCCACTGATCGTGAGGCGTCGTCCGCAGGCGGTTGGCGAGCGCCACGAGCGCGTCGGCGCCCCACGCGTCCAGGCCCGCGTCGTCGTACGGCCCGAGCTCCCGGCACGAGCCGAACGCCAGGCGCAGCGTGTCGCCCACGGGCGCAGGCGCGAAGACGCTGGGCGGGTCGGTGCCGTTGGGGTCGGGCCACACCACGGTGTCGTCCAGCAGCACCTCGTAGGGCACGGCGCGGTCGGGCGCGACACCTCGCAGGCCGACGAGGGCGTAGTGGTGATCGTGCACCGTCCAGGTGCGGCACCGGGACGACGCGGGGTCGGGCCCGAGCGTGCGCACCTCCACCTGGCACGGGCGGCTGACCTCGAGGAACAGCGTCACCGCGCCGCGGGTGTCGCGGTAGCGCTGTACGGGGCCCACCAGGATGTCCGGGGCGCCGTCGGGGGTTTCGCCGTCCTCGGGGACGGCCAGCTCGGGGAATGCGTCGGTCACGCGGGCATCGCGGGCCAGCCTACCCTGCGGGCGGTGCCCGGGCGCGGTGCGCCGATGGCCGCCACGGCCGCGCGGGGGATCGGGAGGACCCCGACGCGTGAAGGCGACGGGCTGGAGGGCCGCGTTGCACACGTCGAGCCGGTCGACCAGCTCGCCGGCAGTCCCGCCACGTGGTCGGCCACGGACCCCGCGGGGCTCCCCGCACCGTGACGACCGCGATCTGCCGGGGGCTGTCGGCGGTGGCCGCCGACGGCCGATCGCGCCGTCAGTCGCCCGGTGCCGGGGCCAGCGCGTCCGCCACCCAGGCCAGCCAGGCCCGCGTCAGCCGGTCGCGTTCGGTGAGCGCGTTCCACACGGCGTCCTGGCTGCTCACCGCCGTCGGTGCCGCGGCACCCAGAGCGTCGGCGCCCTCATGGTCGAGGATCCAGTCGCGCCTGTAGTACGCGCCCAGCTCCGCCGCGCGCTCGTGCGCGGCGCTCGCCCTCTCGAGGGCGGCGGCGAGTGACGCGTTGTCCGCCTCGACCGCCTCCAGCAATGCCTGGGCGCGGGCCGCCCGCGCGGCGGCGTGATCGCGGTCGACGGACACCCCCCGATCCTATCCGACCGGTCCCGCGCGGCCCCCGGTGCGCGCAGGCGTTACCCTGGCGCCGGGCGTGCCCCGCCCGCATCCCGAACCCCCCGGAGAACTCTTTCGTGGCCCAGCGCACCGACCTTCGCAACGTCGCCATCGTCGCCCACGTCGACCACGGCAAGACCACGCTCGTCGACGCCATGCTGTGGCAGTCCGGTGCTTTCCGTGAGAACCAGGACGTCGCGAAGCGCGTGATGGACTCGATGGACCTGGAGCGCGAGAAGGGCATCACGATCCTCGCCAAGAACACGGCTGTGGACTGGCAGGGGACCACGATCAACGTGGTCGACACCCCCGGACACGCCGACTTCGGCGGCGAGGTCGAACGCGGCCTGTTCATGGTGGACGGCGTCGTCCTGCTGGTCGACGCGTCCGAGGGACCGCTGCCGCAGACCCGTTTCGTGGTGGGCAAGGCCCTGGGGCACGGCCTGCCCGTGATCCTCGTCATCAACAAGATCGACCGGCCCGACGCCCGCATCGCCGAGGTGGTCGACGAGGTGTACGAGCTGTTCATCGACCTGGGCGCCGATGCCGCGCAGATCGAGTTCCCCATCGTCTACACGAACGCCAAGGCCCGCACGGCCACCCTGGACCCGGACGTGCCGGGAGAGGACCTGGACCCGCTGTTCCGGACGCTGCTCGACCACGTGCCGCCGCCGGACCACGACGAGAACCACCCGATGCAGGCGCTCGTCACGAACCTGGACGCGTCGCCGTACGTCGGTCGCCTGGCCCTGTGCCGGGTCCGCCACGGAACGATCCGCAAGGGCCAGCAGGTGGCGTGGTGCAAGGCTACCGACGGCACGGTGGAGCGCGCCCGTGTGGCCGAGCTGTTCATCACCCGCGCGCTGCGCCGCGAGGAGGCCGACGAGGCGGGCCCCGGCGACATCATCGCGGTCGCGGGCCTGCCCGACGTGACCATCGGCGACACGCTGGCCGATCCCGACGACCCCCGCCCGCTGGCCGAGCTGAGCGTGGAGGAACCCTCCATGTCGGTGGTCATCGGCATCAACACGTCGCCGCTGGCGGGCCGCGAGGGCTCGAAGCTGACGGCCCGCATGCTGAAGGACCGCCTGGACAAAGAACTCGTGGGCAACGTCAGCATCAGGGTGCTCGACACCGAGCGTCCCGACGCGTGGGAGGTTCAGGGCCGCGGCGAGCTGCAGCTGGCGGTGCTGGTCGAGATGATGCGCCGGGAGGGCTTCGAGCTCACCGTCGGCCGCCCGAACGTCGTGACGCGCGAGATCGACGGCAAGCTGATGGAACCGGTCGAGCGCCTGGTGGTCGAGGTGCCCGAGGAGCACATGGGGGCCGTGACGCAGCTGCTGGCCGCCCGCAAGGGCACGATGCAGGGCGTCTCCAACCACGGCGAGGGATGGGTGCGCCTGACCTACACCATTCCCACCCGGGGCCTCATCGGCATCCGCACGCAGATGCTCACCGAGACGCGCGGAACCGCGGTTCTGCACCAGCTGTTCGAGGGGTGGGAGCCGTGGCACGGCGACATGCGGGCGCGCACGACGGGCAGCCTGGTGGCCGACCGCACGGGGGTGACGACCACGTTCGCCCTGATGGGGCTGCAGGACAGGGGAAGCCTGTTCGTCGGGCCGGGCGAGGACGTGTACGAGGGTGCCATCATCGGCGAGAACGCCCGTTCCGAGGACATGGACGTCAACCCCACGCGCGAGAAGAAGCTGACGAACATGCGCTCGTCCACGGCCGACGAGCTGGTGCGCCTGAACGTGGCGAAGACGCTGACCCTGGACGAGGCGATGGAGATGGTGCGCGACGACGAGTGCGTCGAGGTCACGCCGTCGGCGGTGCGTCTGCGCAAGGTGGTGCTTGCGGCCACGGATCGTGCGAAGATCGCGCGGCGGGCGCGTCCGAGGCCGGTTTGAGCGGCCCGCCGTTGACAACGTATAGATTTGTGCAAGTCTGCAACCGTGCCGTATCCCTCGCAGACGCCGATCCCCCTCTACCAGGCGAAGGCCGAGCTCTTTCGCACGCTCGGCCATCCGGTGCGCATCCGCGTGCTGGAACTGCTGTCGGAGTCGCCGCGCACGGTCCGGGAGCTGCTGGAGGAGATCCAGATCATCCCGTCCAGCCTGTCCCAGCAGCTCGCCGTGCTGCGGCGCTCCGGCATCGTGACGTCGCGCCGGGAGGGCGCCGCCGTCACGTACGAGCTGGCGGGCGAGAGGGTTGCCGAGATGATGCTGGCCGCCCGGCGCGTGCTGCGCGAGCTGCTCAACGACCGGATCGCCCTGAAGGACGCGCTGGAGTCCGAGGGACCCCACGGGGACTAGGCCGATGACGGCGCGCGTGCTCGCCGTGTCCGCCCGTGGCGGGAGGATGCGGTGAGCGGCGGGCTCGCCGCGCTGCTCGACGACGTCGCGGCCATGGCCAAGATGGCGGCCGCGTCGACGGACGACGTCGCGGCCGCCGCCGGGCGCGCCAGCGCCAAGGCCGCGGGCGTCGTCGTGGACGACACGGCCGTCACGCCCCGCTACGTCACGGGCTTCACGCCCGACCGGGAACTGCCCCTGATCCGGCGCATCGCGGTGGGCTCGCTGCGCAACAAGATCCTGTTCATCCTCCCCGCGGCCCTGCTGCTCAGCGAGTTCCTGCCGTGGCTGCTCACGCCGCTTCTCATGCTGGGCGGCGCGTACCTGTGTTTCGAGGGGGCCGAGAAGCTCTGGGAGAAGGTCGCGCACGAACCCGGCGCCCACGACGAACCGGTGGTCACCCAGGGTGCCGAGCAGGAGGAGGCGATGGCGTCCGGGGCCATCCGCACCGACTTCATCCTCTCGTCCGAGATCATGGTGATCGCGCTCAACGAGGTGGCCAAGGAGCCGTTTCTCACCCGCGCCGTCACGCTGCTGATCGTGGCGATCGCCATCACGCTCGGCGTCTACGGGGTGGTCGCGCTGATCGTGAAGATGGACGACATCGGCCTGCGCCTGGCGCGGTCGTCCTCGGCGGCCGCCCGCCGCCTGGGCGGGGGCCTGGTCCGGGGCATGCCCGCCCTGCTGGCCGGGCTCGCGATCGTGGGCACTGTCGCGATGCTGTGGGTGGGCGGCCACATCCTGCTCGTGGGGGCCGACGACCTGGGCTGGGGCCTGCCCTACGGGCTGGTGCACGACGCCGAGCACGCCGTGCACGAGGCCGCGGGCGCCCTGGGCGGCGTCGCGGGGTGGTTGGTCAACACGGGCATCTCGGCCGTGGTGGGTTTGGCGGTGGGCGCGGTGATCGTCGCCGCGCTGCACCTCGTGCCCCGCCGTACGGCCGCCGCCCACTAGGGTCGCCCGTCCCCCGGGCCGGGGGCACCATGCGGTTGACTGATTGCAAACATATGCAATTATAAATCGGTGACCGTCGCCGATCCCCGCGGGGGACTCCTCCACCGCCTGCGGGGGTTTGTGCCCGGCCGGGCCGACCTGCGGGCCTCCCGCCGCTCGCCGGGCCGCGACCTGATCGCGGGCCTCACGGTCGCCGTCGTGGCGCTGCCGCTGGCGCTGGGGTTCGGCGCCGCGTCCGGCATGGGCGCGTCGGCGGGGCTCATCACGGCCGTCGTGGCGGGCGCGGTGGCCGCCGTGTTCGGGGGCTCCAACCTGCAGGTGTCCGGCCCGACCGGCGCGATGACGGTGATCCTCGTGCCGATCATGCAGAGCCACGGGGCCGGCGGAGTGATGACCGTGGGGGTGCTGGCCGGGGCCGTCCTGGTGGTGCTGGCCGTCTCCGGCGTCGGGGGGCTCGTGCGCTACATCCCGGCGCCCGTCGTGGAGGGCTTCACGGCCGGCATCGCCGGCGTGATCCTGCTGCAGCAGGTGCCCGCCGCGCTGGGCGTGCGCTCCCACGGGGGCGAGCGCGTCCCCGAGGCGGCGTGGGGCTCCGTCACGGCGTTCGCCGCCGAACCAGTGGTCGCCGCGCCCGCGCTCGCCGGGGCCGTGGCGCTGTTCATCCTGCTGGGCGCCCGCTGGCGGTCCGCGTTCCCGTTCTCCATCGTGGCCGTGGTGCTGGCCACCGTCGCCGCGAAGGCGCTGGGCCTGGAGGTCGCGGGCATCGGCGAGCTCCCCTCGACCCTTCCCGCGCCGTCGCTGGGCTTCTTCCGGTGGGGCGACGTCCCCGAACTCGCGACGGCGGCCGGCGCCGTGGCCGCGCTCGCCGCGCTCGAGAGCCTGCTGTCGGCGACGGTCGCCGACGGCATGACCGTGGGGCAGCGCCACGATCCCGACCGCGAGCTGTTCGGGCAGGGGCTCGCCAACATCGCCGCGCCCATGTTCGGCGGGGTGCCCGCCACGGCCGCGATCGCCCGCACGGCCGTGAACGTGCGCTCCGGCGCGTCGTCGCGGCTGGCGGCCCTGTTCCACTCCGTGGTGCTGGCGGCCGTCATGCTGGTCGCCGCGCCGCTCGTGTCCGAGATCCCCCTGGCGGCCCTGGCCGGCGTGCTGATCGCAACGGCGGTGAGGATGGTCGACGTGGGCGCCGTCTCGGTCCTGGTGCGGGCCACCCGCGCGGACGCCGTGGTGCTGGTGCTGACGGCCACCGCGACGCTGGCCCTCGACCTGGTGACCGCCGTGATCCTCGGGCTCGTCATCGCGGGCGCGCTGGCGCTGCACCAGGTGACCCGTGCCGCCGGCGCGGCGCCGGTCGCGCTCGACACCCGCGACCACGCCGCCGAGGAGCGCGCCCTGCTGGAGGAGCACATCGTGGCCTACCGCCTGGACGGCCCGCTGTTCTTCACCGCCGCCCACCGCTTCCTGATGGGCCTCACCGAGGTCCCGTCGGTGCACGTCGTGATCCTCCGGCTGGGGCGCGTGTCGGCCATCGATGGCACCGGCGCGCTGGTGCTGCGCGACGCCGTGGAGCGACTGGAGCACCGCGGGATCGCCGTCCTGGCGTCCGGCGTGCGGCCGGCGCACCGGCGCGCGCTCGACGCCGTCGGCCTGCTGGACCACTTGGAGGGTGCCGGGCGCCTGTTCGCCACCACGCCCGAGGCCATCTCCGGCGCCAGGCGCACGCTTCAGGGGCGCGGCGTGCTGGAGGGTCCCCCGGCGCCTACGATCCCGCCACGGGACCCGTCGACGCGCGCACGATGAGCGGCGCGGGTAGGCGCGGCACGCGGGGAGCGGGCTGGCCGCGCAGCGCGGCACGCAGCAGCCCCATGGCGATCTCGCCCGTCTCGCGGTGGGGGACGGCGACGCTGGTGATGCCCAGTGCGGCCGCGTCCGGCGTGTCGTCGACGCCCACCACCGAGACGTCGCCGGGGACCCTCAGGCCGAGGCGCAGGCACAGGTCGAACGCGCCGGACGCCAGGTCGCCGCTCAGCCCGATGACGGCCGTGGGGCGCGCGGGCGCGGCGAGTGCGGCCCGCGCGGCCAGGTGGCCCTCGGAGTGCCGGCGGCTGGTGGCCTCGTAGACGGTGAGCGCGTCGGCCGTGCCCAGGTGCCGCGCCGCGGCGGCCCGGCGCTCACCGTCACCGGGATACCCCAGCACGGCGATGCTGCGGTGGCCGAGGGCGGTGAGCAGCGACGCCACGTCCCGGATGCCGGTGTCGAGGTCGCACGCGACGTGGGGCGCGTCGCCCCGGCCGGCGGCGTCGTGGATGTACACGACGGGGTGAAGGGGGGGGTCGGGGTGGTCGCCCACGACGATCAGCCCGTCCATGGGGCTGCCCGTCCGGGGCGCCAGCAGCAGGCTGAGGCCCTCCTGCGTGCACACGTTGGCCACGCCGCGCGCGATCTGGATGTCGGGCAGGTCGTCCAGCGGCGAGCGGTTCTCGCGGCCGCAGACCAGCCCGATCACGCCCGTGCGGCCCGTCCTCAGCGCGCGCGCGGCGGCGTTGGCGCCCGTGTAGTCCAGCGACCGGGCGGTGGCCAGCACGCGCTCGCGCGTGACGGACGCGACGCGTTCGGGGTGGTTGAAGCAGTACGACACCACTGCAACCGAGACGCCGGCCGCCCGCGCGACGTCGCGCATGGTCGTCCGCCGGCCTCCGGGAGGCTGAGGTGCGTGTGTCGAGATGGGGTCCCCCGTGGGACGGCAGCGATCAGCGTACGCGACGTCCACCCTAACCCGGGAGCGTGCCCCGGGAAAGGCGTTGTGGGACATTTCGCGCGCATTCCGAGCGCGTTTGCGGGCGCCCGTGCTAGTAGGGCAGGTTCTCGCGCTGGTGGGGCGTGGGCTCGCCGGGCGGCGTCGAGCGGTCGGGCAGCGCGAAGTGAAGGCCCAGCAGGATGCCGAGGCCCAGAAGGACGGCGCCCACGATGAGGACGCCCGCGATGACGAGACCGATGGTGACCACGCCCCGGCAACCTACCGCACTAACATCCGGCGCCGTGGACACGCGTACCCAGGACCTGCTCGAGTTGCCCGCCGTGCGCGAACGCCTGGCCGCGTTCGCGTCGTTCGACGCGGGGCGCGCGCGGGCGCTGGCCGTCGCGCCGTCGGCCGACCCGCACGACGTGGCCCGGCTGCGGGCGGAGACCGAGGAGGCCCTGTACCTGGCCGAGCACGGCGTCAGCGGGCCGTCTGGGGCATACGACCTGGTGCCGTTCGTCGATGCGGCCGTCCGCGGCCAGCCGCTTGGCGTGCCGGAGCTCGAGCGGGTGGACGCCACGGTGCGGGTGGGCCGCGAGGTGCGCGGCGGCGTGCTCGCCCACGAGGACGCCGCGCCGCTGCTGTCGGCCCGCCTGGAGGCCATCGACCCTGACGCGCTGGCCCGGGTGGCCGCTCCGCTGGAGGATGCGCTGGACCGCCGCGGCGGGCTGCGCGACGACGCGTCGCCCGAGCTTGCGGCGGCCCGTCGCCAGGTGGCTGCGGCCCGCTCCGATGCGTCGGGTGTGGCCCGCGCCCTGTCGTCGCGGTTGCGCGCGCACCTACAGGAGAGCTTCACCACGGAGCGCGGCGGCCGCCCCGTGCTGGCCGTGAAGGCCTCCAGCCGCGGCGCCGTGCCCGGCATCGTCCATGGCATGTCGGCCACGGGGCAGACGCTGTTCGTGGAGCCGTACGAGCTGCTCGAGGCCCACAACCGCGTACGCGAGGCCGAGGCGCGCGAGGGTGCCGAGGCGGAGCGGATCCTCGGCGAGCTCACCGAGTTCGTCGCGGCAGACGAGGCGGAGCTGCGGTACCTGGTGGACGCGCTGGCCGAGCACGATCTGGCCCGTGCCCGGGGCGAGCTGTCGCACGCGTGGCGGGGCTGCCCGGTGACGGAGGCATCCGCCGTCGACCTGGTGCGCGCCCGCCACCCGCTGCTGGACCCCGCGGCGGTCGTGCCCGTCGACCTGCGCCTGGAGGGGGTGAGGGCGCTGATCGTCAGCGGGCCCAACACGGGCGGCAAGACCGTGGGCCTCAAGACCCTCGGCCTGATGGCGCTGCTGCACCAGTGCGGCCTGCGCGTGCCGGCCGAGTCGGCGCGGCTGCCGGTGTTCGACGACGTGCTGGCCGACATCGGCGATGACCAGTCCATCGCGCTCAACCTGTCGACGTTCTCGGGGCACGTGCGGCGCCTGGTCGGCATCCTCGCCGCGGTCGGCCCCCGCAGCCTGGTGCTGCTGGACGAGGTTGCCGGCGGCACCGACCCCGAGGAGGGCGGACCCCTCGCACGCGCCGTCATCGAGGCGTTGCTAGGCCGCGGCGCCCTGGTGCTCGTGACCACGCACCTGTCGGCCCTCAAGGCATGGGCGGCCGACGCGCACGGGGTGCGCAACGCGTCCGTCGGCATCGACCCGGCCACGCTGCGTCCCCTGTACACGCTGGCGGTGGGAGAGCCCGGCGCGTCGCACGCACTGGACATCGCCCGCGATCTGGGCCTGCCCGCCGACGTGGTGGATGCGGCGCGGGCGGGCCTGGCTCCCGCCCGGCGCGAGGCCGACGACCTGCTGCGCGACGCGAACCAGGCGCGGGCCCAGGCCCAGCGCGAGCTGCGCCTAGCGGGCGAGGAGCGCATGCGCGCCGAGCGTGCCAACCAGGAGGCCGAGGCCCACCGCACCGATATGGCGGCGCGCGTGGCGCGTCAGCGCGAGCAGGCCCAGGCCGAGCGGGAGCGGGCTCGCGAGGAGGCCCGCGCCGAACTTGCCGCGCTCACCAAGGAGCTCGACGGCCTGCGGCGCGAGATCGCGGCGGCCCGCAAGGCCGAGGCGTCCCGCGCTCGGGTGCACACCCGCACGGCCGGCCAGGGGCAGGCTGAGAAGCGCCGCGAGGCCCAGCGCGACCAGCGGCTGGGCGACGCGTCCCGCGCCCAGGCCCGCGTGTCCGAGGCCATGGCCGGCCTGAGGATGGGCGAGGATCGCGGCCCGGTGGAGGTGGGCGACGTGGTCAGCGACCCCGACATGGGGTTCCGCGGCACGGTCGTGGCCATCGAGGGAGGGACCGCCGAGGTGCAGGGCGAGCGGCTGCGGCTGAAGGTGCCCGTCGCGCGCCTGGTGGCCGACCCGAAGGCGCGCGCGGCGCGTGAGCGGGCGCGGTCCCATCCCCCGCGTGTCGTCGCGGCCGAGAACCGCCCGGCGGTGACCTCGGTGGAGGAGATCGACGTGCGGGGCGTGCGCGCCGACGAGGCCCGAGCGGCCGCCCGTCAGGCCGTGGACGACGCGGCGGTCACCGGCCGCGCCCGCGTGCGCATCATCCACGGCAAGGGCACGGGCGCGCTGCGGGCCGCGATCCGCGAGGAACTCGCGCGCCACCCGCTGGTGGAGGCCTGGGAAGAGGCGCCGCTCAACGAGGGCGGCGACGGGGCCACGTACGCGGTGCTGGAGCGCCGCGACGCGGAGCCGGGCGGTTCCTGACGGCGTGGCCCCGGGCGCGATGCGCCCGGGGCGGCCCGGTTCCTACGACTGGGGCAGCTTGCTGATGCCGGTGAGGACCTCGACGTCCGGCGCCATGGTGCGGAACGCGTCGTCCTTCTGCAGCACGCCCACCGTGTACACGGGGCGGTCCTGCATGCGCGACAGCATCGACGCGGCGTCGCGGCTGCGCGGGGTGCGCTTGTAGCACGACACGAGGATCGCGTCGGGCTTCAGCTCGTTGGCCTGCTCGAGCACGGCGGGCCACACGGGCTCGGCGACGGTGACGTCCCAGCCCGCCTCCTTGAGCTGCTCGGTGGCCCTCTCCGAACCGGGGAAACGAACCTTGCCCTCCTTGTTGAGGACTTCCTCGGTCGGCACGGTGATGAAGAGAAGAGTCGGCATAGGATGCAGCCTACCCGTTCGGCGCCGCGCGCGGCCACCGTTTCCGGGGACATCGCGACCGAGGAGGCGAACGTGGACGTTGCGGCGGCGATCCGGGGGCGAAGGGCCGTGCGGGACTACACGGACCGGCCGGTGCCCGACGACGTGCTCGACCGGTTGCTGAGGCTGGCGCTGGCGGCGCCGACGGGCAGCGGCGCCCAGGCGTGGGACCTCGTGGTCGTGCGCGACCCCGACCTCGGGCGGCGTGTGGCCGAGATCGTCATCGACGGCGGCGCGCGTTACTTCGCCATCAACCGGCCGCGTGCCGAGGGGGCGGATGACGAGGCCCACGCGGCCTGGGCCCGGGGCAACGCCGAGCGGCTGCTGGCGACGTACCGGCACGTTCCGGTGTGGGTGCTCGGTTGCGTCACGCCCCGACGCGAGTACCCGCCCGAGATGGCGCAGACCGGGCCGCTCGACGACGTGATGAGCGTCGCGTTCGCCATGGAGAACCTCATGCTGGCGGCCCGGGCGGTGGGGCTCGGCACGTGCCCCACCACGGCGTTCTGGCAGTTGGAGGAGCAGCGCCTGCGGGCGGCGCTGGAGATACCCGACGACGTCCGTCCGGTCGTGCTGACCCCCGTCGGATACCCGACGCGGTTTCCCGAGGGCCGGCCGCCGGCTCTGCGCAACGGCCGGCCGTGGCGCACGTTCGTCCACGACGACGCCTACGGACACGGTCGCGGCGAGGCCGCGGACCCCGCGGCGTGACGCCCGTCTCACCAGTCGAATCGATCGCTACAACCGCAACGCAGTCTGTATAGAGTGAACGAAGGCGCGGTGCGGGCTCGCGTCGCCGCTTTTCCCGGCCCCCTCGGGGGCAACCACAACTCACCCAATCAGGGGGTTCCGCGTGTCGCTCAGCGCTTCTGACATCTCGGACAAGCCGACACTCAAGGCGATCGGCGACCGTCGAAGCATCCGGTACTTCGATCCGGACCGGCGGGTCGAGGACTGGAAGATCCAGACGATGCTGCAGGCGGGGCGCCTCGCGTCCTGCCAGGGCAACATCAACGCCACCGAGGCGATCGTCGTCGACAAGGACACCTGCGAGATCTGGGACGAGATCGAGGAGTGCGTCTCGGGCTTCAACGTCCAGATCATCAACCAGAGCTCGCACCTGATCTTCTGGCTGACGAACCTCAACGCCTGGTATGGCCGCGCCAACGACGGCCTGTCGACGCTGGCCCTGTCGGGCGCCCTCACCAAGTACCACGGCTGGAACTACGAGTTCACCATGACGCAGACCGTGCCGCGTCTGATGAGCTTCCCGACGGAGCGCACCGAGAACCTGCTGCGCTTCGAGTCGGGCCAGGCCGTCGCGCAGGCCATGCTGGCCGGCGTGTCGCAGGACGTGTACTCCATCCTCATCGCGTTCGGCCGTAAGCCGGGCGGCATCGAGAAGGCCTTCGGCCTGCCGCCGCACTACCGCTTCACGTGGGGCCACGCGGTCGGCTATCCGCTCGAGAACGCCGACGGCGGTGGCCAGCGCGTGCGCCTCAAGTACGAGAAGCTGTTCCACAAGGACGAGCACGGCACGCCGCTGTTGCCCGACCCCGCCGTGGACGAGGCGCTGCGCCAGAAGGGCATGATCCAGGAGCAGGCCCCCGTCGCCGGTCGCTTCGAGCAGGTCGACGAGCTGGCCGCCCGCTTCCACCGCGACCCGGGCGTGGTGTCGTGGCCCGAGCGCGAGATCAAGCGCCTCATGAACGACGAGGACTGGGACTTCGGCCCCAACATCAAGGAGCGGGCCGAGGAGGTCCTCAAGCACGGCGACCTCCCCGACTACCCCGAGGAGATGAAGGACACGTTCCGCAAGCTCATGGAGGAGCACGGCCTCGACGTCAAGAAGTTCCTGGGCGAGTAACCCTCCCCGCACGTTCGAGCGTCCTCGTCGGGGCGGGCCTTCGGGCCCGCCCCGACGGCGTTAACGGGCCCGGTGGGCGTCGGCACCGAGGGGCGACGTTTCCGCGGCCGCGCCCCGCAGAGCGCTCGGCAGCCCGCGAGCGGGGTGGCGCTCTGCACCGGCATCCGCCGGGGCGGAGCCCGGGCGATGTCGCTCGCGAGCCGGCACCCATCGCGCCGCCGCCGGCAGCTCGTGCAACGCGCCGGCCACCGCGCACTCCGCCGGCGACGGTGCGCCCGACGGGACGCCCGCACGGACGCGGCCAACGCTGCCGTGGCGGTGGGCGCGGCGACGGCCGTCGCCGCCCGGTGCGCCGAGCGGTTGCCGTGCCGGCGGGCTCCCCGACGGCGTTGGCCGATGCGCACGGGACCGCGCCGGCTGCGCGGCCTTAAGCCACCGCGCCCGGGGGAACCTCGTCACCGCGCAGGTCGAGTTCCCACCAGCCCACGTCGTGCCACGCCCCGTGCTTCCAGCCCACGCGACGGTAGACGCCCACCGGCGTGAAGCCGACCGCCTCGTGCAGGCCGACGCTGGCCGCGTTGGGCAGCGTGATGCCCGCGTAGGCCCGGAAGTAGCCGAGCCTGGTGACGGCGGGCAGCAGGTCGGCGTACAGCGCGCGTCCCACGCCCTGGCGGCGGAAGGCCGGGTCGACGTACACGGCGACGTCCACGGCCCAGCGGTACGCCGCACGCTCCCGATGCCGGCCCGCGTAGGCGAACCCGGCGATCACGCCGTCCCGCTCGTCCACCCGCCACGCGATGGAGTGGTCCATGCGCCCCAGCATCTCGCGCGCGTCGGGCGCCACCTCCTCGAACGAGATGGCCGAGCCCTCGACGGATGGGGCGTAGATGGAGGCGCAGGCGGGGGCGTCCAGTGCGGTGACGGGGCGGACGGTCATACCTCGAACGTACCCCCGGCCGGGCCACCGGGCAATGGCCCGTCGGCCCACGCGGCGATCCGGCGCCGGTACCGGGCGACGTCGTCGTCGCGAAAGCAGCAGAACAGCACCCGCGCCACGCGGGTCGCGGCGCCGCGGACCGCCGCCAGAGCCACGTCGCACGCCGCGTCGGCGGGATAGCGGTAGACCCCCGTGCTGATGCACGGGAACGCCACCGAACGGGCTCCGGCCGCGTCGGCCAGGGACAGGCTGGCCCGGTAGCACTCCGCCAGCAGCCGCGGCTCGTCCCGGTGGCCGCCGCGCCACACGGGGCCGACGGTGTGAATAACCCAGCGCGCGGGCAGGCCGTATGCGCCGGTGATGCGGGCCTCCCCAGTGGGGCAGCCCCCCACCTGCCGGCACTCCTCGAGCAGCCCGGGCCCCGCCACGCGGTGGATGGCCCCGTCGACGCCGCCGCCGCCGAGCAGCGTCTCGTTGGCGGCGTTGACGATGGCGTCCACGTCCAGGGTGGTGATGTCGGCGCGCACGACCTGCAGGGCGGTGTCTGTCATCGGGCGGCTCCGAAGCTCCAGAGAAGTCGGGTCGCGTGTGGGCGGGACCCGTCCGGGGTAACGCCGAGATTATGTAACAACGATCACAAGGAGCATAACCGCGATGGGATATCAGATGAGTCGACGCGGGATGGTCAGCGCGGGCGTCGCCGCGAGCCTGGTGGGGGCGGGCGTGGGCGCCGCCGCCGTGACGCCCAGCCGGGATGCCCGCGCGGTGGCCCGGGCCATCGCGGACAACCCCAATATCGTCACGGGTGCGGCGTTCGAGACCATTCCCGGGGGCGGCAACTCCGTGGCGATCTCGACGACGTCGCTGGGGCAGTTCCCGACCAGCGGCGACAGGTTCGCCATCCTGAGCACCGGCAACAGCAACGACATCCTGAAGCCCAACGCTGACGGCTTCACGGGAACCGAGCTCAGCCCCGCCCGGTACCGCGGCGCGCGCGACGTCACGACCCTGCGCATCGACCTCAACGTGCCCGCCACCGCCAGCTGCCTGACGTTCGGGTTTCGCTTCCTGTCCGAGGAGTTCCCCGAGTGGGTGGGCTCGCAGTACAACGACGCGTTCATCGCCGAGCTCGACCAGAACACCTGGACGGCCGAGCGCACGCAGGCCCCGTACCTGGAGGCACCCGCCAACTTCGCCGCCGACCTGCAGGGCAGGCCCATAACGGTGAACGCGATCGGTGACCTGTCGGTGAGCCCGTCCGAGGCGTCAGGCACCACGTTCGACGCGGCCACACGCCGCCTGCGGGCGGCCACGCCGATCACCCCCGGCCCGCACCGCCTCTACCTGACCATCCTGGATCAGGGCGACAGGGTCTTCGACTCGGCCGTCCTCATCGACCGCCTGCAGCTGTCGCGGTTGACGCCCTGCACACGGGGCGTCGCGGTCGACACCAGCCAGGCCCAGCCGGCGGGGGCCCTCTTGGTGTCCGGCAACCGGGTGTCGATTCCCGACTCGCAGGTGTTCATGCCGATCCGGCTCGCGGTGAAGCCCCCGCGCGTGACGCCGGCCCGGATTCGCACGGCCAGCGGCGCGCGGATGAACGTGCAGGTGGCCGACAGCCGTGGCTACCTGGTACGCGGCGCTCGCGTGCGGGTCCGCAGCGTGCCCAACGGCCTCGTGCGCCCCGTCCAGAGCGCCACCGACAAGAACGGCGTCGCCACGTTGCGGCTGCGCCCCACCCGGACGCTCGACGTGACCAGGCGCCGGGTGCTGCCGCTGTACGTGTGCGCGACCAAGCGTCGCGGCACGCCGAACTCCGGCGCGTCCGACTGCCGCTTGACGGGCGTGCCGGTCGGCCCCGCGCGCTAGGCCGTGCCGCCGTGGGGCGCCCCCGTGGGGGCGTCCCACCGCGCGGGTCACCCCGGCTCGGTGAGTTCGCGTGCCAGGTTGGGCGGCATGTAGTCGTAGCGCACGAGCGTGCGGGTGAACGTGCCCGTGCCGTGCGACACGGCGCGCAGGTCGATGGGGTAGCGCGACAGCTCGTGCTGCGGCACCTCCGCGTGCACGACGGTGTGAGCCTCCATCTCGGCGGGCTCCGTGCCCACCACCTGGCCGCGGCGGCCGCGCAGATCGGCCAGCACGGCGCCCACCATCTCGTCGCCCACCGTGATGTCGACGGCGTCGATGGGCTCCAGCAGGGCGACGGTGGCATCGGTGACGGCCTCGCGCAGCGCCTGGGCACCGGCGGTCTGAAACGCCATGTCCGACGAATCCACCGAGTGGGCCTTGCCGTCGACCAGCGTGACGCGGACGTCCACCACCGGGTAACCGGCCAGCAGCCCCCTGTCCAGCTGGGCTCGGACGCCCTTCTCGACCGAGGGGATGAACTTACGCGGGACGGCGCCGCCCACCACCTTGTCGACGAATTCGATGCCGGCGCCGCGCTCGAGCGGCTCGATCTCGATGTCGCACACGGCGTACTGGCCGTGACCCCCGGATTGCTTCACCAGGCGGCCCTTGGCCGTGCACGCCTTCACGAACGTCTCCCGCAGCGCGGTCCTCAGCGGTTCGACCTCCACCTCCACGTGGAAGCGGTCCTTGAGGCGCGCGATCAGCTCGTCCACGTGCGACGGGCCCATGGCCCACAACACCAGCTGATGCGTGTCGGGGTTGTGCTCCATGCGCATCGTGACGTCCTCGGCCACCAGGCGGTGAAGGGCGGTGGAGAGCTTCTCCTCGTCGTTGGACGACTTGGCGTGGATGGCCACGGGCAGCAGTGGCTCGGGCAGCACCCACGGCTCCACCAGCGCGGGCATCTCCTTCGTGGACAGCGTGTCGCTGGTCTCCGCGTGGGCCAGCTTGGTCACCAGTGCCATGTCGCCCGCGATGACCCGCTCCTTGGGGTGCGTCTCGTGGCCGACGGGCGTCGACACGGTGCCCACGCGATCGTCGTCGGAGTCGTGGCCCGGGTGGCCCTCGAGCGTGTGGCCCACGAAGTGCTCGAGGTGCCCCGAGACGTGCACGGGCTGGTCGGGCGCGAGCGTGCCCGAGAACACGCGCACCAGCGACAGGCGGCCGATGTACTGGTCGGTGCTCGTACGGATGACCTCGGCCACCAGTGGACCGTGCGGGTCGCACGTGATCTCTCCGAAGCCGCCCCCGTCGGGCGTGGTCACGACGGGAAGGGCCACTTGGGCGGGCGACGGGAAGCCGTGCTCGATGAGCGACAGGATCTGCTCCACGCCGATGTCGCCGATGGCGTGCACCGGGACGATGGGGAAGAACGACCCGGTCGTGACGGCGGCGCGGAGGTCGTCCTCCAGCGTGGACTCGTCGATCTCCTCTCCGGACAGGTAACGCTCGAGCATCGCCTCGTCCTCGGACTCCTCGATGATCGACTCGATCAGCGCGCCCCGGTACTCGTCGATGAGCTCCGCCTCCTCGGCGGTGGGCTCTCGGTCGGTGCCCTTGCCGGAGCCGGTGTGGATGACGCGGGACAGCAGGTCGATCACGCCCGCGACGCGTTCGGCGTCGACCAGCGGGAAGCAGAGGGGCTGCGCGTCGCCGAACGCCCGCTGGCACGTGGCCACGGTGGCGGCGAAGTCGCTGCGCTGGGTCTCGAGCTTGCTCACGGCGATGGCGCGCGGGATGCCGAGCACATCGCACTCCCTCCACAGCATCCGCGTGGCCTCGTCGATGCCGTCGGCGGCCGACACCACGAAGACCGCGGCGTCGGCGGCGCGCAGGCCGGCGCGGACGTCGCCCACGAAGTCGGGGTGGCCCGGCGTGTCGAGCAGGTTCACGGCGACGGGGCCGCTGCGGAACGCCACCAGGTTGACGCCGACGCTGCGGGCGTGGTCGTCCTTGGCGCGATGACCCGGGGTGCGGGCGGCGACGAGGTGGTCGAACAGCGTGGACTTCCCGGACTCGCCGGGTCCCACCAGGACCACGTTGCGGATCTCGTCGGGGCGTGAGGGGGAGGGGATGTGTGTGCTCATTCCCCGAACCCTGCTCTCATCGCGCGCGAAGGGCAAGGGCCGGGCCGCGCGCCGGCCCTCCGGGTGGCTACCGGCGCGACGGGGAAGGGATGAACGCCCCTCCCGCGCGGCCGCGGACGCGACCCGCGGCGAGCGCCCGCTCACCGCGGCATCGATCGGCGGGGGCGAGGGACCAGCCGCTCACCGAGGGGCGACACGAACGCCTCCCGCGGCAGCGCGGCGTCACTTCCGACGGGGACCTCCCACCGCGGGCCGCCGCCCGCCCGAGCGGCCATGGGGATCGTCCGTACCCGCATGACGCGTGACCGGGCGATCCTCATCCACGGATTTCGCAGGATCTTTCCCGCGGTGCCTGGCGTGCCCGCCCGGGCCGGGGGTACGACACCGTTACCGGCGCCGGGCGGCGCCGGCGACACCCACCGCCTCCACGCCGGCCGCGGGGCGCCGGCGCGACCCGAGGGAGGAGCGCAATGCTGAAGACCTACCGCGGAAGCTGCCACTGCGGCGCCGTGACGTACGAGGCCAGGATCGACCTGTCCAAGGGGACGGGACGCTGCAACTGCACGTACTGCCGCAAGCTGCGGAACTGGTCCGCCCGGGTTGAGGATCCCGCCGACCTCATCGTCACCGCGGGTGAGGACACCCTGGCCGAGCGCGTCAACGAGTGGCACGGAGGGCGCGTGGCCACCGCGTTCTGCCCGACGTGCGGCATCGCGACGTTCACGCGCGGCCACATCCCGGAGGCGGGCGGGGCGTTCGCCAGCGTGCAGGTGTCCACGCTCGACGACGCGAGCCCGGAGGAGATCATCGCCGCGCCCGTCCGGTATTCCGACGGCCTCAACGACGCGTGGCAGAACACGCCCGACGAGGTGCGTCACCTCTGAGCGCGCGGCCGGGTGGGCTAACGTCCCGGGTGCGAGCGCCCGTAGCTCAGCCGGATAGAGCGGCGGACTTCTAATCCGCGGGTCGCAGGTTCGAATCCTGCCGGGCGCGCCTACCCGGCGCCCGCCGCGCCCTGCGGGCCTCACCGCACGCGCACGCGGGTCTCAGCCGCGTCTCAGCCACCGCCCGGACCATCTCCATACGGAACACGCCATCCCGCGCCGGAGAACCCGTGCGCGGCCACGCGAAAGGTGAACGACATGGAGAACCAGGACACGCGCCCCCGGTCGGCGCGCGGCGTCGCGGCCGTGGCGGCCACGTGCCTCGGCCTCGGCCTCGGTGGATACGGACTGGCCGCGGCGGCGACCGACACGCTGGCCGACCCCGCCACGCCGTCCGCCCCGGCGGGGACGCAGCAGGTCCAGAGCACCACGCCGTCGACCCCGTCCACCCCCGACGACGCCGCTCCGCACGCGGCCTCACCGCGGGGGGAGGACTGCCCGGGCGACGGCGGGTCCGGCGGGGGATCCGGTGCGGCCCCGCAGCAGGAACAGACCCCCGGCGGCGGCACCACCACGACGCCACGGTCGGGCACCGCGTTCTGACCACCGGGGCCACGGGGCCGGGTTACAGCAGCCCGGCCTCGTGAACCCGCAGGGCGACCTGGACGCGGTTGTCCGCGCCGATCTTCGCCATCAGGCGCGAGACGTACGCCTTGACGGTGGCGACGCTCATGAACAGCTCGTCCGCGATCTCGGCGTTCGACAGGCCGCGGCCGACGGCGAGGGCCACGTCGCGCTCGCGCTCGGTCATCCCGGCCACCCACGCGGGCACCTCGGCGGGTGCGCGGTGGGCGCCGTGGCCGTCGCGGACGCCGCGGATGAGGGTCTCGGTGACCGACGGCGACAGCATGGGCTCGCCGGCCGCCACGCGGCGTATCGCGACCACGATGTCGGCCGGGGGCGTGTCCTTCAGCAGGTAGCCGTCGGCGCCGGCGGCCAGCGCGTGGTGCACGTCGTCGTCGGCGCTGAACGTGGTGAGCACGATCACGCGGGAGCCGGCGGTCTCCGCGATGCGCCGCGTGGCCTCGATGCCGTCCATCACGGGCATGCGGATATCCATCAGCACCACGTCGGCCGCCAGATCGGCCGCCGCGCGCACGCCGTCGGCGCCGTCGCCCGCCTCGCCCACCACGTCCACATCGTCGGCGCCGCCCAGCATGAGGCGAAGGCCCGAGCGCACCAGCGCGTCGTCGTCCACGATCAGCACGCGGATGGGGGCGCCCGCCGGGCTCACGCCGCCACCGGCAGGCGGGCGCGCACGCGGAAGGTGCCCTCCGACTCGGCATGCTCCAGCGACCCCCCCAGCAGGGCCGCGCGCTCGGCCAGGCCCACCAGGCCAAGCCCGGCGCCGGGCGTGGGGGCCGTCGACGTGGCGCCGACGGCCAGGGGGTTCTCCACGTCGACGGTCAGCGCGTCCGGGTCACGGCGGATGCGCACCCGCACCCGGGCGCCGGGGGCGTGCTTTCGCGCGTTCGTCAGGGCCTCCTGCACGATGCGGTACGCGCCGCGGCCCGTGGTGTCGGGCACGCCCGCCGCGGCGGGCGAGACGTCGAGGTCCACGCGCATGCCGCCGGCCCGGGCCTCGCGCACAAGCGCGTCCACGTCGGCCAGCGTCGGCTGGGGCGGCTGCACGGCCTGGCCGGAGGCGGCGCCCTCGTCGCGCAGCACGCCCAGCACCTGGCGCAGCTCGTCCAGCGCCCGGTGGGCCGACGTCTGCACCAGCGTGGCCGCGTCGCGCACCTCGTCCGACGCGAGGTCCGCGCGGTACTGCAGGGCACCCGCGTGCATCGCGATCAGTGACATGCGGTGGGCCAGCACGTCGTGCATCTCGCGGGCGATGCGGGCCCGCTCGGCGCTGCGGGCGCGCTCCGCCTGCAGGTCGCGTTCGCGCTCGGCCCGCTCGGCGCGCTCGCGCAGCGACGCCACGGTCGTGCGCCGCTCTCCGAGGTACATGCCCCAGCCGATCAGGCCGACGGTGACCACCAGGCCGAACACCATCGTGACGACCCTGTCGGGGCCGCCCGTGGTGAGGGACGCGTACATCGCTCCGCCGATGACCGACGTGACGCCCACCGCGATGATCTCCGGCCGCCTGCGCCGCGTGCCGGCCGAGACCAGCGCCAGGCAGGCGGGCCCGGACGCGCTCGTCGAGACGCCGCTCAGCGCCATCACCGCGACGCCCACGGGGACGGGCCAGCGGCGCCGCCAGTGCACCAGCACCAGGGCGGCGGCGCACAGCGCCAAGTCCGTGCCGACGGGTACGGCGAGCCCGCCGTTCGGGGCGCCGCCGGTCACCATCATCATGAACAGCCCCGCCAGCGCCGCGACGGCGAGCCGCACCCCCTCCTGCCGGCGGGTGAGGGCGGGGAACGGCGTGTGCTCGGGGCCGGTCACGACACCAGGGTACCCTCGCCTCGCCGCCCGCTCCATGGACGCCGGGCGGCGGCGCGCATCGACTTTCGTCGATGGCCGGGCCCGGGCATCACCCCCCGCGGTCACCGCCGACCGCGCCCTGCGGCCGATGCGGCGGGGCGGGGGCGGAGCGCACCATGTGTCCCATGATCACCGTCACCGAACTCACCAAGACCTACGGGGACCACACCGCCGTCGACCACGTGAGCTTCACGGTCCCCCCCGGCAGCGTCACGGGCTTCCTCGGCCCGAACGGCGCCGGCAAGTCCACGACAATGAGGATGATCGTCGGCCTCACGCCCGCAACGTCCGGCACGTCCGCGGTGCTGGGCGCCGCGTACCCCGAGCTGGGGAATCCGGGCCTCTCGGTCGGCGTGTTGCTGGACGCCTCGGCCCAGCACGTGGGGCGCAGCGGGCGCGAGGTCCTGACGCTGGGCGCTACGCTCATGGGGCTTCCCGCGGCACGCGTCGACCGGATGCTCGACCTGGTGGGCCTGAGCGGCGCCGAGGGGCGCCGGCGCGTGGGCGACTACTCGCTGGGCATGCGCCAGCGGCTGGGCATCGCCCACGCCCTGCTGGGCGATCCCTCGGTCCTGATCCTGGACGAGCCCGCCAACGGGCTCGACCCGGCCGGTATCCGCTGGATGCGCGACCTCCTGCGTGACTTCGCCGACCGAGGCGGGGCCGTGCTGCTGTCGTCGCACCTGCTGGCCGAGGTCCAGGCCGTCGCCGACCGCCTGGTCGTCATCGGGCGGGGGCGCATCGTGGCCAGCGGCACGAAGGACGAGATGCTGGCGGGCCGCGGCGTGTTCGTCCGCACGTCCGACGACGCCGCGATGGCGGCGGCCGCGGCCCGCGCCGGATGGGACGCCGCGCGCGTCGCCGACGGCGGCCTCACGGTGGGCGCCGACCTCGACGCCGTCGGGGACGCGGCGTTCGGCGCGGGCCTGTCGGTGCGCGAGCTGCGCCGCGCCGACGGCGCCGGCCTGGAGGAACTGTTCCTGACGCTCACGGCCGACACGGCCCGCGAGCGCGTGACCGAGGAGGCGGCGGCATGAGTACCGTGAGCATCGAGCGCGCCGTGCCGGCGCCCGCGCGGCACCCCCAGGTGCCGTTCCCGCGCCTGATGGCCGTGGAGCTGCGCAAGCTGTGGGACACACGCGCGGGGATGTGGCTGCTGGGAATCATCGCGGCCGCCACCGCCGCCACCATGATCATCGGCCTCGTCGTCATGGACCGCGGGGACCGCACGCTCGACAACCTGCTGGGGCTCGCCGCGGTGCCCCAGAACATCCTGCTGCCCGTCCTGGGCATCATGGCTGTCACCGCCGAATGGAGCCAGCGCACGGGTCTCGTGACGTTCACGCTGGAACCCCGGCGGGGCCGCGTGATCGCCGCGAAGCTGGTCGTCAACGTGCTCGTGTCCGTCGCCGCGCTGGCCGTCTCCATCGGGCTCGGTGGGCTGCTGTACGCCGCCGTCGGCACGGGCGGCTGGACGCTGGGCCCCGGCGAGGCCAACGACCTGCTGGTCGGTCAGTTGCTGGGGATCCTCCAGGGCGTCGCGTTCGGCCTGCTGTTCCTGTCGACCGCCGTGGCCGTCGTGGCGTTCTTCGCGCTGCCCACGGTCTGGTCGGTGGCGCTGCAGATCGGGGGGGACCGTGTCGCGAGCATCACACGCTGGCTCGACCTCAACACCACGTCGGGACCGCTGTTCGGCCACACGATGGGGGCCGCCGAGTGGGCGCACCTGGCCGTCGCGAACACCGTTTGGGTGCTGCTGCCCCTGCTGCTGGGGATCTGGCGGGTGATGCGGGCCGAGGTGAAGTCCTCGTAGCGAGCCGGGTGGGCGGCACCCGGGTGGCGCCGCCCCACCGCGTCAGCGGCCCGTCGGTGCGGGGCTGCCGGCGGTGCCCGGCGCGTGCGCCAGCCCCCACTCCCGCAGCCACGCGGCGACCTCACGGGCCGGCATGGGGCGCGCGATCCGGTAGCTCTGGGCGATGTCGCACCCGACGTCGCGCAGGGCGAACATCGTGCCGTCGTCCTCCACGCCCTCGGCCACCGACGTGAGGCCCAGCACATGGGTGACCTCGACGATCGACTGCACAAGGGCCAGCGCCCCGGGGTCGCCCGACACGCCGGGCATGAAGGACTTGTCGATCTTCACCTCGTGCACGGGCAGGCTGCGCAGGTACGCGAACGACGAATACCCCGTGCCGAAGTCGTCGATCGCCAGGCGCACGCCCCGCTCGCGGAGGCGGTGAAGCGGCGTGAGGTCGTCCTGGCCGGCGCCCATCACGCTGTCCTCGGTCAACTCCAGCGTGAGCCTCTCGGGGGGGAACCCGACCTCGTTCATCGCCCTCGCCACGCGGTCGGCCAGATCGGGCTCCCTCAGCTGCCGGGCCGTCACGTTCACGGACACCCCGACGTCCGCGGGCCAGCGCAGGCACTCGGACAGGGCCCTCGTCAGCACCCGCTTCGTCAGCGGGGTGATCAGACCGGTCTGATCGGCAAGGGGGATGAATTCCTGCGGCGGTACCGTCCCGCGGCCGACGGGATTCCAGCGAGCCAGCGCCTCGAAACCCACCACGCGTCCGTCGAGCACGGAGACCTGGGGCTGGAAGTGCACGTCGATGACGTCGTCCTCGACCGCGCGGCGCAGCTGGCTGGCCAGCCCCAGGCGCTCGTGACCCGCCTGATCGTCGCGCGCCGCGTACCAGGCGAACGACGCGTCGCGCGCCTTGGCGGCCGACACCGCGATGTCCACATGGCGGATGAGCGTCGGGGGGTCGATGTCGGGCGCGAAGACGCCGGCGATGCCCACGGACGCCGCGACGTCGATCACCGAGTCCGCAACGCGGACCGGCGGCTCGAGCGCCGCCGTCAGGCGGGTGGCGAGGGCTTCCACCTCGCGGGCGTCGCGCGCCGAGGGCAGCAGCACGGCGAACTCGTCGCCGCCGAAGCGTGAGAGCACCGCGTCGTCGGGTACGGCGCGTGCCAGGCGGTCGGCCACCGCCGACAGCACCCTGTCGCCCGCCGCGTGTCCCAGGATGTCGTTGATCTCCTTGAAGCGGTCGAGGTCGACCAGAAGCACCGCCGACAGCGTGTCGTCGGTGTCGCGGCGCAGCAGCACCCGCTCAACGGCCGTCGAGAACGCCGCGCGGTTGGGCAGGCCCGTCAGGGGGTCGTGCGTCGCCTCGAACAGCAGGCGGTGCGACAACGTGTGGTTGCGGAGCAGCGCCACCGCGTGCGTGACCAGCGTGTGGACCAGGTTGAGGTCGTTGGTGTTGAACGTCCCCGCCCGTGCAAGGCGGTTGGCCACCACCAGCGTGCCCTGGCGGACGCCGTCGAACTCCACCGGAACGACCAACGCGTCGCGGAACGCGTGCTGGGTGAGCCACTGGTGCTCGCCCGGCTCACGCGTCCCGTGGGCCACCAGCCGGGCGGTTTCCCACGGCAACTGCTCGCCGGAGTCGGCCAGCCAGACCTGCGAGATCTCGGCCCCGGCCAGCCGGGCCGCGCTCTCGCACAGCCGGGCGTAGACGCCGTCCTCATCCTCCATCTCGCCCATGCGACGTGCCGCGTCGAGCACCGCTCCCTGGTCGCGCCGGTCGCGCACGAGGAGCGCGTACGAGCGGAACGCCAGGAACATCGCGGCGGACGCGACCGTCAGCAGAAGCATCCCGGACCAGCCACCGGTCAGCCCGAGCACCGCCCAGGACGCGAGCGTGGCGCACGTCAGGCCCGAGGCCGCGACAGACGCCGCCATCCCGGCCATCTCCATGCGCGTCGGCCGGGCGTCGAGGAACGAGATGACCGTCAGCACCGCGGCAGTACCCACGAGCCCCACCACGAAGACGGCGACGATGGCCGCCGCCCAGAACGCCACCCCCGCGTCGCGCGTCAGCAGCGTGCAGATCAGGCCTGCGATGCCGACCTCCATCGCCCCCACGCCCAGGTTGAAGGCCATCTTGTGGCCCTCCAGGCGGCGGGCCAATTGCACGACCCCCGTGCCCGCGATGTTCGCGGCCAGCACGAGCCACGGCGACACCGTGAACACGCCGATGATGACGGGGAAGTCGCCCAGCGAGACGGACAGAGCGTGGCGGCGGACCTCGATGTGTACCTTGGTCCACTCGGCCAGTGCGAACAGGCACACCAGTGCGCCCACGATGACGACCGCGGGGACTCCCGTGTGGCGGGCGACGTCGGTGAACGAGGCGCCGATGAGTCCCGCCACGGCGAGGCCGCCCGAGATCGCCAGCGCGGCGGCGCGGCGCACGGCGAGGGGATTCGGACGCGGTGCCATCCCCCGATGATGCCTCATCGGGGGATGGCCGCACAGGGGTTCAGACGATTACGTCCTCTCGCGGATCTCGACCGCGAGGTACTCGGCCCCGTCCCGGCGTTCCACCGTCACGTCGGCGACGGCGTCCAGCATGGCGTCCGCGTCCGGCACACCGCACCGGCGGCGGGCGCCGTCCGCGTCGTCCAGCGGCCCGAGTTCCATCCGCACGCCGCGCGCGTGCGAGCACATGCCCAGCCGCACGGTGGGCGCGTCGCCGGCGCCCTGGACCAGCATCCTCCCGGCCAGCGCGGCGTCGTCGGCGGTGTCCAGCGTGAAGCCCGCCCGGGCGGACAGCGCCCGGGCGACCCGGGCGGCGACGGAGGCGGCGAGCGCTCCCGGGCGCACGTCGAGCAGCAGCCCCACGCGGTGGTCCGCCACGGCGTGGGCGGGCGGGATCGTCACCACGCCCCGGCCTCGCGCATCCGCTCGAGGGAGCGGGCGATGAGCCGCGAGACGTGCATCTGCGACACGCCGACGATGGCGGCGATCTCCGACTGGGCCAGCCCGCGGTGGAAGCGCAGGTGGATGATGAGCCGCTCGCGCGGGGCCAGCGCCGCCAGCGGGCCGCTGAGGTCCGCGCGCGCCTCGGCCTGGCGATAGCCGGGGTCGGCCACGGCGATGTCCACCTCGTCGGCATCGTCGTCGGGACCCGTCCACGACAGCGAGTCGGGGCGGTACGCGGTGTGGGCGCCCACGGCGTCCAGCACGGCCTCCTCGGAGAGGTCGCAGTCACCCGCGATCTCGGCCACGGTGGGCGCCCGGCCGAGCGCCTGGGTGAGCTCGCCGGTGACGGCGACCACGCGCGCGTGGTTCTCCTTCACACCGCGGGGCACCCGCATCGACCACGTCCGGTCGCGGAAGTGCCGGCGGATCTCGCCGAGAATGGTGGGCGTGGCGAACGAGCGGAAGTCGCCGCCCCGCGCGGGGTCGAACCCGTCGACCGCCTTGATGAGCCCGATCATCGCGGCCTGCTCGAGGTCGTCGAGTGGTTCGCCGCGGTGCTCGTAGCGGCGGGCGAGCGCGCGGGCGAGCGGCATGCCCGCCACGATCATCGCGTCCCGGTCGCTCGTCCTGTCGGTGGTCCTCATGGGGATCGCCACCTGAGCCATGGTTCACCTCGTTGGTTGGACCCATTCGTCCGTCCAATATGGGACAGACGTCACCGGGATCTTAGTGTCCCACTTGAGGCGATGGCTACCCCCCGGGCGCGCGCCGCCGCGCGCCCGGGGGCCCGAAAATGCCGCTCCGTGCGGCACATCGGTCAGGTGAACAGGCTGACCCCGCCCGGACCCACGAGCAGCCCGGCGACGATGAGCACGGCGCCCCACAGCACCTGGCCGCGGACGATCGTCACGATGCCGGCCACGACGAGGATAACGGCGATGATCCACAGGATGGTGTTCACGAGGGTCTCCCGCGTTCGGATGGTCGCGTGTTCCGTTCCCCGAAAGCGGCGAAGCTAACCCCCGTACCCGTTCGACAGCCTCCGCGCGTCGTCGAGGGGCGACCACGTCGCCGAAACGCCGAAAGGGCATCGAGGACGCGCAACGCCGGAAGCATCGATCGGGCGCGCGGATCGCGGCCGCCGTCGTGCGGGTCGCCGGCGACGTCGCAGGGCCGGGCTGGCTCGCCGTGGCGCGCGTCGTGCCGGCGGCCTGATGGTGGTCGCCGCGGCCGTCGGCCACCGCCCGCTGTACCGCCTCGTGCGCCTCAGCACGTGCAACACGCGTGGCGGTCGCGCCCGGGCCCGACGCGGGCGCGTTCGCGTCGCTCGCCGGGCGGGTCGTGCCGCGGATGACGCGAGTGGCCGCCACGGTGCCGCGCCCTCCCGCGGACGCGCAGGACGCCGCGCAGGAGGCGCTGCTACGGCGCGTGGCGGGTTCCGGACGCAGCGCGGTCCCATCGGTTCGCTGGCGCGGAGCACGCGGAATGCGGCGGTGGAGAGGGCCGGCGCGCTCGCCGGGGTACGGGCGGCAGCGGCCCGGGTCGCTGCCGCCTAGCGCCGCGCGCTCAGGCGGGCAAGGGCCGCCATCAGCTCGGCGTGCCGGGCATCGCGCTGGGCCGGGTCGGCGGCACCGGCCAGACAATCGCGCACGTGGTCGTCCACCAGCAACAGCGCGACCTTGTCGAGCGCCGCCTGCACCGCGCTGATCTGCTGCAGCACGTCGACGCAGTGCCGGTCGTCGTCGACCATCGCCGCGATGCCCCGCACCTGACCCTCCGCCCGGCGAAGGCGCGTCAGGAGCGCCGACTTGTCGCGCGAGACGGCGCGGCCGGGGGGATGGGCGGGCATATCGTCGGCGGGTGGCACGGTCCCCATGACCTCCAGCGTTGCATACTGGTGGGGGGTATGCAATGCTGGGCGGGCGGAACCGACGGGAAAGGCGGCGATGGTGGGCGAGCAGACGTATCGGGTGGAGGGCATGACGTGTGGCCACTGCGTGGCCGCGGTCCGCGAGGAGGTGGGCGCCGTCGAGGGCGTCGCGTCGGTGGACGTGGATCTCGAGGGCGGAGTCGTCACGGTCCGCGGCGAGGCCGTGCCCGACGCCGCCGTTGCCGCCGCCGTCGAGGAGGCGGGCTACCGGGTGGTCGCCGGGCGGTCGTGACCGCCACGCGGGACATCGAGTTGCCCATCACGGGCATGACGTGCGCGGCGTGCGCCGCCCGCGTCGAGAAGCGCCTCAACCGCCTCGACGGTGTGGCCGCGTCGGTGAACTACGGCACCCAGATCGCCTCCGTGCACTTCGACCCGGCCGTCGCGTCGCCCGAGGCGATGGTGGAGGCCGTGGAGTCGGCGGGCTACGGCGCCCTGCTGCCCGGCCGGGGTCGCGACGCGGGGCACGATGACCACGCGGCCAACGGGCGCCGCCTGTGGATCAGCGCGGCGCTGGGAGTGCCGGTGGCCGCCCTGTCGATGGTCCCGGCGCTGCAGTTCGACTACTGGCAGTGGGTGGCGCTGGTGCTCGCCACCCCCGTCGCCCTCTGGGGCGCGTGGCCGTTCCACCGCGCGGCGTGGCGAAACCTGCGCCACGGCAGCGCCGCGATGGACACGCTGATCAGCGTGGGCGTGCTGGCGGCCTGGGGGTGGTCGGTGGCGGCCATGCTGCTGCTCGACGCCGGGCACCGGGGTATGACCATGGAGTTCTCCCTGCGGCCGGAGCGCGACGCTGCCGGCGGTCACATCTACCTCGAGGTCGCGGCGCTCGTGACCGTCCTCGTGCTGCTGGGACGCCACCTGGAGGGGCGCGCGACCGGCGCGGCGCGCCGTTCCCTGACGGCGCTGGCGGAGCGTGGCGCGAAGGACGCCGCCCGGATCGGCGACCGCGGCCGCGAGGAGCGCGTGCCGGTGGCGGCGCTGCGCGTGGGCGACCGCTTCGTGGTGCGCCCGGGCGAGCGCATCGCGACCGACGGCGACGTGGAGGACGGCGCGTCGTCGGTGGACAACGCGCTCATCACCGGCGAGAGCGTGCCGGTCGACGTCGGGCCGGGCGCGCGCGTGGTGGGCGGCGCGATCAACGTCTCGGGCCGCCTGGTGGTGCGCGCCACCCGGGTCGGCGCCGACACGGCCCTCGCCCAGATCGGCCGCCTGGTGGGGCGGGCACAGGCGGGTAAGGCCTCGGTGCAGCGGCTCGCCGACCGCGTGTCGGCGGTGTTCGTGCCCGCCGTGATCGGGTTCGCGGTCGTCACGTTCGCGGGGTGGATGCTGTCCGGGGGGTCGGCCACCGCCGCGTTCACGGCCGCGGTCGCCGTCCTGATCATCGCGTGCCCGTGCGCGCTGGGGCTCGCGACGCCGACGGCGCTGATGGTGGGCACGGGGCGCGGCGCGCAGCTGGGCATCCTCATCCGCGGCCCCGAGGTGCTGGAATCGACCCGCCGCATCGACACCGTGGTGCTGGACAAGACCGGCACCGTGACCACCGGGCGCATGCACGTGGCGGGCGTCACGCCCATGCCGGGCGAGTCGGCCGAGCGCGTGCTGCGCGTGGCCGCGGCGCTGGAGTCGGCGTCGGAGCACCCCGTGGCGAGGGCGGTGGTGGAGGCGGCGGGTGGCGCGCCGGCGGCGGTCGAGCGCTTCGCGAACCACGAGGGTCGCGGCGTGTCGGGCCTGGTCGACGGCGTCGCTGCGCGTGCCGGCCGCCCGGCGTGGCTGGCCGAGGGCGGCGCCGTCGCGCCCCCCGAGGCCGCGGCCGCGTCGGCCAGCGCGGGGCAGGCCGGCGACACGGTCGTGGGCGTGGCGTGGGACGGGCGCGTGCGCGGCGTCATCGCCGTGCGCGACCAGCCGAAGCGCTCGAGCGCCGACGCGGTGGCGGCGCTGCGGGGCATGGGCCTCGACGCCGTGCTGCTGACCGGCGACAACGCCGCGGCGGCCCGCACGGCGGCGGATGCGGTGGGCATCGACCGGGTGATCTCCGACGTGCTGCCGGCCGGCAAGGACCGGGAGATCGTCGGGCTGCAGCGCGCCGGGCACGTGGTCGCGATGGTGGGCGACGGCGTCAACGACGCCCCCGCGCTGGCGCGTGCCGACCTGGGTATCGCCATCGGGACGGGTACGGACGTGGCGGTCGAGGCGTCCGACATCACGCTGATGTCCGGGGACCTGCGCGGCGTGGGCGACGCCATCGCGCTCTCACGGCGCACACTGGCCACCATCAAGGGCAACCTGTTCTGGGCGTTCGCATACAACGTGGTGGCCATCCCGCTCGCGGCGCTGGGCTACCTCAACCCCGTCATCGCCGGCGCGGCGATGGCGTTCTCGAGCGTCTTCGTGGTCACGAACTCCCTGCGGCTGAGGGGGTTCCGGCCCCGCCGGCACGCGCCTGAGTAACGCCCGGCCTCAGGGTGACGCTTCGCCGGCATCCACGGGCGCGTGGCAGTCGGCCGGCGGTCGCCCCGGCATGATGTGGCGGGGAGGGCGGTGTTCGACCTGCAGCGTCGAGTGGGCGATCCCGAACCGCTTCTCGAGCATGCCGGCCACCCGCCGCCGGCAGCCGTGGCAGTCCCGGCCGGGGGGCACCACGAGGTGGGCGGACAGCGCGGTGAAGTCGGTCGACAGGCTCCACACGTGCAGGTCGTGGACGGCCTCCACGTCGGGGTCGGCGGCCATCGCCGCTCCGACGGCGTCGGTGTCGATGCGCGAGGGCGCGGACTCGAGCAGCACGTCCAGAGCGTGGCGGAGGATGCCCCACGATCCGACCACGACCAGGGCGGCCACCGCGAGCGCGGCGATCGGGTCGGCGATCTGCCAGCCCCTCCACCAGATCAGCACTCCCGCCGCCAGCACGCCCGCCGACGCCAGGGCGTCGGCCCCCAGGTGGAGCAGGGCGGCCCGCAGATTGAGGTCGTCGCGGCGCCCGGCGCGGTGGATCAGCGCCACGCTGCCGGCGTTGACGGCGATGCCCGCGGCGGCCGTCACCGCTACCCACAGGCCCGGTACGTCCGGGGGGGCCCCGAGGCGCCTGACGGCGGCGAACGCGATGACACCGGCCATGAACACCACGGTCAGGGCGTTGGCGAGCGCAGCCAGCACCTCGGCCCGCCGGTAGCCGTATGTGCGTCGCGATGTGGCGGGGCGGTCCACGATGCGGGCGGCCCACAGCGCAACGGCGAGGCCCGCCACGTCCGACAGGTTGTGCCCGGCGTCGGCCAGAAGGGCCACGGAGCCCGCCGCCAGGCCCACGGCCGCCTGGAGCGCCGTGAAGCCCGCGTTCACCCCCAGCGACCACGACAACGCGCGTCTGCCCCGCGGGTCGGACGTGTCGTGGTCGTGATGGTGATGGTGCCCGCCCGGGCCGTGTGGGTGCTCGTGCACGGGCTCAGCATGGCAGTCCTCGCGGGACGTTCGGTCCGGCGGTGCGCGTACGATTCGGGCGATGACGATCCCCGCATCGCGGTCGATGGTGGCCGCCTCCCTGGTCGCCGCGATCTCCGCGGGCCCCGCCGTCGCCCAGGGGCCGCCGGCCGAGCCCGCGCCGTCCGCGCCGGCGG
>JAGQUM010000064.1 GCA_020438485.1 Thermoleophilia bacterium | reverse complement strand
GCCCAACACGAGCGCGCCCAGCAGCGCCGACCAGACGGAACCCCGGCCACCGAACAGGCTGGTGCCGCCGATCACGGCCGCGGCGATGGAGCTCAACAGGAAGTTGCCGCCGCCGGTGGTCTGCGTGACGTTGAGCCCGCGGGAGCTCAGCAGGATGCCGGCCAGGCCGCCGAGAGCGCCGCACATGACGAACACGATGAGCAGCGTGTTGCTGACGCTGATGCCGGCGCGCCGCGCGGCTTCCTTGTTACCGCCGACGGCCATGATGCGCCGGCCGAACGGCGTGCGGCGCACCATCAGGTCCAGCCCGATGACGATGGCCAGCGTGATGACGACGGCCACCGGCATGCCGCGATCGGAGGTCCACACCAGCACGGCGGCGACGGCCACCGCCGCGATCAGGCAGTCGCGGATCAGCGTGCCGACCAGGGGGGGCGTCACGAGCCCCGCGGCCAGCCGCTTGCGCCGCTGGTAGAGGTCGTTGGCGAACAGCACGACGAGCAGCGCGATGACGATGGGCCAGGCGATCTCGGGACCCAGGAACTTCTGCGTGAGGTTCAGCGTGAACTCGTCCGTGATGTTCCGCGATCCACCGGATCCCAGCGTGTACAGCAGCAGTCCCTGCCAGCCGATGAACCCTGCCAGCGTGACCACGAACGACGGCACGCCGATCCAGGCGATGATGGCCCCGTGGATGAAGCCGGCGGCGGCGCCCGCGAGGACGCCGAGCAGCACGGCCACGACGCCGGGCACGCCGTGGTCGAGGTTCATCACGACGCAGATCGCGGCGCAGAGCCCCGCGACGGACCCCAGCGCCAGATCGATCTCGCCCAGCAGCAGCACCAGCACGATGCCGGACGCGGCGACGGCATACGCCACGGACTGCAACGTGAGGTTGGTGAGGTTGAACGCGGTGAGGAAGTTGCTGTTCTGGAAGTAGAACACCGCCCAGACGATGATCACACCCAGGATCACGGGGAGCGAGCCGAGCTCACCGGACTTCAGCCGGTCCAGGTAGCCTCCGATGAGGCCCTTCTCGGCGTCGCGGTCGCGGAGGGCGATGTCGTCGGCGGGAGACGGGGCGTTGGTGGTCACGCGGCGCCCTCCGGGCCCGCCGGGTCGGTGGGGTCGCCGTCGTCGTGGACTGCTGCGCGGGCCTCGGGGTGGGCCGCGGTCTCCAGGTCGGCGCCCGTGATGGCCGCCACCACGTCCGCGCGACTCACGGCCCGCGCGTCGAACGTCGCGACCCGCTTGCCCAGCCGCATCACCACGACACGGTCGGCCACCTCGAACACGTCGGCCAGGTTGTGGCTGATCACGATGACCGCGAGCCCCTGCTCCTTCAGGCGCAGGATGAGGTCCAGCACCTGGCGGGTCTGGGCCACGCCCAGCGCCGCCGTCGGCTCGTCGAGCATGACGACCTTGGGCTCCCCCAGCAGCGACCGGGCGATGGCCACCGACTGCCGCTGGCCGCCGGACAGCGACGACACGGGGGTGCGGACGCTGCGCAGCGTGCGCACCTCGAGCTGCCGCAGCAGCTCCGTGGCGCGGTGTTCCATCGTGACCTCGTCCAGCACCACGCCCGCGTTGCGGGCCTCCCTGCCCAACCAGAGGTTGCCCACCACGTCGAGGTTGTCGCACAGCGCCAGGTCCTGGTACACGGTGGCGATACCCAGATCCACGGCGTCGGCCGGCGTCGAGACCGACACCGGCCTGCCGTCGAAGACGATCCGGCCCTCGTCGGCGGGCTGGGCCCCCGAGATCGCCTTGATCAGCGTGGACTTGCCGGCGCCGTTGTCGCCGACCAGGGCGACGACCTCACCCGGCGAGACCTCGAAGTCCACGTCGATCAGGGCCCGCACGGCGCCGAACCGCTTGTTGAGGCCGCTCATCTCGAGGATGGGCGCGGCGGTCGCGCTTGTCACAGTCTCCCCCTCACCCGGATTGGATCCCCGCACACGCGGGGCCGGCGTGGGCCGGCCCCGACGGTGCGCATGGCGCCGAGATGCGCCCGGCTACTTGATGCCGGCCGCGTCGCAGGCGGCGGCGAACTTGCCGGTGCAGATCTGGTCCTTGGTGTAGAAGCCGTCCTTGATGACCGTGTCGGCCACGTTGTCCTTCGTGACGGCCACCGGCGTCAGCAGGATCGACGGGATGTCGGCCTTGCCGTTGTTCACCGTGCCGGTCGCGTTCTCGGGGTCCTTGCCGTCCGCCATGGCCACGGCGGCTTCGGCGGCCGACTCGGCCTCGGTCTTGATGGCCTTGTAGACCGTCATGTACTGCTCGCCCGAGATGATCCGCTGGATCGCGGCGAGCTCGGCGTCCTGCCCCGTCACGGGGATGGTCTTCACGTCGATGCCGGCCGTCTTCATGGCCGCGATCGCGCCGCCGGCGGTGCCGTCGTTCGCGGCGTAGACGCCCTTGAACCCGCCCTTGCCGTACTTCGTGATCTGCTGCTCCATCCACGTCTGGGCCTTGTCCGGGCTCCAGTCGGGGGTGTCGTACGAGGCCTCCACGTTGACGCCCGCCGCCTTGAGGGCGTCGTCGGAGCCCTTCTTGAAGAGGGTGGCGTTGTTGTCGGTGGGCGAACCGTTGATCTTGACGATCGGCCCCGTCGGGTTGCCGTCGGCCTTCAGCTTCTCGGCGAGGGCCTCGCCCTGCAGCTTGCCGACGCGCTCATTGTCGAACGAGATGTAGAGGTCCGGCTCGGCGTCCAGCACCAGGCGGTCGTACGAGATCACCGGGATGTTCGCCGACTTCGCCTGGGTGACGATGGCGGCGGCGGCCTTGCCGTCGACCGGATCCAGCACCAGCACGTTCACCTTGTTCGTGATCGCCGCCTGGGCCTGGGTCAGCTGCTTCTGGGAGTCCTGGTCGGCGTTCTGGTACTCGACCGTGCAGTCCGGGCACAGTTCCTTGACCTTGGCCTCGAACAGCGGCTTGTCCTGCTGGTCGTAGCGGGTGGTCTTCGACTCGGGCAGCAGGAGGGCGATCTTCTTGCCTCCGCCCCCACCGGATGTCGAGTCCTTGCTGTCATCGCCGCCGCACGCCGCGATGCCCAGCGTAAGGCCGGCGGCGACCGTGAGGCCGAGGGCGGCACGCAGGCCGCGGTGGGTCCGAACGTTCATCGTGCTTCCCCCTGTGGTGGTCATCGGCCCCGGGACTCCACCTCCCGGCGGCCACGCCGCGAGACTACGTACCATGTGTCACGTTTGTCAACGGCTCGTTCAAAATGGCGACGTCGGGACGCTTGCTTCCTCCGAAGCTCGGCGCATATTGTGCGTCTCGCCATGGAACCCGCCTCACGCCGGCGCCCGCCCGGATCGCTCTCCGCCCTGCGCCGCACCAACACCCGTCGCGTCGTGGACGCGCTCCGCGGGGCCCGCTCGCTCAGCCGGGCGGAGATCGCGCGCCTGACCGGGCTGTCCCGGTCGACGGTGTCGACCGTCGTCGGCGACCTGCTCGAGACCGGGCTCCTGCGGGAGGGGGCAGCCGATCGTCCGAGCATCAGCGGAACCGGCCGCCGGGGTGTCACCGTCAGCATCAACCCCTCGGCGGGCGCGGCGCTGGGCATCGACATCGCCCACGACGGGGTGCGGGCGATCGTGGCCGACCTCGCCGGCACGGTGCTGTGCGAGCGCGTCCGGGTGCTCGACACGGCGTCGCTCGACCCCGACGCCATCGTCGACGCGGCCGCGGACACCGCCCGGGAGGCCCTCGACGCGGCGGGGATGCAGGACGAGAGGCTCGTGGGGTGTGCCGCATCGGTGCCCGCACCCGTCGACCCCGGCACGGGCGAGCTCGGCGCCGAGTCGTCCATCCCCGCCCTCGCGGGCACGCGGGTGTCACGGATGCTGTCCGCGCGGCTGGGCATGGCCGTCCACGTCGAGAACGACGCCAACCTGTGCGCGCTGGCCGAGCGCATGTGGGGCGACCGCGCCGGGCACGACACGATGATCTACGTGAAGGTCTCCCGCGGGGTCGGCGCCGGCCTCGTGGTGGGGGGCCGGATCCACCGGGGCGCGCACGGTAACGCGGGTGAGATCGGCCACACGAGTGTGGCCCCCGACGGCCCGGTGTGCCGGTGCGGCAACCGCGGCTGCCTCGAGCTGATGGTGGGTAGCGACGCGCTGACGGCGGCGGCCAGCTCGCGCGGCGACGAGGTGCTGCCGTCCATCGACGACGTGGTGCGCCGCGCCCTGGACGACGACCCGGTGGCCCGTCGCGCCATCCGCGACGTCGGAACCCTGCTGGGGCAGGCGCTCGGCGCGGCCGTCAACGTGCTGAACCCGAGCCTCGTCGTGGTGGGCGGCGAGCTGACCCCGGCGTGGCCGATCCTCGAGACGCCGCTGCGCGAGGCCCTCGACCGCCGGGCGGTGCACCGCTCGGCGGAGGCAATGGTGATGACGCCCGGCAGCCTCGGCCGGCGCACCGAGGCGCTGGGCGCCGTGGGCCAGGTGCTGCGCGAGGGCGGCAGGGTCGCCGCCACGGGGCTGGTGGCCTAGGGGGACGCCTCGTCCCGCGCCCTGGCGCGGTGCACCGAGTCGCTGCCGTGGTCCTCGGGCAGGCCGGAGGCCCGGTTGATGGCCTGCAGCAGGCTGATGCCCTGCGACGACCCGGGGCCGACCTCGCGGACCGTCTGCTGGGGGCGCCCCTGCTCGATGCGGAGGGCCCACGCCTCGTTGAGCACGGGCCAACGGGCCAGCATCTCCAGGTGGCGCGCGGAGCGTGACGGGGGCGGCGGCATGGCACACGATACCGCCTCCTGGCGCTTTGGCCGGCCCGTCCACCGCGCTACGATCAGGAGTCCCCCGCGGTCCTTCGGCCTGCCCCTCCCGCGCGGACGACGTTGACACGCGACGACACACGAGGCGAGGGCACCTGCCCGACTCCCCACCCACGAGCACCCCCGGCGTCATCCGGGACTTCCACCGCGCGGCGCGGCTGCGGATCCTGCAGCTGGGGTTCCTGGCCGTGGTCGGGCTGGTTGTCATCCTCGTGACCCTGTCGCTTGCCCGCTCCCTCGACGACGCGCGCAACGAGCACCGGAGAAACGCGGCGATCGCGTCCCAGCTCGTCAGCGAGGCCCGCGACGCCCACGGCATCGTGGAGGACTACCTGCGCCACCGGGTGCAGGGCTCGACGAGGGTGCTGCCGCCGGGCCTCCTCGCCCGGATGTTCACGCTGGGCACCGCCGTGCAGGCGCTGGTGGAGCAGGAGCAGCGAATCGACCGGGGGTCGCCGTCGGCGGCGGCGGCGCGGCTGGTGTCGCATCAGTTCGCCGGCGCCATGGGGCTCATGCGCCGTTCGCTGCGCGGCGGCGGGCAGGCCAGCGCCGAGGTCGTCAACATGGCCTTCGAGGGGCCAGTCGCGCGGTACTTCGCGGCGCTCGACGGCTGGACCCAGGCCGCGCGGGACCGGGCCGACGAGAGCCTGTCGCGCCAGGACGAACGCGTGCAGACGCTGGTGTTGTGGCTGGCGGTCCTCATGGCCCTGCTGGCCCTGGGCGGGCTCGGCACGTACATGTGGCTGGGGCGGACCCGCGACCGTCTCATGCGCGCCCTGGCGGACGCCGCAGCCGAGCAGGCCGCCCTTCACCGGGTGGCGGCCGCCGTCGCCGAAGTCGACGATCCGCACGCGGTGTTCCAGGTGATCGCGGACGAGGTCGTGGACCTGCTGCACGCCGAGGGCGGCTGGGTGGACGAGTGCGACCGGGACCGGGCGCGCACCCTCGCCCAGCGCGTCCCGGACCGGTGGCAGGCGCTCGTCCACCCCAGCGACCCACGGGTGTCGATCACACCCGAGTCGGTGCGCGGCAAGGCGCTGCGCACGGGGCTCCCCGCCCGCATCGACGACTACCGCAGGGTGCCTGGTGCCATCCCCCAGTCCGCCGTCGACCTGGGTATCCGCACGGCCGTGGCGGCGCCCGTGATCGTGGACGGCCGCGCCTGGGGCGTCGTGGTCGCCATGTCCGAGGACCCGGAACGCCTGCCGCCCGGCCGGGAGGAGGCCCTCGTGCCGTTCGCGCGGCTCGCGGCCGTGGCGGTGTCGAACGCGCGCGCCCGCGCGCTGCTGGCCGAGCGCGCCACCACCGACCCGCTGACGCTGCTGCCCAACCACGGGGCGTTCCACCGCCGGCTGGCGGAGGCAGTCCGGGAGGCCCGCGAGCACGACGAGCCGCTCAGCCTTGTCATCCTCGACATCGACCATTTCAAGGCCATCAACGACACGTACGGCCACCCCGTGGGCGACCGCGTCCTCACCGAGGTGGCCCACACGATGGCCGAGTTCGTTCGCGGTGGAGAGATGCTGGCGCGCACCGGCGGCGAGGAGTTCGCGCTGCTCTTGCCCGACACCGACCGCCACGGCGCCTTCGCGGCCGCCGAGCGCGCGCGGAGGGCGGTGCGGGACCTGCGGGGCACCGACGTGGGCGTCGTGACGGTGTCGGCCGGCGTGTGCGCGCTCGATGCGGCGGAGGACGCCGCCGACCTGGTGACCAAGGCCGACGCGGCCTTGCTGACGGCCAAGGAGAGGGGCCGCGACCGCACCGAGGTGCACGAGGCCGGCGCCGATCCCGGCGCCGCGCGGGAACGCCGCGGCGGTTTCGGCAGGGCGCGCGCCCTCGAGGCCATGCACGCCCTGGCCCGCGCAGTGGACGCGCGCCACGCGCGGACCGCCGACCACTCGTCCCGCGTCGCGGCCGCCGCCGCGGCGGCGGCCCGGGAGCTCGGGTGGAGCGCCGACCGGATCGAGCGGCTGCGCGAGGCGGCCCTCCTGCACGACGTGGGCGCGGTGGGCCACGCCGCGAACGGGGCGCCCGACGACGCGGAGACCGCCGCCCTGGGCGCCCGCATGCTCGCGGACGTGCTCACGGCCGAGCAGGTAGCCTGGGTGGCGATGCATCGCTCCCCCGCCCCCGCGCACGACGGCCACGCCGCCCGGGGCGCCCACATCCTCGCCGCCGCGGACGCGTGGGACACGCTGACGCACGGCGACGCCGGCCGCGCCCCGCGCCCGCCCGCCGAGGCCGAGGCGGCCCTGCGGGCCCTCCCGCTGGACCCCGCCGTCGTGGATGCGTTCCTGCGCACCGCGCCCCGCGCCCCCCAGCCGGTGTCGTAGGCGTGGGGGTCCCCGATCGCGAGGCACTGGAGGTCTGGTGGATGGACCTTCCCCCCGGCGCGGAGGCCCCGGTCACGGTCTACGTGAACGGCCGGCAGCTCACGGACGGCGACGGCCTGCGGCTGGAGGGCACGCGCATCCACTTCGACGAGCCCCTGCGGGCCCGCCCGGAGCTGGGGCTTCGGCACCAGATCCTGCTGGCCATCGGTATCGGTGTCTACGGCGACCTGAAAGGCGACACGCTCGACGTCATGTACCACCGCGACGGCATCCCGCAGATGATCAGCGACCGGCGCGCCAAGGCCACGGGCCGGCCGCCGGAAGCCGCGTAGGCCTACCCTCCGTCCGGCGCCCGCCGCCGGGCCGCCGGGCGCACGGTGGGCAGCGTGCCGGCCAGCCGGCGGCGCGACAGCCACAGCTCCATCTCCGGGTCGGCGATGAGCGCCTCCTCGAGGCGCCGCAGCCGCCACTCACGGAAGTGGTCGGGCTCCACGCGCAGGCCCCCGGCGATGCGCGCCATCAGGTCGTCCCCGGGCACGCCGCGCTTGCCGCTGACGTGGTCGTGCAGGTTTCCCACCGGCACCAGGCAGCGGCTCTCGAGGTCGCGGAAGCTCATCCCCTGGGCCTCAAGCGCGTCGCGCAGTGCGTCGCCGAAGGGGCGCGTGGACCACGGCAGGCTCATGGATCACGAGTGTAACCCGGGGGTCGGCCGGGTCCGTGCCCGGGAGTGACAACGGGAGCGATCACTAGGATGCGTTCGTTGCCCGAGACACCCCCCAGTTCCGGCCGCCCCGATGTGGATCCCCCCGGCGGCGGCATTGACATCCCCGCAGACGACGGCGCGGAGGTCGTCGACGCCCCGGACGAGGAACCCCGCGTCCGGCGCCAGTCGCGCGGCTTCTTCCGGCGGCGTGGGCCGGCGACGGAACGCGAACCCGAGCAGCCCACCGAGGCCATCCCCGTGGTGCCTCCCGCCCCGGGCGAGACGGGGGCAGCGGATGTCGTCACGGTGGAGGAGCAGCCCCTCCCACGCGGGCCCCACCTGCGGCGCAACCGCGCCGAACTGGTCGACGAGCGCGAGGAGACGCTGTTCCACCTCGGCGGCCTCGTCTACGACCTGTACCACCGCGACATGCTGACGTACCCCGCCGCGGTCACCCGGGCGCGGCGGGTGGCCGAGATCGACGAGGCCATCCGCGAGATCGACCGGCAGCTCACCGACATGGCGGAGGCCAAGCGGGCCAGGCGGGCGCCGGCGGCCGCGCCCCCGCCCGAGGTGGGCTGCTGCATGGCGTGCCGCGCCGAGTTCTACGCGGGCGCCCGGTTCTGCATGCAGTGCGGCACGCGCGTCGCCGCGCCCGAGGTTCCCGGCGGCGCGCCCCCCGCCGCCGCGCCACCGGACGCGGGCGACACCGGCGTCATCCCCTCCACCCGGCCGCCCTCGTGAGCGACGAGACCCCGCCCGGCGTGCCTCCCGACATCCCGCCGCCCGAGCCGGACGGGGTGGTCGACGCTCCCGGGGACACGCCGCCCGTCGCGCCGGCGTGCTCCGAGTGCCACTCCCCGCTGGATCCCGACCAGCCGTACTGCCTGGTGTGCGGCGCCCCCACGCCCCGCGCGCTGCCGCTGCGCCCGCGCCGCGGGTCGGCGGGCCTGTGGATCGCGCTCGCGCTGGCGGCGCTGGCCATCGCGGCGGGCGCGCTCGCGTGGGTCCTGTACCACCGCGACGACGACGCACGGGCCGGGACCACGGGCAGCACGATCGCCACGTTCCCGCAGACCCAGACGGCGACGGTCGTGACGACCCCCACGACGGGCGGCCTGCCGCCCGACACCACCGGCATCCCGCCGACGATCGACACGACGGCGCAGGTCCCCACGACGGACACGACGGGGACGTTCACGACCGTCACCGGGTACACGGCGCCGACCGACACCGGGTTCACGACGCCGACCGCCCCGTACACCGACCCCTACACCGACGTCACCACCGACACCACGACCGAGCTGCCCCCCGCGCAGCCGGTCGAGACCGACGTCGCATCCGACTGGCCGGCGGGCACGTCGGCGTGGACGGCGATCATCGCGTCGACCACCGACGCCGTGTCCGCCACGAACACGCGCGACGGGGCCCAGGGCCGCGGGTACACGGCGGGCATCCTCAAGTCCAGCGAGCACACCGGGCTGCGCGGCGGCTACTTCGTGGTGTATGTGGGCCAGTACCAGTCGCGGGCGGCGGTGATCCGCCGGGTGGCGCAGCTCAAGACGTACTACCCGCAGGCCTACCCGCGGTACATCAACGGCTGAGGCGGGCTGCGACCCGTACCCGGGCCCGCGCCGCGTCGCACGCGCGGGTGGGCGACGTCGTCACGAGGGCCACGCCGGGCCGCGCCCCTCGCACCGCCACTCGGAAGCGCCCGCCCCGCACCCGGGCCGTCACGACGCGCCCCGCCAGGCGGACGGAGACGGCCCGCACCGGGCAGCCCGCCACGCGTCCGGAGAGCGCCACGCGGCGCCCGGCGCGGGCGGGACGGTCCATCCGCACGGCGGGCCGCCGCACGATGAGGCCGACCTGCGCCAGCCACGCCGCGCCCCCCTCCGGGTCGACCGTCAGCGCCAGCTGGGTGCCCGGGCCGGGCGTGAGCGGCACGCGCG
>JAGQUM010000063.1 GCA_020438485.1 Thermoleophilia bacterium | reverse complement strand
GCGGGGAGCGGCCGGGCCGCCGTCGCGACGAAGGCGGAGGGGCGGGCTCCGCCGCCGGTGGAGACCACGACGGCGCTGGCGGCGACGCCGGCCGCGATGGCGCCCCACGCAAGCACCCGGTTGCGGAGGCCGGGCCGGGGGCGGGCGCTCATCGCCCGCCCCCGATGGGCGCGCGGCAGCGGGCGCATCGCGCCCCGCGCACCCCGCCGCCCGCGCACCACCGGCAGGGGCGCCACGCCCGGTGGGCCCAGCGGCATACCAGCGACGCCGCGTCGGGCGCGGCCAGGACGCAGTCCGTCGCGCCGGCGCCGACGGCCACCGAGATGACGGCCTCGACGCGGTGCACCGCGGCCGGCAGGTCGTCGCGGCGCCAGCGGCCCGCCGCGGCCACGATCCACCCCGCCACCCCGGCGACGGACGGCAGGAACGCCACCGGCGACCCCATGGCGCGGGACGCGACGGCGACGTGGTCGCCTGGCCCGGGGTCGGCCAGGACGAGCCCGCCGCGGCGCCGGACGGCGGCGAGGGTGCGCTCGGCGTCGTCGCGGTCGCCGAGCGGCGTCACTCCGGGCACGCCTTCGGCGAGCGCGGCGGGGGCGGCGAACACCGGCCGGGCCATCACGCCGCCTCGGGCAGCAGCCGGTAGCCGACGCCCCACACGTTCGCGACGAAACGCTCGCCGCCGCCCGCGGCCGCGAGCTTGCGGCGCAGGCGGCTCGCGTGGGAATCGACGGTGCGGGTGCGCCCCGCCGACACGTAACCCCACACGTCGCGCAGCAGCTCGTCCTTCGTGAGCACGCGGAACGGGTCGCGGGCCAGCGCGTCGAGCAGCGCGAACTCCTTGGCCGACAGCCCGACGCCCACGCCGTTGACGCTGGCGCGCCGGCCGCGCCTGTCGACCAGGAGGGTGCCGACCCTCACCTCGTCGCGCAGCGTCTGCCCCCGCGCGCGCCGCATCAGTGCCGACGCCCGGGCCGCCAGCTCGGCGATGTGGACGGGGCGCGCGACGTGGTCGTCGGCGCCGCGGGCCAGCGCCCTGGCGACCGAGAACGGGTCCGCGTCGCGGCCGACGGCCACGATGGGCATGCCCGGATCCCATGCCCCGCGGGGGTCGCCCTCGCGGATGTGGGCGATGAGATCCAGGCCGGCGGCGCCCCCGCCGTCGAGAGCGATCACCGCGATGTCGGGCCCGCCGCGGGCCAGGGCGCGACGGGCGTCGGCGGCGTCGGTGGTGGCGAGCACGGCGTACCGCTCGGCGGTGAGGTGATGGCGTAGGAAGCCACGCATGGGCTCGGAGGGCTCGACCAGCAGCAGCGTGGGTGTCGGGGCCGGCGCGTGCGCGACGGGAGCGATGGTGGTCATGGTGCGGATACCTCGGTCTCGCGTGGTGGTGTGACACCCAAGAGCGGCGGCCCGCCGCGTTTCACCCCCCTCGGAGGCCTGTCGCGTGTCCCAACGCTCAACCCGCGGGCCCGAGCGTCCGAGGAGCCCAATGATGAGAATCTCCGTCCCCTGGCGCCTGATGCGCACGCCGGCCCGAGACGCGGGCCCCGAGACCATCGTCATCGCGGGGGACATGACGGGTGCAGTGCTGCGCGGCGCCGACCTCTCCGGGAGGAGCCTCGCGGCCGCCAGGCTCACGGAGGCCGACCTCACGTCGGCCAATCTGGCCGGCTGCGACCTCGCCGAGGCCAGCCTCAGCGGAGCCCGCCTCGTCGCCGCCCAGCTGGGCGGCGCGTCCCTGGTGGCCGCCCACCTCGGCGGAGCCGACCTGAGCCGCGGCAACCTGCGCGGCGCCGTGCTGGACGGGGCACAGGCGCCGGGCGCGACGTTCTCGTGGACCACGGCCCGCGGCGTGTCGCTGCGCGACGCCGCCCTGCTGGGGGCCGACTTCCTGCAGGCCGACATGATCGAGGCCGACATGCGCGGCGCCGACATGTCGGGCGCCCACCTGAACCAGGCGATCCTGATCGGGGCGTCGATGCAGGGCGCCACGCTGCGTTTCGCGAACCTCTCGGGGGCGGACCTCGACTGCGCCCTGATGGACGACTGCCGCGCGTCCGAGGCCACGATGGAGGGCGTCGTGCTGGCCTGCGCGTCGCTGTCCCGTGCCGACCTCACCCGCGCGGCGCTGCGCCGCGCCAACCTGGTGGGTGCGACGCTCACGGCGGCCGACCTGACCGGGGCCGACGCGTCGGCCGCCAACGCGGTCGGCGCCGACTTCACCGAGGCCCGCCTGCAGGGCGTCCGTCTGGGGCACGCGACGCTCTGCGGCGCCGATCTCACCCGCGCCGACATGGAGGGAGCCGACCTGCGCGGCGCGGACCTGCGCCACGCGTCGTGCGCCGGCCTGCGGGCACCCGGCGCCAAGCTGCGCGAGGCGGACCTGCGCGGCGCCGACCTGTCGGGCGCCGACCTGCGTTCGGCCGACCTGCGCGACGCCGACCTGCGCGGCGCCGTGCTCACCGGCGCGTACGCCCGCGGGGCCGACCTGCGCGGCGCGCGACTGGACGGCACCGTCCTGGGCGGAGCCGACCTCCTGGACGCCCGCCTGGCCGACGCCCGCGCCCGGGGGGCCGACCTGCGGGGCACCCTGCTGGAGGGTGCCGAGATGGTGGGCTGCGACCTGGAGGGCGCCGACCTATCGTGGGCCGACGCAACCGACGCCGACCTGCGCGGTGCCCGCCTGGAAGCCGCGGTGCTGCACGGCGCCGACCTCACGGGGGCCAGCCTCGACAACGCCGCCATGCAGAACGCCGACCTGCGCCTGGCAGACCTGTCGAGCGCACGCCTGAGCCACGCCGACCTGTCCGGCGCGCGCCTGAGCCTGACCCGCCTCCACGAGGCCCGCGTCTACTCCACCCGCTTCGAGGGCGCGCAGATCGACGGCGTCGACCTGGACGCCTGCATCCCCGCGCTCGTCGGGTAGGGACGGCCCGCGGGCCGACGCATCGGCGGGTTTCGGGGCCTCGCGCGCCCCGGGCGAGTTCCCTGGCCGCCGTCGTCGTGGACTCCCCCGGCGCCACCCGCGGGCCCGCCAACCGCGGAACACCGAGAAAACCCACCGCGCGGGCTGAGCGGCCATCCGCCCGGGTTCCCGCGTGTCCCGTCGCGGGAAGTACCCGCGCCGTGCCACGGCCCGCGTGGGCGGGCGACGCGTCGTGACCCAGGTCGACGTCGAGGACCGCCGCGGCGGCGGCCGCTGCGGTCCCGGCCGGGTGTCGCTGTTCGTCCCCCGGCTTCGGCCCGCCCGTGGGACCACGGCGACACGGTGATCATGCGAACCGCGACGTCGTTCACCGGGTCCCCGCGCCGGGGGGGGCGGCGCGCGTGGGCCTGGTCCGAGGCCAATGCGCACCGCCGCGCGAACAGCTCCCGCGCCCCGAACCGGGCCGCCCCCCGGCCGTAGGCGTCACTGCGCCGGCGGAGGGGCGAACGTGATCGTGATGTGCTCGAAGCCGAGGGACTGCAGCAGCGCCGTCAGCATGGACCGCGTGTTCGTGCGCGCCTGCTCCAGCACCCGGGGGTCGGCCGCCGCCGCCTCGGCCAGGCGCTGGTCGGCGAGCTTGTACATCTCTTGCGCGTCGTCCGGGCTCGAGAACACGCTGCCGATGCGGTCCAGCACGCCCCGGTCGCGGTTCACGACCGCTGTCTTCTCGTTGTCCACCTCGGGCGGGTACAGCTTCGGCGCCGGCAGCGTGATGGTCACCGACTTGCGGTCCGCGCTGACCGTGACGGAGTCGGGGCCCAGTGCCCGGAAGTCGACGCCCGCGTCGACGCGGCCTGCGGCGACGAACAGCACGCGCTCGCCCTTGATGACGCTGGGCACGAACCTGGTGTCCTTCTCCAAGTCCAGCACCAGCTGCAGGTTGGCGCTGGACGCCCGGTACTCGCCGATGTCCTCGATGGATTGCAGCACCGGCGGTGGGCTGCGGTCGACGGTGCGTTGGCTGAACGGGTTGAGCGAGTCGGGCAGCAGGCGGACCACGAGAAGGGCGACCACCACGCCCAGGAACACGGCCAGGCCGGTGCCGATCATCCTGCTGGGCTTCATGTCACCCTCCCGCGTCGGTGTGGGACCCGCGGTGCGCGCCTCCACATCACAGGACATTCCCGCGTCGGCGCCCGGTTACGCACGCCGGTTAAGGGTTGGTGGCTCGTGGAGCGTCAGCCGGTCGCCCGGGCGCAGCCCGGCGAGCGTCCCCGCCGGGGCCTCCACGGCCGCGCGCGCGCCGCGCGCGCCGGCGACGCGCCAGCGCGGCAGGGGGTCGACCACGCGCACCACGGCACCCCCGGCATCGACGAACGCCACGCCGATGCGCACGCGCAGGAACGCCGAGTGGACCGACGCGCACGGCTCGAGCCACACGCCCTCCCCCGCATCCAGGCGGGGCGTGGCCAGCAGCCCCACGGCGCGGGCCGCGGCGCCGCGGGCGACGTGACAGCGTCCCAGCACGGTGCCCGCGGGGCCGCCGACGCTGCCGGTGCGGCGGGCCAGCCGGTCGATGCGCAGGGGGTTCACTCCCGCAGCCTCGCACGGCGACGTCCGCCTTCGCGACTACGGTTGTGCCATGTCCGATCCGTTCGACCCTCGAGAGGCGCTCGAGGCGGTTCAGCGCCTCGAGCTGGACCTCGACGATGTCCGGGCCCGCGCCCGCCGCGCCGACCCGCGCTTCGACGCGCTACGGGCCGAGATCGAGGCCCGCATCATCGAGGACCGCGCCCGGTCCGTGGAGGACATGGGTGCCGTCCTGGACGTGGTGGAGGCGGCGTGGCGGGCCCAGCAGCGCGAGCACGCGTCGCTGGCGGCCGACGTCCACCATCTGGGGGTGTGCCTCGCCGACGCGCGCACCGAGATCGCGGCCCTGCGCGGCATGCTGGCCGGTGCCAGGGTGGAGGTGCGGCTGATGCCGGCGGCGGCGCCCACCAACGGGACGCCGCGCGCCAACGGTCACGCCGGGGGTGTCACTCCGGCGGGTTGAGGGCTCCCTGCAGCGCCGTCATGGCGCGGGCGAACATGATCCCCATGGCGTCGGCCGCGTCGTCGGGCGACTTCGTGGGCTCGACGGTGCGCAGGCCGGCCGACGCCAGCTCCACGGCCTTCGAGATGACGTCCCAGCGCTCAACCTGCGACATCTGGCCGCCCGACGCGGCCTGCACCTCGTCGAACGCCTCCTTCTGGGCGCGCATGAACTGCATGAGCTTTTCCTTGAACTCCTCGGCTGCGCCATCGCCGAACGCGAAGCCGAAGGGGTTGTCGCCGAAACCGTCGCTCATGAAACCTCTCTCGGTCGTGATCCCGCCGGGGCGGGCGTCCTCGCGAAGTATGGGGCAAACCGCGCCGCCGTGGGACGCGCAGGGCGCGTCCTTACGCAGCCTTCACCGTGGGGGGCATGTCCTCACCCGGTGATGGCACGGAGGGAGTCGGGCAGCCAGATCCACGGGGCGTCACGGCCGGGCCCGCCGAACGCGACGCCGTCGGGCGTGTCGTCACCGACACGACCGCGATGCCGTCGCGGGAGTCCTCGCACACGCCGAGGAGCGACCGTCCCCCGTCCGACCGCGACCACGCGCGCACGGACCCCGGCCGCCCCGTTTCCCGAATCCCGGCGCCGTCGAGCACCCCCGCCCGCTCCAGATCGGCGGGCAGACCGGCCGGGCCGCGGCGAGCGACGCGCAGGCACGCCATCCCGGCCTTCCGGTCGGCCACCGCAACGCGATCGGGGCCCACGAACTCCCGCGCCGTGCGACATCGACGGTTCCGGGGGCGCCGGGGTCACGAGGGCCCCGGCGGCGTAGCCCACGACGACCCCCGTCGACGCGTCGGGCGGCACGCGCACGTCCTCGGTGCGGCCCATCGGCACGATCACCCGGGCCGCCTCGGGCCGGACCTCGAGGCCGATCTCGCCCGGCGGCCGCGGGGCGCGGCGCCGTCCCGTGCGCAGAGCCCGTGAGCACCTCCGCGCCGTCGTCGGTGACCCGCACCCGGTCCTCGCCGACCGCGGCGTCCCGGAACCCCGGTCCGAGCGCCGCCACGTCGCCGGCGTGCTCGGCGAGCAGCAGCGGGCCATCGATGGGCTCGGGGAGCCCGCGCCGCAGGGCCGGGCCCTCGGCGGGCGCGCCGTGAGGCGGCGCGCCTGGGCATGGGCGGAGGCGACACCCCGTCGCGCGCAGGGCCGGGCTAGGCTGCCCCCATGGAACGCAACGTCCTGGGCGGTGAGCTGACGCTGTGCGGCACCGACCCGCTGACGGGTTTCACCCGCGAGGGGCACTGCACCACCGGCCCCGAGGACCAGGGCTCGCACGCGATCTGCGCCGTGGTGACGGCCGATTTCCTGGCGCACCAGCGGTCGATCGGCAACGACCTCACCACCCCGGTACCCATGTTCCGGTTCCCGGGACTCGTGCCGGGCGACCGGTGGTGCGTGACGGCCCGCAACTGGCTGATCGCCCACCACGACGGCGTCGCCGCGCCCGTGGTGCTGGCGTGCACGCACGAGCGGGCGCTCGAGATCGTGCCCCTCGAGGTTCTGCGCACCCACGCGGTCGATGTTCCGGACGACCCGGGGTCGCTGACGGGCGGCTGACGGCCCGCCCGCTGCGCCGGGGCGCGTCACGATCACCATCGGCCGCCCGGCGTTCGGCCACTCGGCGTCCGCCGCGCTGGTCGTCGCGCGGTCCGTCCTGACGCTGGCGCCGGGGGCGGTTGTCGCCCGCCGCTGGCTCGCCCCCGGCGATGCTCGGCGTTCGCCCGGCGCTGACGCGGCGGGCGAACGCTGCCCGTCCTACAGCCGGATCTCCCGGATGATGGTGCGGCTGAGCAGATGCACCGTGTCGATGAACCGCACGGTGTTGCTCATGAGGTCCATCACGATGCTGTGTGTGCGGGCGCCGTCGGCGAAGTACCGCACGCCCTTCAGCAGGTTGCCGTCCGTGACGCCCGTCGCGATGACGTAGTACGGCTTCGGCGCCAGCTCGTGCATGGTGAGCACCTTGCTCTCGTCGTCCATGCCGAACTCGGCCATCTTGGCGCGCTCCTCGTCGTTGCGCGGCCACATCTGGCCCTGGATCTCGCCGCCCAGGCACTCGAGGGCGGCGGCAGTGATGACGCCTTCCGTGGAGCCCCCCATGCCCACGTAGAGGTGGTCGCCCGTGCCGCTGACGCCCACCGACATGCTGGCCGTGATGTCGCCGTCCTGGATCAGGCGGATGCGGGCGCCGGCCTCGCGGATCTCGGCGATGAGATCCTCGTGCCGGGGCCGGTCCAGCACGATCACCCGCAGGTCGCGGATGCGGCGCTGGTAGCAGCGCGCCAGCACCTCGAGCGTCTCGGCCATCGGCGCCTCGATGTCGACGCGCCCCTTGGCCGTGGCGCCCACGCAGATCTTGCGCATGTAGATGTCGGGCGCGGGCATGATGCCGCCGGGCGCGCCGATCGCGGCGATGGCGATGGCGCCCTCGCGGCCGCCCGCCACGAGGTCGGTGCCCTCGAGCGGGTCGACGGCGATTTCACACGCCATGCCCCCCGTGCCGAGCTCCTCGCCGACGTACAACTCGGGTGCCTCGTCCTTCTGACCCTCGCCGATCACGACGGTGCCGGAGATGGCCAGCTTGTTGAACTCGGTGCGCATCGCGTCCACGGCGGCCTGGTCGGCGGCGTGGTTGTCGCCGCGGCCCAGCCAGCGGCCGGACGCGATGGCGGCTTTCTCGGCGACCGGCAGGAAGTCGATCGCGTTCACGGGGAGTGGATTCACCTTCGGACTCATTTCTTGCGGGTGCCCTTCGTCTTGGCGGCGCGGGCTGCCGCGTCGGCGTTGAATTTCTCGAGGCCCTTGTCGGTCAGCGGGTGCGCCAGCATCTGGTCGAACACCTTGGGCGGGATCGTCGCGATGTCGGCGCCCATCTTCGCCGCCTCCTGCACGTGCACGGGCGACCGGACAGAGGCCGTGATGACCTGCACGTCGTACTCGGTGGCGAACAGCGCGTCGACCACCTCGCGCAGGGCCTCGATGCCGTCGTTGCCGATGTCGTCGTACCGGCCCACGAACGGCGACACGTAGCGCGCCCCGGCCGACGCCGCCAGCAGTGCCTGCGATGCCGTGAAGCACAACGTCATGTTCACGGGGATGCCGTCCTGCGCCAGCTCGGCCGTGGCGGTCAGGCCCGGCGCGCACGTCGGCAGCTTCACCACGATGTTCGGGTGGATGCCGGCCAGGCGGCGCCCCTCCTTGACCATGGCCTTCGCGGTGTCGGCCGTGACCTCGGCCGAGATGGGGCCGTCCACGAGCTCGCAGATACGCTTGTAGATGTCGTCCTCGCTGCCCTCCACGGCCGCCAGCAGGCTGGGGTTCGTGGTGACGCCGGCGAGGACGCCCCATCCGGCGATGCGCTCGATCTCGGCGATGTCCGCCGTGTCGATGAACAGCTTCACGCGGAACCTCCCTGGGGGTGTGGGAGCGGTGTCGCCGCGGTTGCCCGCGGCCTGCGGCCGAGGCTACCAGGCCCGGGCACGCGTTCCGGGCAGACGACCGACCCCCATGGGCGTACCATCGCCGCCATGGGAAGCGATCCGTACGACGTTCGCTGCCGCGAGTGCGGCCTGCCCTTGCGCCGCCTGGGCGACGGCGTCTGGATGCACCGCAAGGGCGGTGCCGTGGCCGCGTGCGACCTCGACTCCGACCACCCCCCGGTGCCCGACGTGGCGGACGACGCGCACGCTCCCGGGGAGGCGAGCGCGTGAGCGTGCTGCACATGACCGCGCGTGCGCGGACGTCCGCGTGCGTCGTGCTGGGCGTGGCGGTCGGCGCGGCGGTGTGGGTGCGGGGCCCGTGGGAGCTGGCCGTCATGGGGGGCTGGGTCGCGTGCGCGGGAGGCCAGGTGGGGTTGATCTGGCCCGCGGCCGGGCGGGCGGACGCCGCCGGGACAGCGGAGTACGCACGGGTGGACGACGACAGCCGGGCCGTCACCCGCGGCGTGGTGCTGGTGGCCTGCGTGGTCAGCCTCGTCGCCGTCGTCGCGGGCATGCACCGCGCCGGCCTCGTGAGCGGGTGGGACGCCGCACTGCTGCGTGCCGGGGCCGTGCTCACCATCGTCCTGTCGTGGGCGCTCGTCCACTCGCTCTACACCCTTCACTACGCCGATCTCTACTACTCCGCCGATCCCCCCGGAGGCATCGATTTCCCCCACCCGGGCGACCGCGGCGACGCCCCCGACTTCCGCGACTTCGCGTACGTGGCGTTCGGCGTCGGCATGACGTATCAGGTGGCCGACACCGACATCACGAGCCGTGTGGTCCGCCGCGTCGTGCTGTGCCAGGCCCTGCTTTCGTACCTGTTCGGCGCCGCGATCATCGCCGCCACCATCAACGTGGTGGCCGGGCTCATCTGACGGCGCTCATCTGACGGCGACGGGAAACCCCCGCGAGCGTTGTTGCCGCGGGCGTCAGCCGCCGTGACGCGCACGATGTGGCACCGCCCGGGGCAGCGTGTCGAGGTGAAGCACCCCGTCGCGCGTGGGGCGCCACGCCGACGCCGCGGCGACGACGGCGACGAGCGCCGCGGCGATCAGACGGCGGGTACGGCGCATGAGGCGACGGCAACGCGGGCGCACGGCGTGTGGAGGGCCGGGTGGGGCGGCCCTCCACACGGTCACGGATCGGAAGGCGGGCGACCGGACCGCCGAGGTCTACTTGATGACGAAGTGCCACCGCGGCGTGTCGCCGGCCAGCATGGCCTCGGCCGCCGTCAGCGCGTGGCGCAGGAACCCCACGTCGTGTACCCGGAAGACCGACGCCCCGCGGATGCGGCACCACACCATGCCCGCGGTGGTGGGCGCCAGGCGGTCGGCCGCCGCCAGCCCCGTCACCGACCCCAGCACCTTCTTGTGCGATATGGGCACGAACACGGGGCGCCCCAGCGCACGAACCTCGTCGATGCGGTGCAGGAGGTCGAGGTCCTGGGCGGGTGACTTGCCCAGGCCGACGCCCGGGTCGATCACGACGCGTTCCCGGCCGATCCCCGCGGCGGCGGCGGCCTCCAGCGCCCGCGCACCCCACTCCACGACGGCGTCCGGCACATCCACCTCGGGGAAGCTCGCGGGCCGCACCTTGGGCTCGCCGAAGAAGTGGGTCAGCACCACCCCCACGCCGCCCTCTGCCGCGGCCTCGGCCATGGCGGGGTCGCGCAGGCCCGTCGGGTCGTTGAGGACGACGGCGCCGGCCGCGATGGCCGCCCGGGCCACGGCCGGCTTGAACGTGTCGACCGCCACCGGAACATCCAGCTCGGCCGACAGGCGCTCGATCACCGGCACGACGCGGCGGATCTCCTCCCCCGGCGGCGTGGGCGCGGAGAACCGCAGCGACTCGCCGCCCACCTCCACGATGCTCGCGCCGGCGGCGGCCAGCTCGCGCCCGTGCGCGACGGACGCCCCGGTGCCGAAGTGCCGCCCCTCGTCGGTGAACGAGTCGGGTGTGGCGTTGACGATGCCCACCAGGCGCCCCCGCCGGCAGTCGATCGCGCCGCCCGCGTGACGCCACACGACCTCGGCGTCGGGGAGCCCGGCGAGCGGATCGGCCAGGCTCACCGCGTCACCCGATGGAGCGTTCCAGCCGGGTGGAGTCCGCCGTCGTCCAGCGCGCCCGGACGCCCGTCGGGCTGATGCGCGACGCGCGTGCGCGCGCCGGGATGCCCCTCTCACCGAGCATCCCGGCGACCTCGGCCTCCACCTCGCCGAGCGCGTCGGCCGCGCACCACACCAGGCTGCTGGGGCCGCTGCCCGAGATGGTGGCGCCCAGGACGCGATCGCCGTCGGCCATGGCGCGCAGGTCGGCCAGGCCGGGTACCTGCGACTCGCGGTACGGCTCGTGCAGGCGGTCGGCCAGCCGGGGGCCGATCTCGTCCAGGCGCCCCTGCGTGAGGGTGTGGACCAGGGCGGCGGCGGCGCCGATGTTGAACGTGGCGTCGGCCATGGGCACCGCGTCGGGCAGGGCCCTGCGGGCCGCGTCGGTCGACACCGTGCTCTCGGGGATGACCGCGACGAACGCCAGGTTCTCGTTGACGGCCAGGCGGAGGGCCTCGGGCCCCTCGCACACCACCACGACGCCGCCCTCCAGGCAGGCGGCGGCGTTGTCCGCGTGCCCCTCGAGCGCGGCGGCGCGGGCCAGGATGTCGGACGGCGCCCAGCGCAGCCCCCCCAACGCGTTCGCCGCCACGAGGCCGGCGCACACCGTGGCCGCCGACGATCCCAGGCCGCGGCCAAGCGGGATGCGGTTGCGGCACTCGATGTCGAGGCCGTCCAGGTCACCCAGGCCCTGCGCCAGGGCCGTGCACACCAGGTTCGACCCGTCCTCGGGGAGATCGCCCGCGCCCTCGCCGGTGACGCGCACGACCAGCGGGCCGGGGCGGCGGGTGATCACGACGGCGTTGGAGAGGTCCAGCGCGACGGCCATCACGTCGAACCCGGGCCCCATGTTGGCGGACGTCGCCGGGGCGCTGACGACCAGGCTCTCAGCCACGCGGCGGTCCCGGGGTGGTGGCGGCGTGCGTCATCGGCCGAGCTTACCGCGCGCCTACAGCTCGCGGGCGAACACGTCGTCCAGCGTCTCGCGGCGGGTCACCAGGCGTGCCCGCCCGTCCTCGGCGAACACGACGGCGGGTCGCGGCTGGCCATTGTAGTTGGACGCCATCGACACCCCGTACGCGCCGGTCGCGGGCATGCACACCAGGTCGCCCCGCTCCAGCTGCGGCAGGTGCGCGTCGTCAACCAGCACGTCGCCGGTCTCGCAGTGCTTTCCCACCAGCCGGTAGTGAGCCGTGGCCTCGGCGTCGGCCCGGCCGGCCACCAGCGGCGAGTAGACGGCGTCGTAGAGCATGGGCCGCAGCAGGTCGCTCATGCCCCCGTCGACGGCCGCGTACGTGCGCACGCCCGGGACGTCCTTGATGGCGCCCACCCGGTAGAGGTGCACCCCCGCGCGCCCCACGATGGCGCGGCCGGGCTCGATGGTGACCCGCGGGACGGGCAGGCCGCGGGCCGTCCACGCGTCCACCACCGCCCCCGCGACCACGTCGACGAACGTCCCCGGCGACGGCGGACGACGGTCGGGGGTGTACGCGATGCCGAGGCCGCCCCCCATGTCCATCACGTCGAGGCCGTCGGGCCCCACCTCGGCGACGAACCGGGCCATCACGTCGGCGGCGGCGGGGAACACGTCCAGGTCCATCAGTTGCGAACCCAGGTGCACGTGCAGGCCGCGCAGGCGCAGGTGCGGGGTCTCGCGCGCGTGGCGCACGGCAGCGTGGGCCGCGCCCTGGGCCAGCGGGAACCCGAACTTCGAGTCGACCTGCCCGGTGGCGATGCGGTGGTGCGTTTCGGCCTGCACGCCCGGCGTGATGCGCAGGAGGATGTCCTGCGTGTGCCCCCGCCCCGAGCACTGGCGTTCAAGCTCGTCCAGCTCGTGATGGTTGTCGACCACCACGGTGCCGACGCCCGCGTCGAGCGCCGCGGCGATCTCCTCGGGCCCCTTGTTGTTGCCGTGCACGTGGACGCGCTCGGCGGGCACGCCCGCCCGGAGGGCCGCCGCCAGCTCGCCGCCCGACGCCACGTCTACCGCCAGCCCCTCGGCCGCGATGAGGGCGAGCGCCGCGCGCCCGAAGTAGGCCTTGCTCGCATAGACCACCTCGCCGCCCACGCCGGTGGCGGCCAGCGCGTCGCGGAACGCGCGGGCCTGGTCGCGGATGGAGGCCGCGTCGTACACCACCAGCGGCGTGCCGTGCTCGGCGGCCAGATCCACCGCATCACAGCCGCCGATCTCCAGGTGGCCGCGGGCGTTGACCCGCGCGGAGGGCGGCAGAACGGACTGCAGGTCGGACAGCACGACGGGCGACGCTAGCAAGCCCGCGCCACCACGGCCCCTTGCCGCGGGCGGCGTGGATCCGCCAGGCTTCGCCGATGCCCCAGACCGTGCGCTTCGCGTCCCCCGACGGGACGCCCCTCGTGGCGTCCCACACCCCCGCCCCGCCGGGCCGCCCCGCCGTGGTGGTGGTGCCCGGCTACCAGAGCCGCAAGGAGAATCACGCCGACTACGCCGAGGCCCTGTCGCGGGCCGGCATGGCGGCACTGGTCCTGGACGTGCGGGGCCACGGCGAGTCGGGCGGCACGCTGGACGAGAACGCCCTCGACGACGTGATCGCCGCGCTCGACTGGCTGGCGCAGCGGCACACGGGCCCGCTGGGGCTGCGCGGCTCGTCGATGGGGGGCTACCTGTCGGTGCTGGCCGCCGAGCGTCACCGCCGGGTGCGGGCCGTCGTGGCGCTGTGCCCCGCACAGGCCGAGACGCTGCGGCGCCGGGCGGAGTTCGATCTGCCCGACCTCCCGGAGCTGGCCGACAACGTCATGCGCCCCGGCGTGGCGCGCGGCTACTGGCACGCCCGGGGCGACGAGACGGTGCCGTGGCAGGGCACGTTCGCGCTGGCCCAGGTCACGCCGCAGCCGCGGCGGCTCAGGGTCGTGCTGGGCGGAGACCACCGCAGCCTCCAGCACGACCCGCGCGTCATCGACGAGACCGTCGCGTTCCTGGGCGAGCACCTGCGATGACCGACGGCCTGGCGCGCCTCGACGCCGAGATCGTCGCGTGCCGCGCGTGCCCGCGCCTGGTGGCGTGGCGCGAGCACGTCGCGGCCACGAAGCGCCGCGCGTTCGCCGCCGACGACTACTGGGGCCGTCCCGTGCCCGGCTTCGGCGACCCCCGCGCGCCCGTCATGGTGCTGGGCCTGGCCCCGGCCGCCCACGGCGCCAACCGCACGGGACGGGTGTTCACCGGCGACCGCAGCGCCGACTTCCTGGTGGCCGCCATGCACCGGGCGGGCCTGGCGAGCCAGCCCACGTCCGACCGCGCCGGCGACGGTCTGGAGCTGCGCGGGTGCCGCATGACCGCGGCCGTGCGCTGCGCCCCTCCCCAGAACGCCCCCACGCCCGCGGAGCAGGCCGCGTGCCTGCCGTTCCTGGTGCGTGAGGTGCACCTTACAGGCCCGCGCGTGGTGGTCTGCCTGGGCGGCCTCGCATGGACCGCTGCGCTGCGAGTGCTGGCCGCGGCGGGCACCGAGATCCCCCGCCCGCGGCCGAGGTTCGGACATGGGGCCGAGGCCCGCCTCGCCGGCCTCGCGATCCTGGGCTGCTACCACCCCAGCCAGCAGAACACGTTCACGGGCAGGCTGACCGAGCCGATGATCGACGACGTGCTGGCCCGCGCGGTGGAGCTGGCGAGAAACGACGGCTAACCCCCGCCGTCTCCGCGGGGTCCCGCGAACCGCACGTCCGCCCCGGCCTCGTGAAACGCCGCCAGTCGTCCCGCCGCGCCGGCGACCGCATCACGCTCGGACGCGTCCAGCGGCCGCTCCTGGCGGATCGTGACGTCCACGCGGCCCCCGGTGACCGTGCGGGTGAACGTGCCGACGTCCTCCAGCCCCACGATCACGACCCCCCCGCCCTGCTCGGCGATCAGGCGGGAGCGGTCCACGGCGGGCGACGCCCGGGGGAAGCCATGGTCGCGGTATGTCAGCGCCGCCTCGTCGAAGGTCGACAGCAGCAGCGCCGCGGGCGCGGACCGCGCGCGGGCCTTCGCGTCCGGGTCCATGTGCAGCGTCGCGTCACCCACCGTCACGCTCGCCAGCCGGTCGCCGAGGTCGGCGACGCCCGCGCGGATCTCGCGCAGACCCAGTGTGCACCAGCGAGCCATGTCCCGGTCGGTGGCGGGCCCGTGGCCCGCGAAGAACCGGTGCACCAGGCGGGCGACCGCCACCTCGCGGGGTGGGTCGTCGTCGGGTCCCGCCGGGACGGTCTCGTCGACCAACGCATACGTGTGCTGCCCGCCGCGCGGGGGGCCCGAGCAGATCAGCCCGCGCAGCTCGGCGAGCGCGAGCAGGTGCCCCGCCTGCTGGCCGCGCAGAGGTCCCTCGGGGGCCAGGTGAGCGGTCAGCTCGCCCCGCGTCATGGGCGTCCGCCCCGCCAACAGGCGCTCCAGTGCGCGATGGGCTGCCGTCACGACGGCGGGGTCGTCCAGGCCCAGCTGCCGGTGGCGGGCCCCCATCCCCCGCTCCACCGCCGGCGACGTCAGCCGCAGGATCCACCGCAGGTCCTCGGGCGCCACCAGGTGCCACGTGGGGCGCAGGATGTGGGTGCGCACGAACCCACCGCGGGCCTGGTCGGCGTCAACGCCCGCTCGCGCGCGGGCGCGCGAGCGCAGCGCCAGCCCGTACGCCGCCATGGGTGCGTCCTGCGCCTGAACGCAGGCGAGCGTCCGCACCGCGTCGGCGGGGGCGGCGAACGGGGCGCCCGCGAGCCGCTGCGTCGCGAGGCGCCGGCGCAGCACGCGGGCGAGGGCGGCGTCCATGGGCGGCAGTATCCCCCACGGCCGCGTGGCCGCGGGGTCTGGGATCATCGGGGCGTGCCGATGCCCACCCCCGACCGCAGGGCCGCGTACCAGATGGTGGACCGCGCGATGAGCCGGGGGCGGCTGTCGGTGCGGGCCCGGGTGGGCCGCGTGCGCTCGAAGTCGTGGCACGTCGCGCAGGCGGCCATCGCGGCGGGCCTGGCGTGGTGGATCGCGGCCGACCTCCTGGGCCACCCCCAGCCGTTCTTCGCGCCGATCGCTGCCGTCGTCTGCCTCGGCACGTCGTACGTGCAGCGCTTCCGGCGGGTCGCGGAGGTGACCGTCGGGGTGGCGATCGGCGTGTTCCTGGGCGACCTGTTCGTGCACGAGGTGGGCACGGGCGCCTGGCAGATCGCCGCCGTGGTGGCCATGTCGATGACGGCCGCCCTGTTTCTCGACACGGGCGGCCTGCTCGTGACGCAGGCCGCCATCCAGAGCATCGTCGTGACCGTGCTGGTCGCGACCCCGGGACGGTCGTTCACGCGCTGGACCGACGCCGTCATCGGCGGAGCCGTGGCGCTGGTGGCGGCCGCCGTGATCCCGCAGGCGCCTTTGCGCGAGCCGCGCTGGGCCGCCGCGAAGGCCGTGCGGACCATCGCCGACATCCTGCGGGGCACGGCGTCCGGCGCGGCGACGGGCGACATCGAGGCGGCCGCCCGCGTACTGGACGACGCCCGCGAGGTCGATCCCATCATGCGGGACCTCGTGGACGCCGCCGAGGAGGGCCACTCGGCGCTGCGCTCGTCGCCGTTCCGGCGACGGCACCGCGACGACCTGACGGCGGTGTCGGACGTGGTGGTCTTCATCGAGCGGGCGCTGCGCAGCGCCCGGTGGCTGTCGCGCCGTGTCGTGGTGGCCGCGTATTTCAACCATCCCGTGCCGCCGTCGTACGCCGTGCTGATCGAGGACGTCGCGGGTGCCGCCGACCTGGTGGCGGAGGCGATCGAGACCGGGGAGCCCCCGGCCGCAGCCCGTGACGCCATGGCCCGGGTGGCGGCCCGCACGGCCCGCGTCACCCGCACGGCGGTGCTCGAGAACGAAGTCATCCTGGCCCAGCTGCGCTCAACGATCGTGGAGCTCCTGCAGGTGACGGGCCTCGATCTGGACGACGCCGTGGGCGCCCTGCCCGTGCTGCGCGAGCGCATCGCGCCCAACCCCGAACGGGGTCGGGAGACGGCGCCCGCGTGGTGGGAGATGATGTAGCGCATGGACGATCCCATCAGGGCGGACGCGGAGCGGCGCGTGGCGCGACGGGCGGCGAAGCGACGCCGGCGAGCGCGACGCCGAGCCGCGGGCATCGCCGCGCTCGCCGCGGTGGCGGGCACCGCGGGGGTGGCGGCCCTGTACGCGCGTGGGGACGACCCGCCCGAGGCGCGCCGTCACGCGGACGCGACCGTCACCGCGACCGGGCGGGCCGCGGACCCGGGGACGAGCACCACCGCGGCCACGACGACCACCCCGGACGCGTCCGCCCCGCCCGGGGCGCGCCGCGACGCCGTCGCGCGTGTCGCGTCCGTCGGCGTCCCCCTCTACCGCGCCGGCGGCACCGGCAGGTACGTCGCGCTGACGTTCGACGACGGCCCCGGGCCGTACACCGAGACCACGATCGCGACGCTGCGCCGCTACGGCGCGCGGGCCACGTTCTTCGTCAACGGCACCAGCATGCAGCGGTTCCCCGACGTCCTGCGCGCCGAGGCCCGCAGCGGCGGCACCGTCGAGCTGGCCAGCCACACGTGGGCGCACCTGTACCTGCCCGGCCTGTCACCCGACGCCGCGTGGACACAGCAGGCCGACACCGCGGCGTACCTGCGGCGCGCCACGGGCCGCGCGCCCACCCTGATGCGCCCGCCGTACGGGGCCCACACGCCCGACCTGCAGCGGCGGCTCAACGCGCAGGGCACCGTGATGGTGCTGTGGGACATCGACAGCGAGGACTCGGCCGGCGCGAGCTGGGACGCGATGCTGCCGCGCCTCAAGCGCGAGATCCGTCCCGGCTCGATCGTGCTGATGCACGAGAACCGCGGACAGACCCAGAAGGTCGTGAACCGGCTCGTTCCGTACCTGGCCAAGCGCGGCTGGAAGATGGTGACGGTGTCCGAGCTGCTGGCCCTGTCACCACCCGCTCGCGGCAGCCTGCTGCGCGAGGCCGACGCCAGGGCCGGCACCCGGACGGGGATCTCCTACAGGTAGCCCATCGGGTCGACGGCCGACCCGTTGACGCGCACCTCGAAGTGGATGTGCGGGCCGGTGGAGTGCCCGGTGCTGCCGGAGTACGCGATCACCTGGCCCTGGGTGACGCTCTGGCCGGACGACACGGCGACGCGGGTGTTGTGGCCGTAGGCCGTGGCGATGCCGCCGCCGTGGTCGATGATGACGATGTTGCCGTAGCCGCCCTGCCAGCCGGCGTAGATCACGGTGCCGGACGCCGCGGCCGCGACGGGCGTGCCGGACGGCACGGCGATGTCGATGCCCTCGTGCATGCGACCCCACCGCCAGCCGAACCCGGAGGTCAGCGTGCCGCTGGCGGGCCAGATCATCCCGGCGGACGACGGGGTGCGCACCACCGTGGACGGCTGCCCGGTCGTGCCGACCTGCGCCTGCACGATCTTGGCCTGGAGGGCCGCCGACCGGGCCCGCAGATCCTTGGTCTCCTCCTCGATCTCCCGGCGGTCACCCTGCACCGAGTCGAGCAGGTCCTGCCGCTGGCGGCGCACGGTCTCGAGGCGGGCCTTGCTGGCCTCCAGCTCGGTGGTGACGACCTTCACCTCGGTGGCGGCCTGCTCGGTGCGCTGCTCGGCGCGCTCCACCTCGTCGCGGTCCGCGCGGATGCGGTCGCGGCTGCGCCGCACGTCGTCGGCCCGCCGCCGGGTGATGTCGACCAGGTTGCCGTCGCGGTCCGTGATGCGCTGCAACTCGTTGTCGGTCTCGACCGCGTCCACGATACTGCCGGACTCGAGCATCACGAGGATGGGATCCACCTCGCCCTGGTCGTAGATGAAGCGCAGGCGCTCGGCCAGGGCGGCGCGGCGCTGGGCCAGCTCGTCCTCGGCCTTCTGCAGCCGCTCCTTCTCGATCTTGAGACGGGTGTTGAGCTCGCCGAGGCGAGTCTGCAGGCGCTCCTGCTCGGCCTCCAGGCGCGACAGGCGGTCCTGCAGCGGGACCAGTTTCACGGTGACCTGCCGGACACGCCCGTTGTAGACGGCGACCTGGCTGGTGAGCACCCGCTCGCGCCGCTGCACCTTGCCCAGCCGCGCCTCGGCGCGCTGCAGTTTCTCGTCGACGCGCTGCTTCTTCTTCACCGCGCTCTGCCCGACGCCCAGCGCCGCGGCGGCACCGAGGACGCCGAGCGACACGAGCCCCACGCGCACGGCGCGGCGACCGCGACGGGTCGGGCGGTGGATGAGGGGGGGCGGTGACGTCACGTGAAGGTCATGTTCGGGGGCGGGGGCCCGACTCCTACGCCGGGCCCCCGCGCGAGTTCCTCTCCCCACAGCGTCGGCCGCCGGGGACGAGAATCAACCCGTCAGCGCGCCTTCGGGTCGACGGCGCGCAGGTCGGTGTACGGGTTCGTGGTGCCCCCGCCGGCCGGCCGGATCTCGAAGTGGAGGTGGTCCACCGTGCCGCGCGCGTCGCCGGTCTGGCCGACCGCACCGATCACCTGCCCCACCACGACCCGGCTGCCGTCCCGCAGGCCCGGCGAGATCATCGACAGGTGCGCGTAGTAGTACTCGTTGCCGCGCCCGTCCTGCAGCCAGATGTAGATGCCCCCGAGGCCCTTCTCGACGCGCGTCATGCGCGTGATGGTGCCTCCGGCGACCGCGACGACGGGCGTGCCCTCCTTGGCGATGATGTCGTTGCCCTCGTGGCGGCCCTGGTGCCGGGGGGCGCCGTAGTCGTTGGAGTACGTGTACGACCCGACGACCGGGAACGTCTGGAGGTAGCGGGCGCCCGTCGGGGACGCGAGCGTCGCGGGCGTGGGCGTGGGGGCGGCGGCCGTAACCGTGGCCTGCAGGCCCATGCGGCGCAGGAAGCGGGGGTCGGCGATGCCGGTGACGCGGTACTTGAAGCGGCGCTGGAGGCTGCGGACGGCGGCCTTCGTCGCGCGGCCGTACGCGCCGTCGACCCTGACCCCACGGTAGCCGCGGCGGCGCAGCTCGCGCTGCAGGTCGCGGACCAGGCGGCCACGCGCACCCGGGCGCAGTCGCACGGCGACGGTGGTGGGGGCGGCGGCCGCGGGTGACGCGGCGACGGTGCTCGGGGCGACCGGGGCGACGGGCGCGGGGCTCGCCGGGGCGGAGGGGTCCCCGCTGGGGATGTCGAATGCGAACGCGGGGGTCGGCGCCGCGAGCGCGAGGACGACGAGCCCGGGAAGGCTCAGTGCTGCGGGGCGCCGGCCCCGCACGAGTTTCGGCCGAATATCCGGCTCCTTTCCACCGTCCGGACGTCGACCGGAGGTTGTAGGTCACACGCTGTCACGGGTGGTGTGACAGGGCGCCCCTCGGAGTCAAGGGTTCGATCGCGCTGACTCTAGGCGGATGCGGAGACGCCCGCAAGGCGTTCCGGTGGGGCATCTGTCCCGGCAGCCGTCAGCCGCGCGAGCCCTTGTCATCGGCGGGCCGGACCGGGACTTGAGTCTTGCGGTCACGTCCGCGCCGCACGCGACGGACGATGAAGATGAGGACGAGCAGGCTCGCGAGCGCGCCCAGGATGAGGCCGTTGTAGAGCGTCGACGAGCTGCCGCCGCCGGACTCGGCCTGCAGGTCGGGGCAGTCGGCGTACCGCTTGGTCCAGATCGAGGCGCCGCCGGACGTCTCGTCCGCGTTCGTCGATCCCGGTCCCCCGGGCACCCGCAGCCGGTAGTGCAGCTGCAGGGCGTCGCGCAGCGAGCGCCCGAAGCCCTGCACGCGGTTCCCGGCGCACGTCTGCTGGCCGATGTTGCCCACGCCGCCGCGGCCGAAGAAGTAGAAGCCGGGGTTGTCGCCGGTGCCCGTGCCCAGACGGAAATTGAAGTCGTTGATCAGCGGCGCCGTCGACGGCAGGTCCGGCAGGCCCCCGTAGATCGCGACCGCCTGCGCGCCCGCGATGTCCTTGAGCCCGCGGGGCCGCCCGATGATGTCGTCGAGCCCCTTCACGTTGTCGAAGCGCTTGCGGGTGGCCAGCGTGACGCCGCCGTCGCCGTCGGACGAGAAGGCGAAGACGTTCTGCTGGACGGATTCGCCGCCCTCCGCGGGTTCCCATCCGCCGTCCGACACGATCGGCAGGAAGCGCGTCGCGACGCCGCCGGGGTCGTCGGCCGACAGCCCCCACCATTGCAGCGCCTCGCGGTCCATCGTGAGGGTCAGCGTCACGGTGCCGCGGCCCGTGCGGTCCATCTCGATGTCGGTGTGGAGCGTCGCCGCGCAGCCCGTCAGCGCCAGCACCGCCATCACGAGCGCCGCGACGAGCGCGGCCCCCCGTCCCCTCCTCACGCGTCTCCCCGGGAGGCGGCGTCGCGGCGGCGCAGCAAGTCGAGCGCCCGGTTGCGCTCCTCCGCGTCGAGCGCCCTGTAGTCCTCGTCGCTGAGGTGCCCGGTGGCGTGGTCGAACTCGATCTCGCGGATGGCGTCGAGGCTGCGGTCCAGGGCCTCGTCCACCGGGTCGACCGCGGCCGGGTCGACCACGGTGCCGCCCGCCCCCGCCAGCACCGGCCACGCGATGAACAGGCCCGCCAGCACCACGGCGGCGATCACGACGATGCCGGCGATCACGCGCGGCCCGACGTCGTCTCGAACGGGGCGTCGGTGGGCGCTGCGGGCGGCGGGCGGCGCCGGCGCGAGGGCCACGCGGCCAGCAGCGTGCCGGCGATCATCACGAGCCCCGACATCCAGATCCACGACACCAGCGGGGTGACGTAGATCGACAGCTGCGCCGTGCCGTCCTCGGCCAGGGTGACGAGCGCGACGTACAGATCGCGGGTGGGCATGGACTTCAGCGCGACCTCGGTGGAGGGCTGCATGCTGGCCACGTAGATGTTCTTCGCCGGGTGAACGGTGCCCAGGGAGGCCCCGTCGGGGTCGGTGACGCTCAGCGTCATGGCGACCGAGCGCACGTGCGAGTCGGCCTCGCGGGTGAAGCCGGAGGCCGTGAAGGTGTAGCCGGCCACCGTCGTGGAGTCGCCCGGGCGTAGCGTCACATCGCGCGCCGTCGAGTACGCCGACGAGCCGGCCAGACCCACGAACAGGACCACGACGCCGACGTGCACCAGGTAGCCGCCGTAGCGCCGGCGGTTGCGGCCCACCAGCGACACGAGCGCGCCGGGCCACGACACGTCGCCGACGGAGTGACGCACCCGGGTGCCCTTCACGAACTCCCCGAGGATGCACGCCAGCACGAACACGCAGGCGGTCAGGGTGGCGCCCCCCCACACTGACGTCCACGCGTCCGTGAGCACGGCCATGAGGACGCCTGCCACCAGCGCGACGGCGACCGGCGGGGCGAACGCGCGCACCAGTCGGGGGACGCTGGCGGCGCGCCACGGGATGAGGGGGCCCACGCCGGTGAGGATCAACAGCGCGAGCCCGATGGGCAGCGCGACCTGGTCGAAGAACGGCGCGCCGACCGCGATGCGGTCGCCCCTCAGCACCTCCGTGAACACGGGGAACATCGTGCCCCAGAACACGGCGAACGCCAGGCCCACCAGCAGCAGGTTGTTGTAGAGGAACACCGCCTCGCGGCTGACGTAGCTCTCCAGCGAATGCGTGCTGCGCAGGTCGTCCAGGCGCATGAAGATCAGCACGAGCGTGGCGACCACCGCGAGCACGATGAATCCCAGGAAATACGGGCCCAGGGTGCGCTCGCCGAACGCGTGGATGGAGACCACGATGCCCGAGCGCGTCAGGAACGTGCCGAACAGGGCCAGCATGAACGTGAGGCACACCAGCAGGATGTTCCACACCTTCAGCATGCCCCGGCGTTCCTGGACCATGATGCTGTGCAGGAACGCCGTGGCCACCAGCCAGGGCATCAGCGCGGCGTTCTCGACGGCGTCCCAGAACCAGTAGCCGCCCCAGCCCAGCTCGTGATACGCCCACTGGGCGCCCAGCAGGATGCCGAAGCCCAGGAACAGCCACGCGAACACGATCCAGCGACGCGTCGACACGATCCACGCGGTGTCCAGGCGGCGCGTGACCAGCGCCGCGACGGCGAACGCAAAGGGGATGGCCAGGCTCACATAGCCGACGTAGAGCATGGGCGGGTGGGCCACCATGTACTCGTTCTGCAGCAGCGGGTTGAGGCCGGTGCCGTCGGCAGGCGCGATGACGGTCTCGAACGGGCTGGTGATGAAGTTGACCATGCTCGCGAAGAACGCGGCGATGATCATCAGCACGGCGACCACCACGGGCATCAGCTCGCGGTTGCGGTGGCGGTTGATGGCCACGGCGGCGGCGGACACGCCGGTGAACAGCAGCAGCCACAGCATCAGCGAGCCCGCCTGACTCGCCCACAGAGACGTGACCTTGAAGTGCGTGGGCATGTCGCGCGAGCTGTACTCGGCGACGAACTTCAGCGAGAAATCGTCGGTGAGCAGCGCGTACTCGAACACGACGGCGGCGCCCGCAACGGCCGCGAACGTGGCGTACACGGCGCGCTCGGCGCTGCGCTGCCACGACAGGTCGCGGCGGCGATACCCCACGATCGCCGCCGCCACGCCCACGAGGGCCGCGGCGAACGCGATCAGCAGCAGTGCGCGCCCCAGCAGGCTCACGGGCGTGACCGGGCTACGTGCCGGGCTGCGGGCTCGTGCCGTCCATGGGCATGCCCTTGTCGTGCGGGTTCGGCCCCTTCATCTCCTTGAACTTCGACGGACACAGCGTGACCAGCGAGTTGCGCTCGCCCTGGAACGTGGTGCCGTCGTAGCGGCCGTCGACGACCACCTCGCGGCCCGACTTGAAGGCGTCGGGTACCGTGCCCCGGTAGACGACGGTGATGGTCTCGGCCGGGTTCTTCTTGTCGCGCACGACGAACCGAAGCCCCTGTGACGTGGCGGCGGCGCCCGCGGCGTCGGTGGGCGCGCCCGGCGCCACTATGCCGTTGAGCCGGTACTCGCCGCTGCCCTTGGCCTGGGCGGGGCCCACGTGCTGCTTCGTGGCACCGGTGGCGCCCAGCGCCGTCAGGATGAGCCACGTCCCCAGGGCCACGGCCACGCCCAGCGCGATGATGAAGCGGAGTCGCGACTTCATGCACGCACCCTACCCTGCCCGGCGGCGGCGGGCCAGTGACGACGGTCAGGGAGCCGCCGGGGTGGGCTAGCGTGACCGCATGCCCTCCCCCGCCGACCGCCTCCGCGCGCGCGTCGCCGCCGGCCCCGTCACGATGCCGGGCGTGCACGACGCGCTGTCGGCCCGCCTGGCCGCCCTCGCGGGCTTCGACGTGGTCTTCGTCAGCGGCTACGCGGTGTCGGCCGCCCGCCTGGCCGCGCCGGACATCGGCTACGTGACCGCGTCCGACATGTCGGACGCGACGCGCGAGGCGTGCCGGGCCGCGGACCGCGGCACGCTGGTGATGACGGACGCCGACACCGGCTACGGGAACGCGCTGTCCGCCGTCCGCACGGCACGCGAGCTGCACGCCGCCGGGGCGGCCGGCGTCTTCCTGGAGGACCAGGAGTGGCCCAAGCGCTGCGGCCACATGGCGGGAAAGCGGGTGGTGCCCGCGGGCGAGTGGCTGGCCAAACTGCGCGCCGTCCGCGCGCTGCGGGACGAGGGCGTCGACCTCTTCCTGGTGGCCCGCACCGACGCGCTGGCCGCCGAGGGCATCGACGAGGCCCTCCGCCGCGCCCGGGCCTCGCTGGACGCCGGGGCGGACGGCGTGTTCGTGGAGGCCCCGCGCTCGCGCGACGACCTGGCGGCCGTCGCCACCGCGACGCCCGGCGCCGTGCGGGTGGCGAACATGGTCCCGGGGGGCGTCACCCCCGTGATGGGCGACGCCGAGTTGGCGGCCCTGGGTTTCGGCATTGTCGTGGCGCCCCTGGTGGGCCTGTCGGCGGCGACGGGCGCGATGCGCGACGCGTTCGCGGCCCTGGCCCGCGGGGAGGGTCCACCGCCGCCGCCCGTGGGGTTCGGCGAGATGAACGCGCTGATGGGCCTGGACGAGCACCGGGCTCTGGAGGCGCGGTTCCCCCCCGACGCACCCGGCGCCTCTGCCGCCGCTCCGTGAGTCCTGGGGTGCCCCGTCCCCGACCGGAGCGTGACGGGAAGCGGGGGCGGGAACCCGGGGTCACTCCCCCCACAGGGTGAGCACCAGGCGGCGCGAACCGCCGTGGTCGCGGTGCTCGCACAGGTGGATGCCCTGCCACGTGCCCACGTCCAGACGCCCGTCCGCCACCGGGAGGGTCAGGCTGCACCCCATCAACGCGGCCTTCACGTGGGCGGGCATGTCGTCGGGCCCCTCGATGGTGTGGGTGAAGTACGGCGTGTCGCGGGGAACCGCCCGGTCGAGCCAGGCGTCGAGGTCGGCGCGCACGTCGGGGCTGGCGTTCTCGTTCAGCGTCAGGGACGCCGACGTGTGCGCGACCAGCACGTGCAGCAGGCCCACGCGCACGTCGCCGAGTTCGGGCAGCGCCCCGACCACGTCGCGCGTGATGAGGTGAATCCCCGGGCGGCGCGGCTCCAGGCGCAGATGGCGGCGGATCCACACGGCCGGGCTAGCCGAGGTTGCCGAGGGCGTCACCTGCCAGACGTGTCAGCACGGCCTTCTGGTCTCCGGTGCACAGCGTGCACTGGATGTTGAACGTCGTGGCGCCCGACTTCACGTAGATCTGATGGAACTCCGGGTCGTACGCGGCCCGGTCGCCCACGCCGGCGACCTCCTCGCCCTTCGACGCGGCACTGTCGATCCACGCCTCGCCGAACCCCACCCACGTGCGCACGACGCCGAAGTTGCAGCGGTCGTCCGACTCGGGACGGGTCGTGCCGGGCGGCGTGCCCACGGCGGCCTCGATCTGCGCTGCCGTCAGCAGCGCGCACGGGTCCGGTTGCCCCGACGCCGCGGTCGTGGGCGTCGTGCCCGTCCCGGTGGTGACCGTCGGCGTGGTGGGCGACGTCGGGGTGGTGAACCCCGTGGGCGTCGTGGGCGTGGTCACCGCCGTCGGGGTCGACGGCGTGGACGCCTCCGTGATGTCCGACGACTCGGACGAACAGCCGGCGGCGACCGCGAGCGACGCGGCGGCGACGGCCAGCGCGATGGCGCGGCGGCGGGCGGCGTGGGCGGGCATCGGGGGCTCCTCGGTCTCGGGCGGGATCCCGTTACACCTACCACGCCGCAGGGACCGGGCGCGCCCCCCGATCCCCGGGATCTGCGAGGGTGGCCCCGTGCCCGCCTCCCCCGCCCCGCCCGCGCTGCGCCTGGATGGCGTGCACAAGTCCTTCGGCGACGTCCACGCCGTCGCCGGCCTCGACCTGGAGGTGCCCGTGGGCACGTGCGTGGGCCTGCTGGGACCGAACGGGGCCGGCAAGAGCACCACGGTCAAGCTGCTCACCGCCCAGTGCATCCCCGACTCGGGCACCATCGATGTGCTGGGGCTGCCCCTGCCCGGCCAGTCGAAGTCGGCTCGCGCGCTGATGGGGGTGGTGCCGCAGCTGGACAACCTCGACACGACGCTGACCGTCCGGCAGAACCTGGTGGTGTTCGCTCACCTGTACCGGGTGCCCCGCCACGAACGCCGGGCCGCCGTGGACCGCGCCCTGGAGATCGCGCTGCTCACGGACCGCGCCGACGCCAAGGTCACCGCCCTGTCGGGAGGGATGCGGCGCCGCCTGCTGATCGCCCGCGCGCTGCTTCACGGCCCCCGCCTGGTGCTGATGGACGAGCCCACCGTGGGCCTCGACCCCCAGGTGCGCCAGGAGATCTGGGCCCTGATCGACGCGCTGCGCACCCAGGGTACGTCCATCCTGATGTCGACGCACTACATCGAGGAGGCCGCCCGCCTGTGCGACACGGTCGTGATCGTGGCCCACGGCACGGCGGTCGCCACCGGCGCCCCCGCCGAGTTGGTGCGCGAGCACGCGGGCGAGATGGCCCTGGAGGTGTACGGCCCGCCCGACGCCCTCGCGCGGGCCGAGGCCGACGCACAGGCCGCCGGGGTGCGGACCCGGCGCACGGGCACGTCGGTCAGCCTGCTGCGCCTCGACGCCGCCACCGGGCCGCTGCCGGACGGCGAGCACCGTCCCGCCAACCTCGAGGACGTGTTCGTGCTGCTCACCGGCGAGGAGATCGGGTGAGCGTCCCCGCCCCGCGGCGCCGTCTGCACCGCCTGGAGGGTGCCGCCATCGCCGGCGTGCTGGTGCGCGAGATCATCAACTTCTCGTCGTACTGGCGCTCGGTGACGTTCTCGTCCACCGTCGAGCCCACCATCTACCTGCTGGCGTTCGGCTTCGGGTTCGGGTCGCTGGTGGCGAAGGTCGGCGGCCTCGACTACGTCGAGTACGTCGGCACCGGCACCGTCGGCACCGCCGTGCTGTTCGCGTCGGCGTTCAGCGCGATGTTCGGCACGTTCGTGAAGCGCGAGTACCAGCGGACGTACGACGGCATCCTCGCCGCCCCCGTCGACACCGAGGAGCTGGTGACGGCCGAGGTCATCTGGATCGCGCTGCGGGCGGGGGTGTACGGCACCGTGCCGTTGCTCGTCGCCATGGCGTTCGGCCTGGACCCGTCGTGGGGCATGCTGGCCGTGCCGCTCATCGGCGTGCTCACGGGTTTCGGGTGGGCCTCTTTCGGCACGCTCGTGGCGGCGCTGATGAAGTCGATCGACAGCTTCTCGTACATCACCAGCATCGTCATCACGCCGGTGATGCTGGTGGCCGGCACGTTCTTCCCCCTCGACGGCCTGCCGCGGTGGGCGCAGATCGCCGGCCAGCTGAACCCGCTGTACCACTGCGTGCAACTGGTGCGCCACGCGGCGTTCGGGTGGGAACCGGGGCCCGACCTGGCCCACGTGGGCGTCCTGGCCGCGTTCGGGTTCGTGATGTGGCGACTGGCCGTCTGGCGCTCCGAGAAACGCCTCATCACGTAAGGGGAACCCGTGCCCGACCGCGCCACACCCAACCTGCCGTCCCGCGACCTCGCCGCCACGTCGCTCTTCTACGCCGGTCTGGGCTTCGCCGAGGCGTTCCGCGACGACGGGTGGATGATCCTGACACGGGGCGACCTTGTGCTGGAGTTCTTTCCGTGGGCCGGCCTCGACCCGGCGGCGAACCCGTGCGGCTGCTGCCTGCGCCTTGCCGACGTGGACGCGTTCGCCGCGGCCTGCCGCGACGCGGGCGTCCCGGAGGCGACGAACGGCTTCCCGCGCCTGCACCCGCCCCGCCCGGAACCGGCCGGCCTGCGAATCGGCGCCCTGCTCGACCCGGACGGATCGCTGCTGCGCCTGGTGGGCGATCCGGCGACGGCGGACGGCTAGAGGCGGGGGCGTCTCGCGGCGATCAGAGCCAGGGCCACCAGCACGATCGCGGGCACCAGCAGGAACCCCCGGCGCGGGCCGACGGCGTCGCCGAGGGCGCCCAGCGCGAACGGCGCGGCCAGGATGGCCATGGACGCGCCCAGCGAGATGCGGGTCGACGCGCCCTCGGCCGCGCCGGGCGGCGCGGCGCCGATGGCCAGCGCCATGCTCAGGGGGAACACCACCGATACGCCCAGGCCCAGCAGGGCCAGGCCGGCGACGCTGACGACGGGTTCGCGCGCCGCCCAGAACACGGCGCCGCCCGCCAGGAGCAGCCCGTACGCGGCCGCCACCAGGCGGTCCGGGGGGCGCCGGCCCACGAGCCGGGCCCCCGCGAAGCGGCCGGCGGCGAGGCCGCCCACGAACACGCCCATCAGGCCGCTGGCGAGGCCCGGCGACATCCCCACCGCGGTCTGCATGAAGTCGGCCGCCCAGAACGTGATGCAGAACTCCACCGCCACCCCGCACACCAGCACGGCCCACCACCGCCAGAACGACCCCCCGAAGCCCCGGGCATCGGGCACGTCGCCGGTCACCCGGGCCCCGGGGGGCGGGGCCGCCGGGGGCAGGCCGCGGGCGAGCCAGGCGACGGCGAGCCCCGCGACGGCGCCGCACCACGGCCCGGCGGTCCAGCCGATCCCCAGGGCGATCGCACCGCCGATCACCAGAGGCGACGCCACGCCCACCGCCCCCGCCCACGAGTTGGCCTCCGTGATGCCCACCGCCCGGGCGTGCGGCTGGCGCGTGTCCACGATCACGGGCACCACGATGGTGGCCAGCGAGCCGCCCACCCCCAGGACGAACGCGGCCGCCAGCACCGCGGGCAGGCTCCAGGCCACGGCGAACCCGGCGGACGCCGCCGCGATCAGCAGCACCGCCACAGCCAGCAGCGGGCCCTGGCGCATCCGCGCGAACAGCGCGGGCGAGGCCAGGCCCCCGGTGATGGACCCGAGCGCCAGCGCCGTGCCCGCCGTCCCGATCTGGGTGCGCGACACGCCCAGGTCGGCCCGCAGGGCCACGAGGACCGGACCCATCGCGTACAGGCAGTACCCCCACATACCGAGCGCCGCGAAGGCCGTGACGATGGCGCGGTCGCGCACGAGCGGTATCGGGTCGGGCATGGGCGCCGCATCGTACGTGTCCCCCACCCGGGGTTCCGCGGGGTGGGGGTGTAGAACTGCCGCATGGCCATCGTCGGGGTCGAGACGGGCGGCACCAGCACCCGCGTCGCCGCGGCGGACGGCGGCCGCGTGACGCTGCTCGCCCAGGTGCCCACCACCACCCCGGACGCGACGCTGGCCCGGATCGCCGACGCCCTGCGCGGCGTCGCGCCCGACGCGGTCGGCCTTGCGGCGTTCGGCCCGCTCGATCTCGCCACCGGCGCGCTGCGCGCCACCCCGAAGCCCGGCTGGTCGGGCTTCGGGGTGGCCGACGCGGTGCGCGACGCGCTGGGGGCGCCCGTGACCGTCGACACCGACGTGAACGCCGCGGCGCTCGCGGAGTGCCGGTGGGGCGCGGCGCGGGGGTTCGGCGACGCCGTCTACGTCACCATCGGCACGGGCCTCGGCGTCGGCGTCGTCCACGACGGTCGCCCCGTCCACGGCCTTCCCCACCCCGAGGCGGGCCACATCACCGTGCGCCGCGCGCCGGGCGACGACTTCTCCGGCGTGTGCCCGTTTCACGGCGACTGCCTGGAGGGCCTGGTCGCCGCCCCCGCCGTGCGTGCGCGGACGGGCAAGGACGGCGCCGACCTCGACGCGGCCGAGCGGGCCCGGCTGGTGAGCGCGCTGGCCACGCCCATCGCCGACGGCCTCGTCACGCTCGCGTACGCGTGCGCGCCGCGACGGATCATCCTGGGCGGGGGGATCAGCCGGCTCGACGGGCTGCTGACGGCCGTCCGCCGGGAGTTCCGTGCCCGTCTGGCCGGTTACCCCGGGTGCCCGGAGCACGGGGACGACGCGTTCATCGCGCCACCCGGGCTGGGTCAGCGGGCGGGCATCGCGGGGGCCCTGCTGCTGGCCGGGGCGGCGTCAGCCCCGCGGTGGCCGCCGGGCTGAGTCAGGGGCGCAGCGCCTCGAGCCAGCCGGCGAGGTCGGCGATCAGCAGCAGCACCAGGATCGCGGCCGGGACCGCGTACCAGCGCCACGCCGAGCGCCACCCGTTCTGAGCATCATCCATGCGCCAACGGTAGCGCCTGGTCCATGATCGCCGTCACGTCCCGAACGTCCTCGGGCGACGGGAGCGACCATCCCTTCTGGTAGCGGAACATGGGCCACGGGTTGCGGGGCACACCGTGGTCCAGCAGCTCGATGTGGTCGAGGGTCAGCAGCCCCGGGTGCGCCACGCCGCACGTGTGCGCGAGCTTCAGCATCGAGGCGCGCAGCACCCGGATGAACGTGCCGGCCCGCTCGCCCTTTGACGCCGGGTCGAGGCCCCGCTGGAGCCACGCCGACTGGGTCGCGACGCCCGCGGGGCAGTGGCCCGTGTGGCAGCGCTGGGCCTGGATGCACCCCACCGACAGCATCGACTCGCGGGCCACGTGCACCATGTCGGTTCCCAGCGCGAACGCCAGCGACGCGCGGTCGGGCAGTCCCAGGCGCCCCGACCCCACGAACACGACGCGCTCGTGCAGGCCCCGCTCGGCGAAGGCGCTGTACACGCGGGCGTGGGCCGACACGAACGGCAGGGCCACGTGGTCGGCGAACACGAGCGGCGCCGCCCCCGTGCCGCCCTCTCCCCCGTCGACGGTGACGAAGTCGACGCCCCGGGCGCCGCTCTCCATCTCCTTCGCCAGCTCCACCCAGAACGCGCGTGAGCCGACCGCCGCCTTGATTCCCACCGGCAGCCCGGTGGCCTCCGCGATGGACTCGACGAAGTCCAGCATGCTGTCGACGCCGTCGAAGGCCGAGTGGCGGTTGGGGCTGATGCAGTCGACCCCTTCCGGCACGCCGCGCGCGGCCGCGATCTCGGCCGTGACCTTGGCGCCCGGCAGGACCCCGCCCAGGCCGGGCTTCGCGCCCTGCGAGAGCTTGATCTCGATGGCCCGCACCGGGGAGTCCTGGACCGTTTCCACCAGGCGATCCATGCTGAACCGGCCCTGCGCGTCGCGGCAGCCGAAGTACGCGGTGCCGACCTGCAGGATGAGGTCGCCGCCGTGGCGGTGGTGGCGGCTGATGCCTCCCTCCCCCGTGTTGTGCAGGCAGCCGGCGAGCGCGGCGCCGCGGTTGAGCGCCTCGATGGCGTTGGCGGACAGTGATCCGAAGCTCATCCCCGAGACGTTGATGATCGACGGGGGGCGGAACGCCAGGCGGCGACCGCGGGGGCCGCCCAGGACCTTGGCGCACGGAACGGCCTCAACGGGGGGCGATGCCTCGGGGTACGGGAACACCGCCGGGCGCAGCACGATGTACCCCGAGCGGGCGTCCATGTGGTTGTCGGAACCGAACCCGAAGTAGTTGTTCTGCCGCTTGGACGACGCGTATACCCAGCGCCGCTCGTTGCGGTTGAACGGCCGTTCCTGGTCGTTGCCGGTGACGATGTACTGGCGCAGTTCCGGACCGATGCGCTCCAGCAGGTAGCGCAGGTGCCCGACGACCGGGAAGTTGCGCAGCACGGCGTGGCGCCGCTGCGTCACGTCGTACAGCGCGGTGAGCACCAGCGCTGCCGCCAACGCCCCCAGAACCCACCACCACATGGCGCGCCCCCTCCGGTTTCGCGCACCGTACCGCCGGGACGTGACGCCGTAAACTCGCCGGACTCACGACCGACCCGGGAAGCCGCGCCGTGCCGCCACAGGACCGCCTCGCCATCGTCACCCACAGCGTCGACCGCGCGCTGCGCGAAAGCCGCCTGGCAGACGCCCGCACCGCCGTCGCCCGGCTGGACGGCACCGCGCTCACACCCGTGGAGGCCGCCGGCCTGCTGCGGCTGAAGGGCCGGGTGGCGATGGCCGAGGGCGACAACGCCGGCGGCGCCACGATGCTGGCCGACGCGGTGGCCCAGGCGCGGGCCGCGGGACGCATGGATCTGCTGGCCGACGGCTGGCTGGCCGACCTGGGTGCCGCCCGCTTGGCCGCCGGCGCGGCCTCCGAGGCCCTGGTGTCGCTCCGCGAGGCGGCCGGGCTGACGCTGCGCCTGCGCGGCGAGGGTGACTGGGCCACGGTCCGCTCCCACCGGTTGCTGGCGGAGGCGCTGGGAGCCACCGGCGACCGCTCGGGCGCCGCCGACGCGCTGGAGGTCGCGGCCCGGGGCGCGGAGAAGGCGCTCCCGGCCGACCCCGACGTGCGCGAGGCCGTCGCCGGCGCCCGGGTCGAGGCGCTGCGCACGGCCGGAAGGGGATCGGAGGTGCCCAGCACGGGAGCGGCCCAGGCCGCCGAGGCGACGGCGGAGGAGATCGCGGCGGATCTCACCGCGGCCCGCAAGGAACTCGACGAGCTGGTGGGCCTGCACGCCATCAAGTCGCAGATCACGGCGCTCACCGACCTGCTGGCCGTGCAGGCCCGCCGCAAGTCCGAGGGCAAGCGCACGCCGGAGGTGTCGCTGCACCTGGTGTTCACGGGCCCTCCGGGAACCGGCAAGACCACCGTGGCCCGGCTGATCGGCCGCATCTACCGCGGCCTGGGCCTCCTGACGTCCGGGCACCTCATCGAGGTGGACCGCGCCGGCCTGGTCGCGGGCTACATCGGCCAGACCGCGCAGAGGGTCGACGAGGTGGTCCGGAAGGCCCTCGACGGCGTGCTGTTCGTGGACGAGGCGTACGCGCTGGCCCAGGGCGGCGAGTCCGACTTCGGCCAGGAGGCCCTTGCGGCGCTGCTCAAGCGCATGGAGGACCACCGTGACCGCCTGGCCGTGATCCTGGCGGGGTACGACGAGCCCATGCAGAAGCTGCTGTCATCGAACCCGGGGCTGCGCAGCCGCTTCCCCACCATCCTCGTGTTCGGGTCGTACAGCGCCGACGAGCTGGCCGAGATCTTCCGGCGCACCGCCGCCAAGTACGACTACGCGCTGACCCCGGAGGCCGACGCCGCAATGGTGGAGATCGTCACGGGAATGCGCGGGCACGCCGGGCCGGACTTCGGCAACGCGCGGGCCATGCGCAACCTGTTCGAGGACGCCATCGCCGCGCACGCCACCCGGGTGATCAACGAGGAGGACGCCGACCTGTCGCTGCTGGACGCCGAAGACGTCAGGGCCGCTGCGGAGCCCGACGGAACGAGGTGAAGACGCCCAGCATCCCCCCGCGGGCGGGGGCGAGGTGCAGCGAACGTTCGATGGCCTTCTCCAGGGTCTCCAGTTCGTTCATCCTCCGGCATAGCTCCCCGGTGGGGCCGCCGGTGATGGTCTCGGTCTGAATCGCGCGGCGCTCCTCGCGCAGTCGGTCCCGGAGGCGCTTCATCTCCTGGCGGGACATGTCGCGCAGTGCGTCGGGATGCAGGTGCGCGGCGACCCAGTTCTCCTGGGGACTCATCGGGGCACGTGCATGACGACCGTCCTCATATCCCGTGTCATACCACCCACGGGTGACGTTTGCCACCTCCACGCGCCGCGGACGTCCCTCGCCGCCGCCCGCGTCAGCGGGGCGTGAAGAGCACAATGCGCCCGGAACGCCACAGCGTGAGATACACGCGGCCCCGCGAGTCGGACGTCATCCCCAGGGGATCAAATCGACGGAAACCCCACGCGAACCGGGTCAGGCGGGCCCGGTAGCCGCCGGGGGCCGGCGTGAGCGCGACACGCTGCACCACGCTGGTCACCGGGCGGCTGAACAGCGCCGACCCGTTGCTGGCCACGAACGCCGAGGTGCCCCACCGGCCGAAGCGCCGCACGACGGCCACGCCGTCGGTGGACGCGTGCGGGGCGGTGCGCACCAGCGCGGGCACCGTGCCACGGCATGCGGTACCCCCCTGCCCCCAGCAGCGGGGGAACCCGTACGCGCGGGCGGGCCGGGACGTGTCGACCAGGTTCACCTCGTCCGGCGGGCGCGACGGACCCAGGTCGTCGCGTCCGTTGTCGGTGACCACGAGGTGGCGGGTACCCGGGACGAACGCGAGGCCGTACGGGTTGCGCAGCCCGCGGGCGACGACACGGGCGACGGGCCGGCGGGCGGCGGGATGGAACCTCAGCACTGTCGCCGACAGTGCTGACGGGCTGCGGCGCGTGTCGCCCACGCTTCCCAGCCCGACGTACAGCATCCCGTCGGGGCCCGTGACGATGTTGTCGATGGTGTGCCGCCCGACGGGCAGACCCCCGAGCACCACCCGGCGGCTGCGGAACCGCCGTCCGTCCCATGCGCCCAGGGCCACGACGCGCCCGCGGCGGCGGGCCACGTCGGCGTCGGACGTGCCCGCCGGATCGACGTGCGCCACGTAGAGCACCCCCCTGCGCCACGTCAGGCCGAGGGCCAGCGACATGCCGTCGGCCACCTGGCGCGGGCGGGCCCCGGGGCGCGGCACGAACCACACGCCGTCGGAGGCCAGCGGGTAGTTGCCGGAGCTGGTGATCCACATGCCGCCCCGGGCGTCCACGGCGATGGCCGTGGGTCGGGGGACGCCCGACGCGGCGGTCTGGACCCTCACGCCGGGCACGGTGGTGATGGCCGCCGCGGGCCCCGCGGCGGCCGTGGCCGCGGCGATCACCCACGCGCCCCGCAGGATGGTGCGCATGCCGGGAACCTAGCGGGCGGCCGCCCACGTGGGGCAGCCGGGGGACGGTGACGACCGCGGTTGCCGTCCTCGGCCTGGCGGCGCCCGCGTCCCGGCACGTTTCTGCGCGTGGTGGTCGCGCAGGCGGGACACCGGCCGGGTGCCCGCGCCCGCCGCCCACGGTCGCGGCGGCGCACGCCGCGCGGGTGGCGGGCCGGGGCGTCCACTAGTCTCGCCCGCGCATCAGGGGCGAGCGGGGGGACGCAAGAGTGCGGGAGCGGTGTGACGTGGTGGTGGTCGGCGCGGGCCCGGCGGGCGCGTGCACCGCGAGCCGGCTCGCCCGCCGGGGCCTGCGCGTGGTTCTGCTCGACCGCGCGCGTTTCCCCCGCGACAAGCCGTGCGGGGGTGGGGTCACGGCCCGCGGCGTCGGGCTGATCCCCGCCGACATCGGGCCCGTCGTGGAGCGCCGCGTGACGCGCGTCGACCTGGGGATGGGCTACGCGTCGCCCGACATGCTGGCCGTGGAGAGCGCCGAGACGATGGTGCACATGACCCAGCGCCGGCGCCTGGATGCGCACCTGGCGGGCGCGGCGGCGGCGGCCGGGGCGGACTTCCGTGACGGGGTCCGGGTGCGGGGCCTGCGCCACGTGGCCGACGGCGTGGACGTCGAGTCGGACGCGGGCGCGCTGCGCGCCCGCGCGGTCGTGGGCGCGGACGGCGCGAACGGTGCCGTCCGCGCCGCCCTCGGGGTGCCCCCGCCCGCCTACGCGGTCGCGCTCGAGGGCAACCTGCCGCGGGGCGCCGGGGGCTTCGACGACGCCGCCTACATCGACCGCGCGCTGCTGGAGTTCGCCACCGTGCCGGGCGGCTACGCGTGGATCTTCCCGAAGGACGACCACCTCAACTTCGGCGTCGGCGGCTACCTCGACGAGGGCCCGCGGCTGCGGGACCACCTGGCCGCCATGTGCCGCGCGCACGGCGCCGACGCCGACGCGCTGGAGCACGTCCGGGGCCACCGGCTGCCCATCCGCCGCCCCGGGACGGCGGTGGCCGTGGGCCGCTGCGCGCTGGTGGGCGACGCGGCCGGCCTGGTGGACCCGTTCAGCGGCGATGGGATGTACGAGGCGTTCATGTCCAGCGCCATCGCATCGCGGTGCGTCGGCGACCTTCTGGAGGGCCGCGCGGCGGACCTGTCGGACTACCCCCGTGCCCTCGGCGAGGCGCTCGGCGCGCACCGGGCCGGGGCCTGGCTGGGCAAGCTCACGGCCGAGGCCTCGCCGCGGCTCACGATGGCCATCCTGCGCCCCGAATGGGTGCGCCAGGCCATCGCCCGGCGGATGTGCGGCGCCTCCACTCCCCCGCCGCCCGCGGCCCGGGCCGCCGCGGTGGCCGTGGGGCGGCTTGCGCGGCGGGCCCTCGGGCCCCGGGCCGCGTGAGCCGCGCCCGGGCTCTGGCGGCCTTCCCGGAGCATCCGTAAACTTCCACCATGGCGAAATTTGATGAGGACGTCGAGCTCGACACCAGCCAGGTCGAGGACCAGCGAGGGCGCGGCGGCTTCGCCCGAGGCGGGGCCGCCGTCGGCGGCCTCGGCATCGTCGGCGTCATCATCATGCTCCTCATCCAGGTGCTGGGGGGCGGCGGGGGCGGCACGCTCCCCAACCTCGACGACCTGAACGGCACGCAGGTGGGCGGCGGCGCACCGCCCAGCGACATCGCCCAGGAATGCCGGACGGGTGCGGATGCGAACACCAAGGAGGTGTGCCGGATCGTCGGGTACACCAACAGCATCCAGAAGTACTGGCTCGGCGAGTTCAAGGCCCAGGGCGAGCGGTACAGCCAGGCACGCACCGTGTTCTACACCGGCGGCGTCAACACGGGCTGCGGCGCCGCGTCGTCGGCCGTCGGCCCGTTCTACTGCCCGCCCGACCAGCGCGTCTACATCGACCTCGGCTTCTTCGACGAACTGCAGTCGAAGTTCGGCGCCCAGGGCGGCCCGTTCGCCGAGGCGTACGTCATCGCCCACGAGTACGGCCACCACGTCCAGAACCTCAGCGGCATCCTCGACAAGGTCTCGCGCGATCGCCGCACCGGCCCCAACAGCGCGGCCGTGCGGTCGGAGTTGCAGGCCGATTGCCTGGCCGGCGTATGGGCCAAGCACGCCGTCGAGACCGGCTACATCACGAACCTCACGCAGGACGACATCAACCGCGCACTCGACGCCGCGGCCTCGGTGGGCGACGACCGCATCCAGGAGAGCATCCAGGGGCGGGTGACGCCCGAGAACTGGACGCACGGCTCGTCGGCGGCCCGACAGCGCTGGTTCGGCGTCGGGTTCCAGCAGGGCACCCCGACGGCCTGCGACACGTTCTCTCCCGCCACCGTCGAGTAGGCACGCCGACGGCGGGCCGCGTCGCGGCGCTCGACGTGGGCACGTTGCCGTCCTGACGCCACTCGCTGCGGTTTTGTACGGATGCGGGTGACCCTCGCCCGTGCCTCCTGTGGATGAACCTGTGGGTCATGTGGATATGTCCCGACGGATTCATCCCCCCAAGGCAGGTTTACGCGACCGGCGGTGCCGGGTATCCTCAACCTCGGTGGTCTCACATCCCGGTACGGATCTCCGTGTTCCGGGTTAAGCCGCAAGCGAAGTCCCCCTTCTTCGCCGACAACACCCCCCTTACCGTACTTCCGTGGCCCGTCCGGGAACCTCGCCGACGCTTCGGCGGGGTCGTCGGCGGCTACGGCGCCAGACAAGGAATCCGACATCTCCTTCCCCGACCCCAACGCCCCCCCGCGCCGGCGGCCGTCGCCCCGCACGGACGCCGCCGAAACGGAACTTCGCCGCTGGATCGTCCAGTCGGGCCGCCGCCCCGGCGACCGGCTTCCGCCCGACGTCGAGCTGGCCGACACCCTCAACGTGGCGCGCAGCACCGTGATCAGCGCGCTCGACCGGCTCGTCGCCGACGGGACGGCGACGCGGCGCCAGGGCAGCGGCACGTTCGTCAACGCCCCGGCCGTGCCGGGCCACCGGGAGCGCTTCGAGGTGCTGATGGCGCAGACCGAGCTGGCGCGGGCCGCGGGCGTCGAGATCGACACGGATCTGTTGGAGTCGTCGCCGGAGGCCGCGGATCACGCCACCGCCCAGGCGCTCGCCGTCGAGCCGGGCACGTCGGTGCTGCGCATCACCCGCGTCGTGTCGCGCGACGGTCGCCCGTGCGCCGTGCTCGAGAACCGCCTCTCCCCGGTACACCCGATGCCGCCCGCCGAGGAGCTCGTGCCACTCGTGGCCGCGCACGGTTCGCTGCTGGCGACGATGCTGGCGCTGGGCGAGCCGGTGTGCTCGGGGTACGCGCGCATCGACCCCGTCGTCGTGACGCCCGACGGCCGCGAGGGGCGCCTGCTGTCGCTGGACGAGCCGGCGCCGGCGCTGCGCATCACCGAGACCCAGTACTGCACGCGCGGCGGCCCCCTCACCCACAACGTGGACCTGGTGATGCCGTGGGCGTGGCCCGTGTCGCTGCAGCGCACGCTGTCGGCCTCGCGCGCCGCTCCCCCCACCGCCCTGCCACCGCGGGGGCGCGGGCGCGAGGACCTCAACTGACCGGGGGCTCAAGCCGCTAGAGTCGGGGGTCCGTCCACGCCGCCGAAGGGACCCCGCCGTGACCGATGCCCCCGACGCGCCCCTGCTGTACCGGGTGCTCACGGGCCCGGACGACCGCACGTTCTGCGAGCGCGTCACCGAGGCACTGAACTCCGGGTACCGGCTGCACGGATCGCCGGCGCTGACGTTCAACGGCGAGCGCGTCATCGTGGCCCAGGCCGTGGTGCTGCCGGAGTTCGCGGGTGCCTGAGGCCCGCGACGGCCTGCCCGGCTCGGCGCGCCCCGCCACGCGCGCCGTGCGCGGCGGGCTGGAGCGCAGCCGGTTCGCCGAGACCGCCGAGGCGCTCTACCTGACCCAGGGCTACGTGTACGACACGGCCGGGCAGGCCGAGGGGGCCTTCGCGGGCACGGAGGACCGCTACGTCTACAGCCGGTACGGCAACCCCACGGTGTCGACGTTCGAGGCGCGCCTGGCCCAGATGGAGGGCGCCCCGGCGTGTTACGCCACCGCCAGCGGGATGGCGGCGGTCTTCAACAGCCTGCTGCCCCTGGTGAAGTCCGGCGACCACGTGGTCGCCTCGCGGGCGCTGTTCGGCTCGTGCATGGTGATCCTGGACGAGATCCTGCCGCGCTTCGGCGTCGAGACCACGTTCGTGGACGGGCCCGACCTGGACCAGTGGCGCGCCGCGCTGTCGGGACCCACGGCGGCGGTGTTCTTCGAGTCGCCGTCCAACCCCATGCAGGACGTCATCGACATCCCCGCCGTCTGCGACCTGGCCCACGCCGCCGGCGCGAAGGTCATCGCCGACAACGTGTTCGCCACCCCCGTGCTGTCGCGTCCGATGGAGCTGGGCTGCGACATCGTCGTCTACTCGGCCACAAAGCACATCGACGGCCAGGGACGCGTGCTGGGCGGCGCCATCCTGGGCCCCGCGGACTACATCCGAAAGGACGTCGAGCTCTACATCCGCCACACTGGCCCGTCGATGAGCCCGTTCAACGCCTGGGTGCTGCTCAAGGGTCTGGAGACCCTGGCGCTGCGCGTCAACCACCAATGCGCGGCGGCGCTCGACCTGGCCGCGTGGCTGGAGGCCCATCCCGCCGTCGGGGCCGTGCGGTACCCGCACCTGCCCAGCCACCCGCATCACGCGCTGGCGAGAGCCCAGATGTCGGCGGGCGGCACCGTGGTCACGTTCACGCTGGCCGACGACACGAAGGACGCCGCGTTCCGGGTGCTGGACGCCCTCCGGATCGTCGACATCTCCAACAATCTCGGCGACGCGAAGTCGCTGGTGACGCACCCGGCCACGACGACGCACCGCCGCATGGGCCCGGAGGCCCGTGCCGCGGCGGGCATCACGGACGGCGTCATCCGCCTGTCCGTGGGGCTGGAGGACGTGGAGGACCTGCGCGAGGATCTGGACGGTGCCCTGAGCGCCGCGGGCTGAACCCCCCGGCGTCCACCTGCCCGGGCACATGGACGCCCCGCCCCGGCGGGCGGCCGGCCGGCTACGCGCGGGGCGCCGCCCGCACGCGGTTGCGTCCCTCGGCCTTCGCGACGTACAGCGCCGTGTCGGCCCGGTCGAGGAGCTCGTCGATCGTCACGTGCCGGCCGTGGGCGCCGCCATCGTGGGCAGGGTCGAATGCCGAGACGCCCAGGCTGATGGTGCATCTGACGGGCGTGCCGGACGTGGGCAGCGTGACCTGCAGCGCGGCGACCTCGCGGCGCAGCCGCTCCGCCAGCCGCATGGCGCCGTCCAGGCCCGTGTTGACCAGCATCACCGCGAACTCCTCGCCGCCGATCCGCCCGACGAGGTCCGCGTCCCGGACGAGACCCGCGCAGTGCTGCGCGACGGCGACCAGCACCGCGTCGCCCCCGGCGTGTCGGTGGGCGTCGTTGACCTTCTTGAAGTGGTCGATGTCCAGCGCGATCAGCGCCAACGGCCAGCCGTGGCGTCGCGACTGTTCCAGCTCGTGCTCGGCCTGCAGCATCAGGTAGCGGCGCGTCGCGACGCCGGTCAGGCCGTCGGTGAACGCCTGGCGCTCGAGGTCCTTCCGAAGCTCGTGCATCTCGGTGACGTCGCTTGAGAAGCCGATCAGTTCGTCGGGGCGACCGACGTGCCCCAGCGGCATCTTGGTCGACCAGAAGTGGCCGGTGGTGCCGTCCGGCAGCACCAGCTGTTCCTCGCCGGACTGCTTCTGTTGGCGTTCGAACGTGCGGCGGTCCATCTCCGTGATCCGCGCCGCCGTCTCGGGGTCGTGGAGCTCGTCGTCGCGGCGGCCGATGATCTCGTCCGGCGAGCGGCCGAGTATCCGTGCGCACAGGGCGTTGACGTACCGGTACCTGCCGTCGCGGTGCTTGACGTAGATGCTGGCATCGACGTTCTCGATCACGGTGCCGAGCAGCGCCCGTTGCTCGATGAACGCGTGCTCCAGCTCCTTCTGCCTGGTGATGTCGGTCGAGATGCCGCACAGGCCGATGACCTCGCCGTCGGTGTCGCGCAGCGGCGTCTTCACCGACAGGTAGTAGAGCTCGTCGCCGGTCTCCCTGACCACGTTGCGCTCCTCGGCGGTAACCGTCACGCCGCCCGCCATCACCTCCATGTCGTTGCGGCGGATGCCGCCGGAGGCCTCCAGATCGAAGAAGTCCTCGTCGGTGCACCCCACCACCTCGGCGGGGGAACGGCCGAACAGCTCGGCGACGAGCCGGTTGACGTACGTGTACCGGCAGTCGCGGTCCTTGGTGAAGACGTACGCCCCGGTGCTGGACAGCACGGCGCGAAGGGCGTGCAGCTCGGCCCGTTCGGAGAGCGCCCCGTGCGGGGCACCACCATCCTCTCCGCCACCCGGGTCCATTGGGGGGATCGTACCGGGGGCCACGGTCGTTTCGGCGGTTTCCGGCGGGCGGCGGGGCCGGCGCACCGCGACCCGCGAACGCCACGGTCACCGCCGGGACGGCCCGGCGGCACGGGCGGAACCAGGAGCGCCGGTGCCGTCCCGGCGGGTGGGCGAACCACGGGGCCGGAAGCGCGGGACATGGGTCCCGGCACGCGCCTGTGTCGAGGCGCCGCGCCACGGGTGGACGGCCGATGGACGGCGAGACCCACGCGGTGCCCCTGCAACGGAGGCCGAAGGCCGCGAGAGGCCTGTTCATCCACGAGAAGCGGGCGACGGGGGTCGAACCCGCGACCTTCGGCTTGGGAAGCCGACGCTCTGCCAACTGAGCTACACCCGCGCTTGGTGCGCCGAGCGTAGCACCCGGCGGGTCGGGTCACATGCGCTCGGGCGCCTCCACGGCGATCAGGTCGAGGCCCGTGCCGATCACGGCGCGCGTGGCCGCCACGATTCCCAGACGGAACGCCCGCTCGGCCGGCGGCGCGTCCACCACCTGGCTGCGGTGATAGAACGCGTGGAACTCGCGCGAGAGGTCTTTGAGATACGCCACCACGCGGTGCGGCGCCCGGCGGGCGGCGGCCTCGGCCGCGACCGCCGGCCACTCGGCCAGGCGTGCCACGAGCGCCCGCTCGTCGCCGCCGACATCCCCGGGGGTCGCGACCGACGCGGCCACGTCGACGCCGGCCTCCGCGGCCTTGCGCTGCAGGGCACAGCAGCGGGCGTGCGCGTACTGCACGTAGTAAACGGGGTTCTCCTGGCTCTGCTCGCGCGCCAGGCCGATGTCGAGGTCCATCGTGGTGTCGCTGGAGCGCTCCACCAGGAAGAACCGGGCGGCGTCCACGCCGATGTCACGCACCAGCTCACCCAGGGTCACCAGCGTGCCCGCGCGCTTGCTCATCCGGCGGGCCTCGCCGTCCTCCAGCAGGCTCACCAACTGGACGATGAGCACCTCCAGGCGATCCGGGTCGTGGTCGCTCGCGGCCAGCACCGCCTTGAGGCGGCCGATGTAGCCGTGGTGGTCGGCGCCCAGGATGTCGATCATCCGGTCGCCCATGCGCTCGGCTTTGTCGAGATGGTAGGCCACGTCGGCGGCCAGGTAGGTCGTGACGCCGTTGGCGCGACGCAGCACGCGGTCCTTCTCGTCGCCGAACGCGCTCGACCTGAACCACAACGCGCCCTCATCGACGTACGTGTGGCCGGCGGCGGTCAGCTCGTCCAGGCGCCGTTCCACGTCGCCCGAGACGTGCAGGGGCGTCTCGTGCGAGACGACGTCGAAGTGCACGCGGAAGGCCTCGAGCTCGGCGAAGATGGCGTCCAGCATCAGCTCCCCGCCGCGGCGGGCGAAGAAGCCCCGCCCGTCGGCGTCGAGCCGCCCGGCGCGACCCGCGTACCGCTCCCCCACCTCCACGTGCAGGATCGCGGCGACGTCCGACACGTAGTCGCCCCGGTAGCCGTCCTCGGGCACCCGGGCGTCCTCTCCCAGGAGCTGGGCGTAGCGGGCCGCCACCGACTCGCCGAACAGCTCCATCTGGCGGCCGTAGTCGTTGACGTAGTACTCGCGCGTCACGCGGTGGCCGGCGAACGCGAGGATGCGCGCGATGCTGTCCCCCAGGGCCGCCTGGCGGGCATGCCCGACGTGGGGGGGACCGGTGGGGTTCACCGACACGAACTCCACGAGGACGGCCTCCGGCCTCTGCGCGCCGCCGCGCCCGTGGCCGGCGCCGGCCGCCACGACCCCGGAGACGATGCGGGCGTACCACGCGGGTGACATCCGCAGGTTGATGAAGCCCGGGCCCGCGACCTCCGCGCCGTCCACCAGCTCGGCGACGGCCGGGTCGCCCCTCAGCGCCGCCACGACCTCGTCCGCGATCTGGCGAGGCGGGCGTTTCGCGACCTTCGCCAGCCCCAGGGCGACGGGCGTGGCAAGGTCGCCGTGCTCGGGACGGGCGGGCGGCGTGATCTCCACGCGGGGCACGGGTGCTCCCGCCGCGGCGGACGCGGCCCTGACCAGGGCGTCGTGCAGGATCTCGTGCGGTGCGTCGGGCATGGCGCCGGACTCTAGCGAGCCCCCGGCGGCGCGCCCCGCGGTCAATGGGCGTACGGGTGACCGTGGATGATGGTCAGCGCCCGATAGAGCTGTTCGGTCAGCACCAGGCGGGCCAGCTGGTGGGGCATGGTCAGCGGGCCCAGGCCCATGCGCTCGGCGCACTCGTCCGCCAGAGCCTGGTCGATCCCTGTCGCACCGCCGATGAGGAACGCCACCCGGCGCCCGCGGTCGAGGTGGTCGCCCAGCCACGCCGCGAACGCGTCGCTGGAGCGCGGCGCGGATGCCGCGGGATCGAGCGCGACGGCATGGGCGTCACGGCTCACACGGGCGCGGATGCGCCCGGCCTCGACGACACGGACGGCGACACCACCGCGCTGCAGCGGCTCGGGCCTCACCTCGTCAACGCTGAGACCGACGAGTCTGTTCACCCTTGCCTCGAACTCGCGCACCGGCGCGGCGAACGGTGGCTTTACCGCGCCCACGGCCACGACCTGCAGGCGCGCGGGGCCCCGGCGGCTCACCGGCGTCCCGCGAAGCGCCGCGCGGTGCCGACCCGTTCGGCGATCGACGGGTGGGTCCCGAACCACAGGTGGACGGCGGTCGGCGGCGACGGCGCGCTGAGGGATGTGTGCACGAACCCCCTGAACAGCGCCTCGGCGGCCGCCGGGTCGTGCGTCACCTCCAGCGCGGCGCGGTCTGCCTCACGCTCCATGGCGCGGCTCACGAGGTTCGCCGCCGGGGTGCTGAGGGTCCCGGCGACGGCGACGGCGGCCGCCAGGCGCGACACCACGCGCAGCGCGTCACGGCACTCGGTTCCCCCGCGCCCGGCCACGCCGAACCCGACGAGCACCAGCGCCACCGTGCCCGCCGCGCCCAGGGCCGTCCCCCACACCACATGCCGCTCTGCGACGTGCGCCACCTCGTGGGCCACCACCACGCGCACCTGGTCCCTGGGGAAATCGCGCAGCAGCGTGTCGTACACCACGATGCGCCGGCTGGACCCGTAACCGGACACGTAGGCGTTGGCGGCGTTCGTGCGGGTGCTCGCGTCGTTCACCAGCACGGTGCGGACGTCGACTCCCTCCGCCCGGGCGATGTCGGTGATCTGGCGGGCCAGCGCGGAATCACCCAGCGGGCGCGTGCGCTGAAACAGGGGCTCGACGACGAGCGGGGTGATCCACGTCCCGACGCACACCAGCGCGATGCCCCCGCCGGCGACCCACACCCACCAGCGGCGCGGCGCGCGGGCGGCCGCGACGGTGACGCCCAGGCCCAGGAGGGCCGACAGGCCGGTGCCGATGGCGAGCCCCTTGCCGACATCCGCCAGCCACGGGCCCACGCCCTGCGTGACGATGCCGAAGTGGCGTCCCCACGCGTACCGGGTGATCGACAGGGGCACGCCGACGACGAAGTTGGCCAGCGCCAGGCCCCCGCCGAACAGCGCGCCGGCCCGCCACGGGCGGCCACGCGCCAGCGCGGCGACGGGCCCCGCCCAGCGGCGCCACGTCACCGCCGCGGCGACGGCCGCG
>JAGQUM010000062.1 GCA_020438485.1 Thermoleophilia bacterium | reverse complement strand
CCCCAGCTTGTCGAGCTGGTGCTCTCCCAACTGAGCTAATCGCCCGGGAGCCGGCATGCTAGCAGCCCGGGCGCCGCGCGCGGGCGCGCGGCGCGGCCGCTGGTAGCGTGTGCGGCCATGGACCCGGCGCAGCGCCCATACGACGTCGGCATCGTGGGCGCCGGGCAGCTGGCCCGCATGACGTGCCTGGCGGCGGCCCCGCTGGGCATCAGGGTGGCGGTGTTGGGCCACGACGCCGAGCCCGCGGCGGCGGTGGCCGCCGGCGTCGTGCCCGGCCGGTGGCACGAGGCCGGCGACGTGGCCGCCCTGGGCGCGCTGTGTACGGTGGTCACGCTGGAGAACGAGTTCGTCGACGCCGCCGCCCTGGCCGCCGTCGAGGCGTCGGGCACGCCCGTCCGCCCCACCGCGGCGTCCGTGGGCCGCATCCAGGACAAGGCCCTCCAGAAGGCCCTGCTGCGCGACGCGGGCCTGCCGGTGCCGGAGTTCCACGTGATGTCCGATGCCCGGGAGGCCGACGCGCTCGGCCGCGACCTGGGCTGGCCGCTCGTCCTGAAGGCGCGCACGCTGGGCTACGACGGATACGGCAACGCCATCTGCGCCACGCCCGCCGAGGCCGCGGACGCCCTCGCGCGCCTCGACCGAGGCGACGGTGTCCTGGTGGAGGGCCTGGTGCGGTTCACGCGCGAGCTCGCCGCGATGGTGGCCCGGTCGACCACCGGCGAGGAACTCGTGTACCCCGTGGTGGAGACACGCCAGCGCGACCACATCTGCCACGAGGTCTTGGCCCCCGCCGGCGGCGACGCGGACGTCGTGGCGCGCGCGGCCGGGGTGGCGTCCGACGCCGCCCGCGCCGCCGACGCGCTGGGCGTGATGGGCGTGGAGATGTTCGAGTTGCCGGACGGCGGCGTGCTGGTCAACGAGCTGGCGCCCCGCCCGCACAACTCGGGCCACTACACCATCGAGGCGTGCGAGACATCGCAGTTCGAGAACCACGTGCGCGGCATCCTGGGCCTGCCGCTGGGCGTCGTGTCCATGCGGGCGCCGAGCGCCGCGATGATCAACATCCTGGGTGCCCGCGAGGGTCCCGCGGCGCCGACGCTGGGCCCGGCGCTGGCGGTGCGGGGCGCGCACGTCCACCTGTACGAGAAGGCCGAGGTGAGGATGGGCCGCAAGATGGGCCACGTCACGGCTCTCGGCGACGAGCGCGAGGTGGCCCGGGCGACCGCCCTGCGCGCGGCGGCGGAGGTGGGGTTGTGAGCGCGCCGCGGGTGGGCATCGTGATGGGCAGCACGTCCGACCTGCCGGTGATGCGTCAGGCCGCCGATGCGCTCGACGAGCTGGGCGTGCCCCACGAGGTGCGCGTGGTGTCGGCGCACCGGATGCCCCGCGACATGATCGAGTACGGGGCCGGCGCCGCCGACCGGGGACTGCGGGTGATCGTGGCGGGCGCGGGTGGCGCGGCCCACCTGCCGGGCATGCTCGCGGCGGTCACCGACCTTCCCGTGGTGGGCGTGCCGGTCAACGTCACCGCGCTCAACGGCCTGGACGCCCTCCTGTCGATCGTGCAGATGCCGAAGGGCGTCCCGGTCGCCACCGTGGCGATCGACGGCGCCCGCAACGCCGGCCTGCTGGCGGCCCGCATCCTCGCGACCCACGACGACGACCTACGCACGCGGCTGACGGCCCTGCGCGAGCGGGCCGCGGACGCCGCCCGGCGCTCCGGCGAAGGCCTCTGACCCCCGCGGGGAACCGTCCGCGCCCACCGCGCCGCGTTGCTCAACTCGGGGGTCCCGGGCGCCGAAGTGGCGGTAATGCGCGTCCCCCCACCCCGCCTGATCCCCCGCCGGTGACCATCAGGACCACGACCACGCAGCCCGGCGACGGGTCGCCCGAGTTCCGCACGGGCGCGGACGCCGCCGCGTCGCTGCGCCGGCTGCATCACCTGCAGATGGCGATCCTGGTGATCGCGGCGGCGGGCATCGCCGTGGCCGCGCTGCTGTTCTTCCGGGCGCTCGACGACTTCGAGGAGCGCAAGGCGAGCGTGGGCAACGCCGTGTTCAACGTTTCGCGCGCTTTCGAGGACATGCGTGCCGCCCAGATCCTGCTGCAGCGCGAGGGCGACCGCCCCGCCCTGATCGCGCGAATGCGGGACGCGACCACCGCCGCGCATGCCGTGATGAGCGAGCAGCGGGACGCCACCGACGGCATCGTCGACCCGGCCACGCGGCGCGCGGGGGACGAGACCCTGGCGGCGCTCGACCGTCTCATCACGCGGGGCGCGCCGTGGGCTGCGGGCGCCGACCCGTCGCGCGCCGCCACCCCCCTGGGAGACGACCTGGCGCCCGTGACCGAGCGGTGGATCGCCGGACTGCAGGCGAAGCGCCTTTCACTGAACAGCCAGCTGGACGCCACCATCACCCGCTCGCGCCACGTCCTGGTGGGCCTCATCGTGAGCTTCGGGCTGCTGGCCATGGGCCTGTGGGTGCTGCTGGGCCGCCAGCGCGGGCGCCTGGTGGCGAGCCTGCAGCGCACGTCGCACGAGCAGGCGGCGATGCGCGAGATGGTGACCGCGGCGACGTGGGCCCAGACCTCCAGCGTCGCCGACGTGGCCGCGGCGCAGGTCGCGCAGTTGCTCGATGCCGATCAGGTCGTCGTGGGCGTTCGCACGAGCGATGCGGACGAGGACCGGATCGCGTTCCCGTCCACCGAGCTACCGCCCCTTGTCGCGGCCACCCGCGATGCGGTGACCGCACGTGCCGTCACCCTCTCCGAGACATCCACCCTCACGGACGACAGCGGCGACGCGACGGCCGTGTGCGTGGTGGGAGACGGTCCGGACGCTGCCTGCCGCACCGTGTGCGCCGTGTGGGGGCCGGGCTCCACGCCACCCCGCGGCGCCGGGCACACGCTGCGCCGCCTGGCCGAGACGCTCGAGCTCGCCATCCAGGCGGCGCTCGCCCGCGAACGCATGTCCACGCAGGCCACCACCGACCACCTCACGGGCCTGCCGAACCACCGCTCGTTTCAGGAGCACCTGGTGGAGGAGGTCGCCCGCGCCCAGGACGCCGGGCGCCCACTCGCGCTCGTTGTCCTCGACGTCGACGCGTTCGGCCACGTCAACGACGCATACGGCCACGAGGCCGGCGACCGCGTGCTGGCCGAGCTGGGCCTTCGGCTGCGCGGCCTCTCCCGCGAGGGCGACACGCTGGCGCGCATCGGCGGCGAGGAGTTCGCATGGCTGATGCCGGGTGTCACCGCGGCCACCGCCCGCGCCGCCGCCGACCGTGCCCGCGGCGCGGCGCGGTGCGTGGCTCGGCGCTGGGGATGGCCAGCCAGCTGACGGTGTCGGCGGGCATCGTGGACCTCGGCCACGCCCAGGATCCCAAGGAGATGCTGCGGTTCGCCGAGCTTGCGTTACGACAGGCCAAGAGCACCGGCCATGATGCGGTCGCCGTTTATCTGCCCGGCCGGGTGGCCGACGGACAGGCCGGCGAGCGTTTCGGCCACCTCCAGACGCTGTCGGCCCTGCGGGCGCTGGCCCGCGCCGTGGACATGCGCGATGAGAACACCCAGCGGCATTCCGAGCGGGTCGCCGCCCTCACCCATCGCCTGGCCGTCGAGATGGGGTGGCCCCCCCGCCGCGCCGGCCACCTGCAGGAGGCCGCTCTGGTGCACGACGTGGGCAAGGTGGGCGTGCCCGATGCCGTGTTGCTGAAGGCCGGCCCGCTGACCGAAGAGGAGCGGCTCATCATCGAGACCCACCCGTCGCTGGGCGCCCGCATCGTGTCGGAGATCCTCGACGCGGAGCAGGTGGCGTGGGTGCGCGGCCATCACGAGCGCGTCGACGGCCAGGGCTACCCGGACGGCCTGTCCGGCGACGATCTCAGCCAGGGTGCCCGCATCATGGCGGTGGCCGACACATGGGACGCCATGACGTCGGACCGCCCCTACCGCAAGGCGCTGTCGTCAGAACGGGCCCTGGAGATCGCCATCGACGTGGCGGGCTCGCAGCTCGACGCCGACGTCGTGGCGGCGCTGGTGCGCCTGCACCGCGCGGGAGTGCCCGAGACCCAGGGCCACAACCAGGTCAGCGGCTTCCACACCGGCGCCGGCGGCACGGCCTCGGACGACGAGGCCGGCATCCCCTGAAGCCCGGGTCGCGACGCGACCCGGGCGCCGCGGCCACTACGCGAGCGGCTTGCCGATGGCCACGCCCTTGCGGGCGCTGAACGCATCGAGCATCGCGTCGATGTCCGAATCGGGCGTGCGCTCCACCAGGTGGCGGTACTTCTCGTCCAGCGTGGGGCGAAGCTCCTTGTAGAGGATGCCCAACGTGAACCCGCCCTTCAGGGCCAGGTCGAACGCGCCCACCTTGTCGGCGATGTCGTGGTCGGGGGCGACGTCGGTGACGAGCTCCTTCCACTCGTCCTGTGTGTTGTTGAACATCACGCACGGGGAGAGGGCGTCGATGTAGCTGAATCCCGGGTGCTCCATGGCCTGCACGATCAGCTCGGTCAGCGCCTTGGTGTTGAACGACGCGCCGCGGGCCACGAATCCGGCTCCCGACGCGATGGCGAACGCCAGGGTGTTGAGCGGCGTCTCGAGGTTGCCCCACGGCGTCGACGGCGCCTTCTGCTCGGTGAGGGACGTGGGCGACACCTGCCCCTTCGTGAGGCCGTAGATCTCGTTGTCCATCACCAGGTACGTGATGTCGACGTTGCGGCGCGCGGCGTGTGGGAAGTGACCGGCGCCGATGGCGAAGCCGTCGCCGTCGCCACCCACGGCGACCACCGTCAGCTCGGGGTTGGCCAGCTTCACGCCCATCGCCACGGGCAGGGCACGGCCGTGGAGCGTGTGCACGCCGTACGTCGACACGAAGCCGGGCAGGCGGCTGGAGCAGCCGATGCCCGACACGATCACGGTCCTGGCGGGATCCACGTCGAGTTGCGCGAACGCCCTGTACAGCGATGCGAGCACGCCGAAGTCGCCGCACCCGGGGCACCAGATGGGCTTCAGGTCCGACTTGAAGTCGTTGGGCTTGCGCTTTGGGGTCTCGGCGGTGCTCATCGGGCGGCCTCCTGGATCTTCTCGTAGATGTCCTCGCCGGTGAACGGGAGGCCGTCGCACTTCGCGTGGCTCTCGAGGGGGAAGTCGCATTCGGCCTTGAGCAGCCGCGCGAGCTGGCCCGTGAAGTTCACCTCGGGAACCAGCACGGTCGCGGCGTTGGCGGCGAACGCGTTGAGGCTCTCGACGGGCAGCGGGCCGAGCACGCGGGGATAGAACGCGCCGACCGACAGGCCCTCGGCCTGGGCCTTCAGCACGGCTTCCTGTACGGGACCGAACGTGGAGCCGAAACCGATGATGGCGATCTCGGGGCGCTCGTCGCCGACGTGGGCGTGGCGGGCGTCGCCGTTGCTCAGGGGGGCCAGCTTGGCCCAGCGCTTGGTCTGCATGGCCACGTGGTTCGCGGGCGTGTACGCCGGGTGCCCCACCTCGTCGTGCTCGATGCCGGTGGCGACGTACTGGCCGCCCTCCTCGCCCGGGATGCCCATGGGCGACACGGAGTCGGCCGTCAACTCGTAGCGCCGGTACTCGCCCGCCGCGTCCTTACGGGTCTTGCGCTCCACCCGCTCGACCTTCGACGTGTCGGGCCGGTGGATGACCTCCATGCGCGTGGCCAGCCCCTGGTCGGTGAGGATGATCACCGGCACCTGGTACTTCTCGGCGTAGTTGAACGCGTCGACCGTGGCCCAGAAGCAGTCCTCCACGCTGGTGGGCGCGATGACCACGCGCGGCGCCTCGCCGTGGCCGCCGTACAGGGCATGGTTCAGGTCGCTCTGCTCGGTCTTGGTGGGGAGTCCGGTCGACGGGCCTCCACGCTGGGCGTCGATGATGACGCACGGGATCTCGGCCGTGCCGGCGTAGCCCAGCAGCTCGCTCATCAGCGACAGGCCGGGCCCCGACGTCGCCGTCGCGGCCTTCGCGCCGGCGTAGGACGCGCCGATGACGGACGCGAGCGACGCGATCTCGTCCTCGCACTGGATGGTGATGCCGCCCGTCGCGGGCAGCTTGGCCGACAGCCACTCGAGGATGTCGGACGCGGGCGTGATGGGGTAGCCGCCGAAGTAGTCGAGTCCGGCGGCCACGGCGCCCAGGGCGATGGCCTGGTTGCCGCTCATCAGCACGCGGTCCTCCTGCACCTCCACGGGCGCCGCGATGGCGCGCGAGCCCCTGAGGTCGTCCGCCTCGTCGGCGCCCGCGTTGAGCGCCGCGATGTTGGCGTCGGCGACGCCCGTCTTGTGGGCGTAGCGGCGCAGCACCAGCTCCTGGATGGGCGTGGTGTCGAAGTTGATGACGCCGCTCACCGCGCCCACGGCGACCATGTTCTTGGCGCGCGACGAGCCGCCGATCTCCTTGGCCAGCTGTTCCATGCGCACGGGGCGGGCGCGGTCCCGGTACTCGTCCGGGATCTCGACGGCGATGGAGTCGTAGAGGATCACCCCGTCGTCGGCCAGCGCGTCGTGGTGCAGGTCCCACGCCTCCTGGTTGAAGCACACCAGCAGGTCGACGTGCCGGCCGTGGCTGTAGATGCGCTCGGCGCCCATGCGCACCTGGTACATGCACGGCCCGCCCTTGATCTCGGCCGGATACGTGCGGAACGTCTGGGTGTAGTAGCCGCCCCGCGCCGCCGCCTGGGTGAGGATGTCACCAGAGGAGATCACCCCCTCGCCGGACTCCCCCGCGAGGCGGATCACCACGCTGTTTCGCTCCACGATTCCCCCTTGAGATGGTCCCCGAGGGGTGCCATCGCGGAAGGGGCCGCTCCGTGTGCTCACGGCTGCCCCCGCGCCGGTGCCCCCGCACGGCCGCGGAGTCCCCCGGGTGAGGACCCGGCCGTTAAGAGATGCTAAGGGCTGTAACGGATGCGGGCAACGCCGCCGGGAAGGGACGACCGACCCTCGGGCCGGGGAGGGCCCCGGCGACTACCGCGGCGCGGGGGTGTTCGCCGCCACGAAGGCGGCCTTTGCCGCGGTGTACGCCACGCGATCGTGGCCCAGGTCGGCCGCCAGACGTCGCTTGAGCGCACCGTAGCGCGCCGCCACGTCCGGATGCGCGCGGAGATGGTCGCGGAAGCGCAGCCGGCCCCAGTGCTCGTCGCCGGGGCGGACGACGTGGATATGTGCCGTCCGCCGCCCCTCCGCGTCGCGCGCGATGAACCACGGGTAACGCGGCCCGTCGTCGCCGAAGGCGGGCCGCCAGAAGAAATCGTACCCGGCGGCCTCGAGGGCGGGCGCGACCTCTGCGCGGACGCGCTCCAGGTCGTCGACGGCGACGAGGATGTCGACGATCGGCTTGGCCGCCAGGCCGGGGACCGCGGTGCTGCCGAAGTGCTCGACGCGGCGGATCATGCCGACCGGGAAGAACCCGCGCAGGCGCTCCACCTCGCGCGCGAACCGCCCCGGCCACCCGGGGTCGTAGTCCACGACCGCCACCTCCTCGGCCAGCACCCGCGCCAGCTTCTCGGGGTCGGGCGCGCTCATGCGCCAAGCGTCCCACGCCCCGCGCCACCGTGCCCGCCGCCGGCCGCGCGCGCCGCCGCGGGGGATGCCAGAATCCTCCACGTGACCCCCGCCGAGCACGCCACGCGGCCGCTGCCGCCCGCCGATTACGACGACGCGCGCGCCGTGGCCGACGAGTGGTTCGGCCACCCCGTCGGCCTCACGATGCACCGCCTCTTCTTCGACCAGCTCGGCCCGTCGGGCGTGTGGATCGGCGCCGAGGGCCGCATGGCGGGCGTGCTGCTGGGCCTGGCCAGCGAGGCCCAGCCCGAGCTGGCGTACGTCCACTTCCACATGGTGGACCCCGCCCTGCGCGGCCGCGGCCTGGGCGCCGCCCTGTACCGCGAGTTCGGCCGCCGGATGCACGCGCGCGGGTGCACCCGCATCCGTGCCCTGGCGCAGCCGGACCGGGTCGGGTCCGTGGGGTTCCACGAGGCGCTCGGCTTCTCCGGCGCGCTGCACCCGGACTACATGGGTCCCGGCGCGGACCGCATCGTGTTCGAGCGGGTACTGCCGCTGTAACCGTGGGTTTCGGCGAAGTTCCGCTGCCGGAACCCACGGGGTCCGGCGCGCGCGTGCGCCACCCCGTCGCGCGCCGCGCCAGAGCCGCGGATCGCGACGCCCAGGGCGGTCCGCTGGCCGGCGACACCCGCCCGCGCGCGCCCGGGGTCGCGCATCGGGCCACGCGTGCGTGACCGCCCCCACGCACGGTGCGGGTGGCGCTCGCCGCCCCGGACCCGATGGCTGGTGGAGGAAGTGCCCACGCGATCCTCCGAAGGGACATCGACCACATGACCCACTCCATGCGCCGCCGCCTGGCCGCGTCCGCGGGTGCCGGCGCGGCGCTGGCCGTCGTCGCCGCCGCTCCCGGCCTCGGTGCCCAGGACGCCACGCTCCGGCTGACCGGCGCATCCCCCGCGTTCCCCACGGCCGTCGCCGTCACCCGCCCCGACGGCACCACCGTCAACGTGCGGCCGTCGCGCTACCACTACACGCTGGCGACGCCCGCGGGCGCGGCCTTCACGGTGCCGGCGCAGGCGTCCGGCTTCTGCGTCGACACGTCCCACTACATCGTCAGCGGCCGCGACTACGCGGTCTCGCTGCAGACGGAGGCGGACGACCCGGCGATGGCGACCGACGCGTACCGGGAGGCCGGGTGGCTGGTGGCACACTCCCAGGCCGCCATCGCCGCCGCCCCCGACCCCCAGCTGGAGGCCGCCGCGCATCAGGTGTCGGTGTGGGCGCTGACCGGCCAGATCCGTGACGGGGCGTCGCCGACGGGCAACGCTCGCATCAACGCCCGCGTGGCGGAGCTCCGGGCCCTCGCAGCGGGCAAGCGCCTGCCGGACGTCCTCGATGTGACCATGGGCACGCCCGACTCGTGCCTGGGCAACGCCGCGCCCGTCACCGTCACCGGCACACCCGGAGAGGTCGTGGACCTGGCGGCGCCGGAGGGCGCCACGGTCGTCCCGGCCCGGGTCGAACTGGACCAGACCGGCACGGCAACGGCCGTGGTGTCGAACGACCACGCCGGCAGCGTGACCATCACGGCCCGGGCCGACGCCCCCCGCGCCGTGCGGGCCACACGGCACGCGGGGGTCCAGAACCCCCAGGACCAGCTGTTCGTGGTGCCCGGCACGCTCACCGACAGCGTGACCCACACGTTCCTCGACTGCCAGCTGGCGTACGCGGCTCCCGGCGCGCCGGAGCGCACGCTCGGCACGGGCGGCGGCCCCCTGCTGACCGCCCCCGCCACCCCGTCCCCCTCCCCGGCGGCCCCCGCGCCGCCGCCGGTCGCCGCGGCCCCCGCGCCCGCGGCCCTGCCCGGCGGCACGACGACGTTCACGGTGACGGTGCGCAACACGTCGCGCCGTGCGGCCCGCGGGGTCGTGGTGCGCCAGACGCTGCGCGACGGCCTCGCCGCCACGTCCGCGTCGGGCACCCGACGCGCCCGCGCGGCAGTGCGGGCCGGAGCCGTGAGGTGGACGGTGCCGTTGCTTCCCGCCGGGGCCGTGGTGCGGCTGCGCGTCACCGCGCACGTCCCCGCGTCACTGCGGGGAGACCTGGGCCGGGCCGACGTCCGCGTCACAGGCCTGGGCCGCGCGGCGTCGGTGCGGGTGTCCGCGCCTGTGCTGGAGCCGGTCGCCAAGGAGGACCAGGGCTTCTAGCGACGGCGCTCCCGGGGAGGGCGGCGGCGCGGCGCCCTCCCCCTAGGCCCGTCCGAGCAACGCCCTGACGCGCGCGGGGTCCAGCGACAGCAGCAGCGTCGGCAGCCGCGGGCCCGTGTCGCGCCCCACCAGCAGGCGGTATACCAGCGCGAAGAGCGCGCGCTGCGCGGCCTTGACCTCGGGCGGCAGCTTCTTCTCGTGGACGTCGAAGCCCGCCATCCGCTTGGGGACGCCGTAGACGAGCGTGGTGAGGCCGTCCAGCGTCCAGTCCTCCTCCAGGCCGTCGGCCAGCAGCCGCAGCGACTCGCGCCCGTCGTCGTCGAGCGACGCCAGCAGGTCCGCGTCGGGCTCGGCGCGGACGTGGGTGCGGGCCTCGTCGGGCACGTAGCGCTCGATCCACGTGCGGGCGCGGTCCAGCCGCGGGCGGGCATCGTCCAGGGAGTCCAGGGGGTTCACGGGGTCCATGGCCCGCAGGATCCGCAGCATCTGCGTCTCGTCGCCACCGGTGATGTCGGCCACGGACGCCAGCGCCCGGTACGGCAGCGGGTGCGGGGTCACGGGCAGCGGCCCGTCGGCCGTCGCCGCGGCCCGCCGGTATCCGGCGGCCTCCACGGCCTGGGCCTGGTCGATGGCGACGCGCCGGCCCAGCGAGTCCCACTCGTCGTACATCCGCTGGATCTCGTCGTCGAACGCCACCTGGAAGGACTGGTTGGGCTTGCGCCGCGCGTACAGCCAGCGCAGCAGAGGCGGCTCCATGACGTCCAGCGCGTCTCCCGGGGTGGGCACGCCGCCGCGCGACGAGCTCATCTTGGCCATGCCCTTGATGCCGACGAACGCGTACATGGGGCCGATGGGCTGCCGGCCGCCGAAGATGGGGCCCACCAGGTCGCCGCCGACGACGTACGACGAACCGGGGGACTGGTGGTCGACGCCCGAGGGCTCGAAGTCGACGCCCTCGTACGCCCAGCGCATGGGCCAGTCGACCTTCCACACCAGCTTTCCGTCGCGGTGGTCGCGCAGCAGCACCGTCTCCTCGTGGCCGCACCGGCACACGTACGTCATGCGGGTGGTGGCGTCGTCGTACGCCGTGATGGCCGTCAGGTCGGTGCCGCACCCCGCGCAGTACGGCCGGTACGGGTAGTAGCCGAGCCCCCCTCCCCCGTCGCTCTCAGCGGCCGCGCCCGAGCCCTCGGCGGCCGCCCGCTCCCCCTCGTCGGCGTCGTCGGCCACGCCGGGGTCGCGGTTCTTCGTGCGGTACCGATCGAGCACCGCGTCGATCCGCTCGCGCACGGCCATGGCGTGCAGCACCTGCTCCACGTACGCGCCCGCGCGGTACATCTCGGTCTGCGAGATGGCCCGCACACGGATTCCCAGCGCATCCATCGCGTCGATCATCCCGGCCCGGAAGTGGTCGGCCCAGCTGCCGTGTGTGCTGCCCGGCGGAGGCGGCACGGACGTCAGGGGCTTGCCGATGTGTTCGTCCCAGCCCTCCAGCCCGTCGATGCCGCCCGGAACCTTACGGAAGCGGTCATAGTCGTCCCACGACAGGATGTGCTCGCACGCGATGCCACGGCGGCGGATCTCGTCGGCCACGAGGTGCGGCACCATCACCTCGCGCAGGTTCCCCAGGTGGATCGGGCCGGACGGCGACAACCCCGACGCGCACACGATGGGCCGGGAGGCGTCGGCGTGGGCGGCGACAACCTCGTCGGCGAGGCGGGAGACCCAATCGGGCTCGGGGGCGTCGTTCATGCGAGACACGTGCTCCGTGGCGAGGTGCGGTGGGGCAGGCAGTGTGCCAGCCGACCGCCCGCGGCGCGCCCGTCGGCAGTCGAGGGCGACCCGCCTGCGCGAACGGGGCCGCGAACCCCCTGGACCGTCAGTTCATGGCGTAGCCCGAGCCGCGCACCGTGCGGATCCGCCCCGCCCCCACCTTCTTGCGCAGGTAGCGGATGTAGACCTCCACCACGTTGCTGCCCGGGTCGAAGTCGAATCCCCAGACGCGGTCGAGCAACTCCTCCCGGGAGCGGATGGCCCCGGGGTGGCGCATCAGCGCCTCCAAGAGCGCGAACTCGCGGGCCGACAGCTCGGCCGTCCCCAGGTCCGGCGTGACGGCCCGCCGGGTCCGCAAGTCCAGGCGCAGATCGCCGTGCACCAGTTCCTGCGCCTCCGCGCGTCCGCTGTCGCGCAGCCGTGCGCGCACGCGGGCGAGCAGTTCCTCGAACGCGAACGGCTTGGTGATGTAGTCGTCGGCGCCGCGTTCGAACCCCGCGACCTTGTCGGCGACACCGTCACGCGCGGTGAGCACGATGACGGGCATCCGGTGGCCTTCGCCCCGCAGCACCGCCAGCAGATCGAGCCCGTCCGTGTCGGGAAGGCCGAGGTCCAGCACCATCAGGTCGGGAGCGCCGGCCCGCACGGCCGCCAGTGCCTGCGTCGCGTCGCCGGCGACATCAACCGCATAACCGGCCGCGCGCAGTCCCCGCTCGACGAACCGCGCGATGCGTTCCTCGTCCTCGGCCACCAGCACCCTGCTCACGTGGGGTCCTCCTCCTCGTCGTCGTGGATATCCACCGGTATGCGCAGCTCGAAACGGGCCCCTCCGCCACCTGCCGCGTCGGCGAGCGTCAGGCTGCCACCGTGCGCCTCCGCGATGGCACGGGCGATCGCCAGGCCCAGTCCACGCCCCGTGCGCGCCCGCTCCGTCCCACGCTCGTGACGGCGGAAGATGCGCTCGCGCTCGGCGGGCGCGACGCCGGGCCCCGAGTCGTGCACCCACAGAACCGCCTCGCCGCCGATGATCGTCGAGCCGATCTCCACCGGCGCGCCCGCGGGCGAGTAGCGGGCGGCGTTGACGGCGAGGTTCAGCAGCGCCTGCGTGATGCGATCCGGGTCGGCCTCCACCACGCCGGCCCCGGGCAGGGGTACCCACCTCGGCCCGGGGATCATCCGCACCCGCCGCTCGACCGCGTGCACCAGGTCGGGCAGGTCCACGGGGCGCACGCGCAGGAAGTCCGGCCGCTGGGCGCGGGCCAGCGCCACGAGGTCGTCGACGATGCGGGTCATGCGCCCGACCTCCTCGTCGACCAGCGCGATGACGGCGTCGCGTTCATCGGGGGGAACCGTGCCGTCGCGCAACTGGTCGAGGTTGCCGCGCAGCACGGTCAGCGGCGTGCGCAGTTCGTGCCCGGCGTCGTCCAGGAACTCACGCTGCGTCCCCAGCGCATGCTCCAGGCGATCGAGCATGGAGTTGAACGTGCGCACCATCACGGCCACCTCGTCGGCGCCCCCGGGATCGTGCAGCCGCAGGGAGAGGTCCTGGTCGGTGATGCGGCGGGCGGTGTCGGTCATCACGCGCAGCGGGCCCGTAAGCCGCCCGGCCAGCCACCATGCCGCGAGCGCCGTCAGCAGCACGGCCCCCGCCGTCACCCACGCGACCGCGCGCAGCGCGTCCTCCACGTGGCGGCGGTCGGCTGACATGACACGCGCCACCACGAACGTCCCCTCGCGGGCACCCTCGCGCAGCACCGGAACCGCCAGCGACACGATGTGCTCATCGCCGGCCCGCGTGCGCTGCACGCGGGCCTCCGTGGCGCCGCGCCACCGCGCCGTGAGCGCGGCGTCGTCCTCCAGCGGGCGAGCCAGGGCGCCCGACAGAGACCCGGCGACGCCGCGCCGGTGGTCGATGACGATCACCACCTCGTTCGGGTCGAGCACGGAACGCTGCAGGAACAGGACGCCGGCGTTGCGCAGGTTGCCGTCGACACGCTTGCCCGCGTCGTCGCGTCCCAGCCGCAGGAACCGCTCGAACTCGTGGTACTCCTGCACCAGCGACGCGTGGATGCGGTGCTCCATCTGGCTCACGAGCACCGTCCGCAGGCCCAGATACACCAGGATGCCGCTGGCCAGCACCACGCCGACGAGCCCGGCGGCCAGCCGCATGCGTGTGGACAGCGGAAAGCGCGGGGCGCTAATCGTCGTCATCATCGTCATCGTCGTCGTCATCGTCGTCATCGCCGTCATCCGCGGGGGCGGGCGCCGGTGCGGGTGCGGGTGCGGGCGC
>JAGQUM010000061.1 GCA_020438485.1 Thermoleophilia bacterium | reverse complement strand
GGATGTCGTTCTGGATGGTCCCGGCAAGTTGCTGCGGCGCGACGCCCTGCTCCTCGGCGGCCACGACGTAGAGCGCCAGGATCGGCAGGACGGCACCGTTCATCGTCATCGACACGCTCATCTGGTCGAGCGGTATGCGGTCGAAGAGCGTGCGCATGTCGTAGATGGAGTCGATTGCGACGCCGGCCATACCGACATCGCCGGCGACGCGCGGGTGGTCCGAGTCATACCCGCGGTGGGTCGCGAGATCGAACGCCACGGACAGGCCCTTCTGGCCGGCCGCCAGGTTGCGCCGGTAGAACGCGTTGGACTCCTCGGCGGTGGAGAAACCCGCGTACTGCCGGACGGTCCAGGGCTGGTTCACGTACATCGCGGGGTAGGGGCCACGCAGGTAAGGCGCGGCGCCGGGCGTGGTATGCAGAAAGTCGAGCCCCTCCAGGTCGCGCTCGGTATAGAGGCGCGAGACCCCGATGTGCTCGGGCGTCTCCCAGTCCTCGGACGGGTCGCCGCTGCGCGCGATGAGGTCGTCGAAACGGGCGCCGACATCGGCGTCGGGACGGCCATCGCCGAGGTCGACGGTGTCGAAACGGGGAACGCTCATCGGGGCACTCCGAGGTCGTCAAGCATGCCGGTCAGCGCTTCCACCACGTCCATGCCCGCGTGGATGGAGCCGTCGACCGCGGTTTCGTCGTCGCCCAGTTCCTGGCGGCGTCCGGCGATCAGCACGGTGCCCACGCCCGCCTCGCGCAGCACGGCGGCGGCGTTCGCGCCCATCGCGGCGTAGTTGCGGGCGTTGGAGCACAGGATGGCGATGCGCGCTCCGCAGCCGCGCACCGCATCCGCGATCGCGGTGGGGTCCGCGCCTTCGACGCGGGCGACGGTGAAGCCGGCCACGCCCAGCACGTTCGCGGTGAAGTCCTCGCGGGCGCCGAAGTCGCGACGCTCACCCAGGCACACCAGGAGTGCCGTTGGCGGGGCGCCGCGGTCGGCGGCGGCGCGGGCCCTGTCGCGAAGCGCCTCGAACATCGCGGCGTCGCGGTGGATCGGCAGGCCGGGCGGATCGGTGCGTCGGCGGGGGACGCGCGTCAACGGCGGCTCGGCCGGGTTGGGGAACATGCTGACACCCGTCAGCGACTGATCCCGGGTGGCCAGGCGCCGGTCTCGCTCACGGACCCGGTCGGCGATGCGTGCGCGCACCCGCTCGCCGGCGGCACCGACCCCGCCGTCCGCCTCGAGCCGTTGCACCCATGCCCACGCCGCGGCCGCGATCTCGCCGGTGAGCGATTCGACGTACCAGCTGCCGCCGGCGGGGTCGGTGACCCGTCCCAGACTCGACTCCTCGGCCAGCAGGATGTGGGTGTTGCGGGCGAGCCGGCGGGCAAGGTCGTCGCTCTGTCCCCACTCCGCGTCGAACGGCAACACCGTGATGGCCTGGGCACCGCCGCAGGCCGCCGCGAACGTCGCCACGGTGGTGCGCAGGATGTTCACCCACGGGTCGTCGCGACTCAGCATGCGTGCGCTGGTGACGGCGTGAATGACGGCCCCCCGGCCGGCCTCCGGCACGTCGCATGCCTCGCCGACCCTCGCCCACAGCCGGCGCAGCGCGCGAAGCTTCGCGATGGTGGTGAACTGGTCGGCGGTGACGGCGATGCGGAACTCGATCTGCGCGAACGCGTCAGCGGCACCGACACCATGGTTGTCCAGCGTGCGCACGTACTCGATGCCGGTGGCCACGGCCAGTGAGACCTCATCGACGTCGCCCGCGCCGGCGTCGTGGTACGACGTGACGTCCACCGTCAGCGCGCGCACGCCGGGGTGGTCGTTCAGGCAGCGTCGCACCGGGTCGACGACGGCGTCCATATCGGGGGGGACCCCGGCCCGCATCGCGGCCGCGAGCGGATCGATGCCGAGGTTGCCCCGGGCGGCCTCCGGGGCGATGCCCCGCAGCCGCCAGACCTCGAGGAGGGCGTCGGCCGCGGCGCCCTGGTCGGGGTCGCCGGACACCACGACACCGGCCAAGTCGAGGTGTACGTCCTCGAGTGCGCTCGCGACGTCATCGGCCGCGAGGCCGCCGTTGCCGACCTGCAGCCACACCGACGTGACGCCGCCCTCGAGGTCGGATCGGATCTCGTCTCGCGCGGCGGCGGGGTCGGGGTTGTCATGGCGCTGGCGCACGTCCCAGGGGTTGTGCGGGTCCCGCAATCCGATACCGCGGGTGAACGGCATGAACCCGGGCCGGCCCAGGTCGGGAACCTCCCCCTCCAACTCGTAGAGGGGAGCGATGACCAGGTCGTCGACCGTCACGCTGCGCAGCATTTCCTCGGCGGCCGCACCGTCGAGCTTCCTGTCATCCGGTCTGCCGCGGTTGAGCGCCTTCGCGGCGAGTTCCTGCCAGTGCGTGTGGCCGAGCACGGGGAAATCCCTCGCCAGATCCACCGGTCCGCCGTTGCGTGCCATGTCGGGCCCCCTCGCCGCAGTGGACGCCGGTGCCGTCGACGGCACCGTCTCCCATGTCGGTATACCCCGAATCGGCGGCCAAGGCCACGGCCAACGGGCAAGAAACCCCGATTGACGGGGACGACGGTAGGCACGCGCGGCAGGATTCGAACCTGCGACCTTTGGCTCCGGAGGCCAACGCTCTATCCAGCTGAGCTACGCGCGCGGGCTCCGAGGAGTGTAGCCCACGCGGGTGGGGAAGGGGCCCCGGCGGGGAGGGCGCGGTCACCCGAGATCGTGCTGCCGCGCAGGCCATCGCCGCCCGCCCGGCCCGAGGGCGCCGGTGGCGCCCCATCCGCCCGCCGGCCGGTTCCCCGGCGGGCGTTCCCGCCCGCGCGCGTGGAGCGTTCGCGGTCCCGGCGCGCCTCCAGGGGGCGCCTGCGTCTCCACGTGACAGACGCGTCCCTGCCCGCCAGCCGGTGCCGGACCCGCCGCCGCCGCCGCCGGGGCCTGCACCGCCCGGAACCGGCCGGGTGGCTAGGATCGCGGACGTGCGCGTCGGCGTCATCTCGGACACACACATGCCGGTTCGTGCCCGCGCGCTGCCCGCGGCGTGCCGGGACGTGCTCGCGGGGTGCGACCTGATCCTCCACGCGGGGGACCACGCGGATGGCGCCTCGCTGGCCGCCCTACGGGCGATCGGGCCGCCGGTCGTGGCCGTGCACGGCAACGCGGACGGGGAGGACCTGCGCCGCGCGCTGCCCGCGTCCGCCGAGGTTGACGCCGGCGGGGTGCGCATCGCCGTGGTGCACGACGCGGGACCGAGGGAGGGACGCATCGGGCGCCTGCGCCGGCGCTTCCCCGGCGCGGACGTGGTGGTGTTCGGGCACTCCCACGTCCCGCTGGTCGAGCGTGACGCCGGCGGGTTCGCGATCGTCAACCCGGGGAGCCCCACCGACAAGCGCACCCAGCCGCACCACACCATGGCCCTCGTGCGGGTGGACGGCGGCCGCGCCGAGGCCGAGATCGTGATCCTCGAGCGGGACGACCCGGCGTAGACTCCCGCCTTCGATGGACCTGTGGATCACGTTTCTCGGCACCGCCGCGTCGGTGCCCAGCCGGGCGCGCGGCACGTCGGCCACGTTCGTCGCCCGCGGCGGGGCCCGGCTGCTCATCGATTGCGGGGAGGGCACGCAGCGCCAGTTCCTGCGCAGCGGCCTGGGCCTGGCGGACGTCGACGCCATCTTCATCACGCACCTGCACGGCGACCACGTGCTGGGCCTCCCCGGCCTCGTCAAGACGTACGCGCTGCGCGGCCGGACGAAGCCCCTGCACATCTACGGGCCCGCCGGCCTCAACCGCTTCCTCGGATGGGTCGAGCCGCTCATGCGCACGAACGCGTTCCGGGTGGTCGCCCACGAGGTTAAGCCGGGGCAGGACGCGCACCGCCTGGACGGCGCACGCGTGGAGGCGTTCGCCACCGAGCACGGCGTCCCGTCGGTCGGGTGGGCGTTGGTCGAGGACGACCGCCCCGGCGCGTTCGACGCCGACGCCGCCCGGGCGCTGGGGGTCACCCCGGGGCCGGACTTCGGCGTGCTGCAACGGGGAGGCACGCTCGAGGTGGGCGATCGGGTGGTGAGCCCGGCCGACGTCATGGGCCCGCCGCGGCGGGGCCGACGCGTGCTGTTCACCGGCGACACGCAGCCCTGCGCGCAGACCGTGCTGGCCGCAGAGGGCGCCGACGTGCTCGTGCACGAGGCCACGTTCCTGGCCGCCGACGCCGGGCGGGCCCGCGAGACGCGCCACTCCACGGCGGCAGAGGCGGCCGAGGTCGCCGCCCGCGCCGGGGTGCGTACGCTGGTGCTGACGCACCTGTCCGGCCGCTACCCGCCGCGCGACGTGAAACGGGAGGCGCAGGGCGCGTTCCCCGAGGTACTCGTGCCGCGCGACTTCGACCAGCTCGAGGTGCCGTTCCCCGAGCGGGGGCAGGCGGCGCTGCGCCGGCACGGCGACGCGCCCCCCGCCGGCGCCGCCGTCGCGCCCGGGGGCGATCCCGAGCGCGACGGCGAGGAGTAGGTCACCTACTCGAGGGCCGCCGCGATCTCGTCCGGCGAGGCCTGCGTCAGGGTCTTGGGGATCTCCTTCACGATCGCCTTCTCCAGCATCGCGTGGTAGCTGCGGCGCATCTCGCCCAGGGTGGTGGGATCCACGATGATCACCACCTCCTCCGCGTCGCCGTCCATCGCCATGCGGTTCAGCCGCTGGGTGAGCTGCTTCGCGAACGTGGCCTCGTCGATGTCGCGCGGCGAGGAGTCGGAGCCGGCCGCGCCGGCGGGCCCGTCGTCCCGCAGGTCCCTCGGGCCCAGCGTGATCTGCTCGCGCAGCTCCACGGGCGCCCCCTTGTCGGCGGTGTTGCGGTAGAGCGTCGCGCCGTGGCCGTCGGCCACCACGACCAGCCCGTTCTTGGAGATCATGGGAGTCCTTGTGTCGGGTGCGGTGCGACGACCGTACCCGCGGTTCCCGCCCGCCTCACTCGCCGCGGGCCGCGGGCACCCGTGACCCGGGGCGAAACGGACACGGGGCCGACACGGAACCGCGACGCCCGGGGCGGACCATGGGGCCATGACCACCGCCACGCGCCGGCCCTCGCCTCCCTCGTCGCGCCGCCCGCGTCGCGCCCGACCGGCGCCCTTGCGGGCGGCGGCCGGCCTGCGCGGCCACCCGGTTGCGCGCCGCGCCGCCACCGTCCTCGGCCGCCTGTCGGGGCTGCGCGTGCTGGTGGCCGACCGCCTGCTGGCGTGCCTGGCGGTGCTCTCCGTCGCGCTCGTCGCCGCGTTCGCCCTCCTCATCGGCTCCACAGGTCCCGTGGCGGGCGGCGAGCAGGTCCCCCTGAGCACCGTCCAGGGAATGGTGAACCAGCGACAGGTGGCGTCGGCGACGCTGCTGGACGACGACCACCGCCTGATCGTCACGACCCGCTCGGGAGCCACGCACTGGGCGGCGCTGCCGTCCGGCGCCGGGGCTGCCGACGCGCTGGTGCGGGCGCTGTCGGACCCCGCCGCCGGGGCGACGCTCACCGTCGACGGTCAGCGCGGCAAGCAGACCCGGCGCCTCGTGGGGCAGGTGCTGCTGCCCATCCTCATCCTGGTGTCCCTGTTCGCGTTCTTCATGCGCCTGGGGCAGGCGGGCGACGGGGGCGGGGTCGGCGCGTTCTCGCGCTGGCGGGGGTCCAAGGCCACGGTCGACCCCGGGTCCGCCCCCCGGTTCTCGGGCATCGCGGGCGCGGGAACGGCCATCACCGAACTGCGTGAGCTGTGCGAGCTGCTGCGCGCCCCCGACAGGTACCGGCGGCTGGGAGCCCGGCCGCCCAAGGGTGCGCTGCTGGTGGGGCCCCCCGGCACGGGCAAGACGCTGCTGGCCCGTGCCACGGCGACGGAGGCCGGCGCGTCGTTCTACGCCGTCTCGGGCGCCGAGTTCGTGGAGTCGCTCGTGGGCGTCGGGGCCGCCCGCATCCGCGACCTGTTCTCGAAGGCCCGGGAGAACGCCCCCGCCATCGTGTTCATCGACGAGATCGACGCGGTGGGCCGCAAGCGCGGCGCCGGGGTGGGGCAGGGAAACGACGAGCGCGAGCAGACCCTCAACCAGCTGCTGGTGGAGATGGACGGCTTCGACGCCGGCGGCGGCCTCGTCGTGCTGGCCGCGACGAACCGGCCCGACGTGCTGGACCCCGCGCTGCTGCGCCCGGGCCGGTTCGACCGCCAGGTGACGGTGGACGCCCCGGACCTGCGGGGCCGCGTCGACATCCTGCGGCTGTACCTGCGCGGGCGCCCCGTGGCCGGTGACGTCGACCTCACGGACGTGGCCCGCCGCTGCCCCGGCTTCACCGGCGCCGAGCTGGCCAACGCCGTCAACGAGGCGGCGCTGCTGGCGGCCAGGGCGTCGCGCCCGTCCATCGGCATGCCCGACCTGGCCGAGGGCATCGAGCGCACCGTGTCCGGTGCGCGCAACCAGGCGCACGTGCTGTCCGGCGACGAGCAGCGCACCATCGCCGTCCACGAGGCGGGCCACGCGGTCGTCGCCGCGGCGTGCGGACGCGCCGACGCCGTCCACAGCGTGTCCATCGTGGCCCGCGGCCGGCGCCTGGGGCGCGCCACTACGCTGCTGCTGGACAAGGACCGCACCGTCCTGCGGCGCAGCGACCTGGAGCGCCAGCTGATGGTGACGCTGGCCGGCACCGCCGCCGAGAACGTCGCGTTCGGCGAGATGTCCACCGCCGTCAACGACGACCTGCACACCGCGACGCAGCTGGCGCGGTCGATGGTGACGTCGTACGGCATGTCCGACCTGGGCCCCGTCACCATCGGCGAGCGCAGCCCCGAGGTGTTCCTGGGTGCCGCGCTGCAGGAGCTCGACTCCGTGGGCAACGCCACCCGCGAGCGCATCGACGCCGAGACCCGGCGCATCGTGGAGGAGTCCTCCGCCCGCGCCCAGGCCGTGCTGCGC
>JAGQUM010000060.1 GCA_020438485.1 Thermoleophilia bacterium | reverse complement strand
CGGACGCTCCACCAGATCTGGGTGCTCTCGATGATCGAGCCGGTGCGCTCCAGGAGCTCGACGTGGCGGGCGTACGACTCCCAGTCCGGGTATGCATCGGGCACGCCGCAGCGGGGGAAGCTCTTCGTGAAGATCTGCGTCCTCATCGACGCGAGGCGGGTGTCGCGCCCCCCATACACGGGGCTGTTGGCCGACAGGGCCAGGAGCTCGGGCAGCACGGACCGCATCGCCGTGCACGCGGCCATCGCGCGGTCGGCGCCGCGCACGCCCACGTGCAGGTGGATGGACCACGTGTTGTTGACCCACGCGATGTAGCCGAGCTCGCCCTCCACCAGCCGGTAATGGGGCGTGTCGATGATGCGCTGCTCCTGCCACGGGCTGAACGGGTGGACACCCGCGACGCCCACGCGCATGTCGAGTTCCTCCACCAGGTCTGCGACCGCCAGGCGCCCCTCCACGAGCTCGCGGGCCGCGTCGGCGAACCGGCCGTGGGCGCGCGTCTTGTACTCGACCTCGCTGGCGATGAGCTCCCCGGCCAGCCGGTCGACCAGCGGCGGGCGCGCCGCGTCGATGACGTCCTCAAAGCGGTTGACCAGCGCGAGAGTACCGGGGTCGAGGAGCTGGTACTCCTCCTCGAGGCCCACCGTGAAGTCCGTGGAGGCGTCGAACCGCTCGCGGACGCCGTCCAGCATCGAATCGTGGTTCATCGCCGCGGGATGCTAGCGGGCGCGTCCCCGGTGCAGCCTGCCCCGGGCGTCAGGTGAGGTAGAAGTACAGCGCGTACAGCAGCTCGACGGCCGGACTGGACGTGTGCACCGTGACGTCCGACGGTACGGACAGCAGCGCGTCGGAGTAGTTGAAGATGATCTTCACGCCGGCCGCCACCAGGTCGTCGGCCACGCGCTGTGCCACGTCGGCGGGGATGGCCAGCACCCCCACCATGATGTCCTCGGCGGCCACGACGTCGGCCAGCTCCGAGTAGTGGCGGATGGGGATGTCCCCCACCGTCGTGCCGACCTTCGACTCGTCCACGTCGAAGATGGCCGAGATGCGGAAGCCGTGGTCGACGAACACCGACGACCCGGCGATGGCCTGGCCCAGGTTGCCCGCGCCGAACAGGGCGATGTTGTGGGTGCCCGAGGTGCGCAGGATCTTGCGCACCTCCTCGATGAGCGAGTCGATGTCGTAGCCCACGCCCCGCTTGCCGAACTTGCCGAATCCCGAGAGGTCACGCCGGATCTGGGTGGGGTTGACGCCCGTGTACTCGGAGATCGCCTGCGACGAGATGCTCGTCTTGCCCATCTTCTTGGACTGCGTCAGGACCTGCAGGTAGCGCGAGAGACGTGCGGCGACACCGATCGTCAGCCGATCCGCGGGCATGGGCGGGACTCCGAGTTTGTGACTTTGCGTCTCAAACTATGGTCGCAGGGGCCTTTCCGCAAGACCCGTGGTGACAATCCGCACTATCTGAGCGAGAAGACGCGGCTCTCCACGATCCTGGGTGCCCCGGACACTCCGCGGGCCGTGACGCGCAGCCGGTAGCGCCCCGCGGGGACCTCCCCGCCGGTGGGCAGGCGGCGGCTGACGACGAACCGGTACGTACCGGGCGTCCAGTCGTGGCGACCCCCGACGCCGGCCAGCACCATCGGCTCGCTGCCGTCGCCGGGGACCAGCGCGACCCGCACCGAGTGCAGCGGCGCGCTGAACACGCGGTCGCCCGCGGTGGCCAGGCGGCCGATCCGCACCTCGGCCTGCGTGATGCTCCCGCGCGTGCCCACGCGGGGAATGCCGATGTCGCCGCCGCTCGGGCGCACCGCGGGGAACGTGGCGGCCGGCGCGCGGGCCACCACCGCGCCGCCCGGGCCCTTGCGCACCAGGACCGTGCCGGTCCATCCGGCGGGGGCCGCCGGCAGCGTCAGCACCACCGCGGCCGCCCCACGGGGGGGCACCGCGACGGTGCACGGCGGGGCCACGTTCTCCCCGCCGGTGTGAACGACGCTCACCTCGTACGTCCCCCCGCGGCCCGACACGTCCACCAGCCGCGCCCGGACGCGACGCGGCACGGCCGCGGCCGGCGCCGTGACGCCGGCGGGGGCCACCCGCACGGGCGGCACGCGCGCCTCGCCCAGCAGGCCCGCCCCCTGCCCCACCACGCGCACGCGCGGCAGTGGGACGGCACCCGTCAGCAGAGCGGCCTTGACCACGGCGGGCCGCACGCCGGGCGAGTCCACCCGGAGCCGCAGGGCGGCGGCCGCCACCTGGGCTGCGGCGATGGACGTGCCCGTCATGGCCGCGGTGCGCGGCGTGCCGTCCGGCGCCGGGCTCCACGGGGCCTCCACCTGCACCGCCGGGGCCACCAGGTCGGGCTTGATACGGCCGTCCACCGTCGGGCCGGTGGATGAGAACGACGCGACGGCCTGCGCCGCGGGCCTCCGCGCGTCGGCGGCCACCGACGCCCGCGCGCCGCCGTCGCGGGTGACCAGCGCGGCCAGCGCGGCGCCCTGCCGGGGACCCACGCCGACCACGGGCACCGGCAGCGGGCCCTGCGCGCCGCTGGGGAACACGCCGGACCCGCCCCGGTCCCACACCACCAGCGCCGCGGCCCCTGCCATGGACGCGATCTCGGCCTTCTGGGCAAGCGTGGCGCCGCCCCGGGCCACCACCACGATGGCCCCCAGCGGGTCGCGCCCCGCGGCGGCTGACGCCTGGTACGCCTGCAGCGACTCGCCGGCGCCGACGCCGCCGGGCCCGGGCAGCACCACGACGGGAGCGTCCGACACGGACGCCGGGTCGGGGCCCAGCAGCGGCAGGCCCCGCAGCTGCGCCGACGCGGGCCCCACACCCACGCTGAGCGTGGCCCCCCGCGGGGTCGCGGCCTCCCCGGTGCCCCCGACGGTGATGACGTCCGCGGCCTGGGCGGGGCCCCCGAGGCTGCCGACGCGGCTGAACGTGGGCCCGTCGTTGCCGGCCGGGACCACGGGAACGGCCCCCAGCCGGGCCGCCCACGACAGCGCGGCGGCCACCGGGTCCTGCCCGCCGCCCGCGTACGCGCCCGCCACGCCCAGCAGCAGCACGTCGGCGGCGTCCGAGGGGTCGCCGTCGCCGTTGGGGTCCATCGCGCTCTCGACGGCCGAGATCACGCGGTCGCTGCGCGCCAGCGGCGCCTCCACCCCGCCCACGTTCTCAGGGGCGACGACGCGATAGGCCAACAGCCTGGGCCTGCGGTCGGCGGGCAAGCCGTCGAGGGCGGGGGCGGCCAGAACGGTGCCCGCCATCTGGGTGCCGTGCCCTTCCCACACGGGGGCGTTGTCGCCCACCGTGGGGTCGGCGTCGCCGTCCACGAGGTCGCGCCCGCCGATGATGGGGAACGTGGGCCCGATGCCGCCGCCCAGCTGGGGAGCCTGCGGGGCGATGGCCGTGTCGATCAGCGCGATGTGCGCCGGGTGGCCGTCCGCGGGCTGCGGCGTCGGCGGCGGCGCGGAGGCCGGCGCCGGTCCCGAGATGGACGCGGCGGCGGGAGACAGGTACGCGACGGGCACCGCCGCGCGGACTCCCTCGAGCGCCGCGACGGCGTCGCCGCGGCCCTGGGGCACCGTGACGGCCATGCCGTTGAGGGCGATGCTCCAACGGGCCGTGACGGTGCCGCCCAGGGCGGCCACCCGCCGCTCGACGGGAGCCTGGGCCGCGAGGATCGCGGCCGACCGGGCGGCGCGGCCGGCCGGGGACACGGCGGCGGCGGGCGGGCCGTCCATGAGCACCACGAGGTGGTCCTCGCCGTCGGGCGCGGGCAGCCGCACGCCCGAGGGAAGCGCGTCCGCCCACGCGGCGGCGGCGGCCAGG
>JAGQUM010000009.1 GCA_020438485.1 Thermoleophilia bacterium | reverse complement strand
CCCCCTCCTTGCGCAAGCTCCATCACCAGCCCTCTGCGCGAGGCACGCATGCACACGCCTAGCCTCACCGTCACTCCGCCACTCCCGCCGGCGTGCCCCCGGGAGCCTCCACCGCCCGGCCGCGCCCGCCCCCGCCGCGGTCCCCGCGCCCGCGGCGACGCCGGTGCGCGCCGCTTCCATCGCGCCGGCACCGGCGCGCACCCCCTCCCGCGCTCCCACCCCTCCGTCTCCGTCCGCCGACGCCGCCGGCGCGGCGTCCATCTCCGTGGGCCCCACCGGCCCGTGATCCACCACACCGCGAACGCAAGGAACGACATGTCACGTCGCCACCGGATGGCAACCACCCTCGCGGCCCTCGCCGCCGCCTGCGCCGGGCCGTCGGCCGCCCTGGCCGATCAGCCTCTCGTCGAGGTCCCCGCGCGGTTCACCGAGGCCCAGGCCGGCGGCCTCGCGCCGAACGCGCCGGGGGCCAGCATCTCGGGGGCGCGCGACGCCCCGGGCGGGTCGTGGGCCGCGCTCGGCTGGTGCACGCCCTACGCGGGCAGCCACATCGAGGGGTTCTCGTACCTGCTGGGTGCGTGGCATCCCAGCCTCGGCGACGGCGCGATCATCCAGGAACAAACTGACGCCGGAACGTTCCGCACGTACGGCGACTCCACCCTGCCCCGCCGGACCGCGAACGGATTCGGCCCGTGGCCGACCGGCATCTCGCCCAGCCACTGCATCGGGGTGAAGATCGTCGCGCGGGTGAAGCTGCCGACGGCCACGGCGTGGACCGTGGACCTGCGCAGGTGATGGTGCGGGACCTCGTCGGCCCGCGGGTCGGCGCCGTGGCGGCCACCCCCGGTTGGGTCGCGGGCGAGAACGTCGAGTTCGGTGCCGACCAGGGCGACAACGCCCTGTCGCGGGGGACGCTGAGGGTGTGGATCGACGACCGTCCGCCACTGGAACTCGGCGACCCCGGCGATCAGCGCGTGGGCGGCCACCTGCCGATCGGCGGCCTGGCCGACGGCGCCCACACCGTCACGGTTCACCGCAACGCGCCCGGCTGGAACCCCGTTGCGGGCTCCACGACGTTCCACGTCGACCGCACGGCGCCGGCGCCCCCGGCCCTCGAGTCGGAGACCGATCGCTGGACCAACGCGCCGAGCGTCGAGGTCCGCAGCGGCGCATCCTGGGACGGCGCGGGGTCCGGATGGAACCGCAACCAGTTCAACGTCGACGACGCCGGGTGGGGGGATCGGCCCAACGCGTTCCGCCTCGAGACCCAGGGCGTCCACGTGGTGCGGGCGCGCGCCGTGGACGCCGTGGGGCATGTCTCGGACGAGCCGGCCCCCGTGGTCGTCCGCATCGACCGGACGGTGCCTGCGGTGACGAGGCTCGACGTGGCAAAGGACGCGTCCGCCGCGTTCGTCGTTCGCGCGACCGACGCCCTCTCCGGCTTGGACGAGTGCCAGGCCACGGTGACGCTGCGCCCCCCGACCGGCGCCGACGCCGTCCTGTTCTCGGGGCCGAGCGGCTCGCTGGTGGGTGACACGACCCTGCCGCTGCCCATGGCGGGACGGCCCGCCGGGACGTACTCGCTGGTCGCGACGGTGTGCGACCGCGCCGGGAACGCCGCGCGCCGCACGACGACGTTCAACTGGACACCTCCGGCGAGCGCGGCTCGCAACGCCGGTGACGAGGCCCCGACCGCGGGCGGGCGCACCTCCACCGGCGGGGCCGCGCCGAGCGACCGGGCCGGCGGGCCCCAGGGCACCATCACGCACGTGGTCGTGTCGCCCAGCACCGCCGTGCCCGTCTCCGGGCCCGTCCGGGCGGCCCGCGCCGCGCGTGCCGCGCGGGCGCGTTGGTGGCGGCCGGTGGTCATCCGCGGGACGGTCGGGCGGCGGGCCGTGCTGCGCGGCCGGCTGATGCTCGGCGCGCGTCCCGCGGCCCGGGGGACCCGGGTCGCCGTGCGTGACTCGGTCGGCATCACCATCGCGCGTGGACGGGTCCGCGCGGACGGGGCCGTCATCATCCGCCTGCGGCTGGCCCAGCGCGGCGCGCTCAGCCTCGCGGTGGCCGGCGCCACGCTTCGCGTGCCGGTGCGCGCCCGATGACCGGTGCCGTGCGCGCCGTCGCCGCGGCGGCTGTCCTCGCGGGCACGGGTGCGAGCGCCGTCGCGGCGCCCACGCCGGTGGTGTCCCCCTACATCGACCCGGGAGACGGAGGCGTCCCCCGGGTGGGATCGCCCGCGCGCGGTTACGCGGGGGTCTGGTCCGACGTGCCGTCCTCGGTGGCATACGCGTGGGAGCGGTGCCGTGCCTCGTGCGAGGCCATCCCGGGCGCGTCGGGCGCCGATTACACGCCGACGGCGGCCGACGGCGGCGTCGCGCTACGCCTGCGGGTGACGGCACGCTACCCGTCGTCGGCCAGCGCCACCGCGTACTCGCAGGAGTCCGCGCCGGTCGCGCCCGCGGCGCCATCCGAGGCCCCGGCGCCCCGGTCCGATCAGGCCGCCCCCGCGCCGCCCGCGCCGACCCCCACGCCGGACGGCAGGGCGGCCCCCGTCCCGTCGCCGCCGGCGGCCGCGGCTCCACCGTCGGCGGTTCCGGCGAGCGCCGGGTGGCTCCGCATGCGGACGGCGCGGCGCACCGGGGGCTACGGTCGGCGGATCGTCGTCGCGGGGTTCGTGGACCAGGGTGCCGCCGGACGCACCATCGACGTCATCGACCCCTCCGGCACCCTCGTCGGCCGTGCGCGGGCCGCGGCAGACGGGTCGTTCCGCACCTCCGCAGCCGCGTTCCTGCCGGGCACGTGGACGGCCCGCACCGGCGCGGCGACGGCATCGTTCCCGGTGAGCGTCCGCCCCCGCGTCACCCTCGCCCGGGTCACCCGCGCCGTCCGCCGGCCCGGCGTGGTCGCCGTGACGGGACGGATCGCGCCGGGCGTGTCCGGGAAGTTCGTGGAGTTGCAGTACCTCGATCCGCGCCGCGGGTGGCGGGCGTGGCGCCGCGTGCGCACGGGCCCCGGCGGCCGGTTCCGCGTCGCCCGGGTGCTGGCGCGCACACCGGGCGTGGACCCGTTCACGCTGCGTCTGCGCGTGGGGGTGCCGGTCGACGTCGGCTGGATCTTTGCTCCCGCCGTCTCGCCCGTGCGCGCCGTGCGGGCGCGCTGACATCCCGTCCCGGGGCGGGATGTCAGCGCGTGGCGCCCGCCTCCGCCCACTAGATTCCCCCGAATGGAGCCGGCCGTGATCATGGACGCGACCCCCATGGCGGGTGGCCACGGCGTGCGCGGCATCGGCGCCGCCGTCCGCGGCTGGGTGGCGGGGTTCGCCGCCCTTCCGCCCGGTGGGAGGCCCGCGCTGCTGGTGAGCGGCGACGCCACCCCTGCGGGCTTTCGGCTTGTGCGCATCAACCCCCCCAGGTGGCCGCTCGACCGCGCCGACGTGCCCGACTCCATGCCCGCCCGCGCCGCCCGCACCGCGCTGCGCGGCGCCCCCCTGGAGCTGTTCCACGCCACCCAGCCGCAGCTGGGCCCACCGCCGGGCATGGCGTGCGTCGAGACGTGCTGGGACCTGATCCCGCTGCTGTTCCCCGACACGTTGGGGGGCACCCGCCGGGCGCTGACGCGGCGTCAACACCGGCGCTACCTGGCGCGCCTGCGCGCCGCGCGGCGCGTGATCGTGACCAGCGCGTCCGTCGCCGACGATGTGGTGCGGCGCGCCGGCGTCGACCGGGCCCGGGTGCGGATGGTCCCCCTGGGCGTGACGCCCACGGGAGGCCACCCGCGGCCCGCGGCCCGGCCGCCGTACGTGCTGTACTCGGGGGCCCTGGAGCCCCACAAGAACGTCGAGGTCCTCATCCGCGCCCTGTCCTTGAGCCGCCACCCCGACCTGCGCCTGATCCTGACCGGCCCGTGGTCGCGGCGGCGCCTCGCCGGACTGCGCGGGGCCATCGCCTCCGCCGGGCTGGCACCCCGCGTCGACCTGCGGGGGCACGTGACCGCGGACGAACTGCGCGACCTGCGCGCGGGGGCGACCGCCGTGGCCGTGCCGTCGCGCGCCGAGGGTTTCGGCCTGCCCGCCCTGGAGGCCTTGGCCGCCGGCGTCCCCGTGATCACCAGCACGGACCGCGCCCTTGGCGAGGTGACCGGGCCGGAGGCCACCGCGCGCGTGGACCCCGACGACGACGCGGGTTGGGCCCGGGCGATGGACGCCGTGGCGGACGGCCCCGCCGCCCGGGCCCGCGCCGCCTCCGCCGGCCGCGCGCGGGCGGCCGGCTTCACCTGGGACGCCGCCGCGGCCGCCGTCGCCGACGTCTACCTGGAGCTCGCGTGAGCCGCGCCCCGGGGCCCGTGCTGGTGGACTGCCGCATGGCCCGCCGCCGCGAGACCGGCGGGGCCCGCTACGCCCGCGAGCTCGCCGCGCGCCTGCCCGGCGAACATGACGTGCGTGTGGTCTACGGCCCCCCTCCCCTGCCCCGCCGCAACGCGCTGACCACCCTCGGCAACCTGCTGCTGGACCTGGCGTGGACGCACATCGCGCTGCCCGCCCTGGCGGCCCGCCACCGCGCGGCGGCCATCCACAGCACGTTCAACTGGGCACCCGCCTGGGCCCCGTGCCCGCGCGTGGTGACCGTGCACGACCTGTCGTGGGAGCACATGCCCGAGGCATACCCCGCGGGCTTCCGGGCCTACGCGCGTGTGTTCACCCGGGCCTCGTCGCGGCGTGCCGACCGCGTCATCGCGGTGTCGCGGGCCACCGCCGACGACCTGACCGGTCTGTACGGAGTACGCGCCGACCGCATCGACGTGGTGTACACGGGCGTCGACGGGATCGGCGTGGGCGGGCCCGCCGACACGCCCCGAGAGCGCGTGGTGCTGCACGTGGGGGAGTTCGAGCCCCGCAAACGCGTGCCGACGCTGATCGAGGGCTTCGCCCGGTTCGCCGGCACACCCGCCGGCCGGGGCTGGCGCATGGTCCTGGCGGGGCGCGGCGGGGCCGACGCCGAGCGCGTCGCCGCACTGGTCGACGCCACCCCGGGGGTCGAGGCACTGGGGTTCGTCGGCGACGACGCGCTGCGGCGCCTGTACGGGTCGTCAGCGCTGCTGGCGTCCGTATCGCGCTTCGAGGGCTTCTGCCTGCCGGTGGCCGAGGCGCTGGCCCAGGGGTGCCCGGTCATGGTGGCCCGCACGCCGGCCCTGGTGGAGGCCGGCGGCGGGGACGCGGTCGTGGTGGACGAGCCGGTGGACGCCGCCGCCGTCGCCGCCGCCCTCGAGCGGGCCACGGCGGACCCGGGCGCCCTGGCGGCCCGCGGCGCGCGGGGCCGCGACCACGCGGCCGCGTTCACGTGGGACGCGTGCGTGGCCGGCACGGTCGCCTCGTACGACGCCGCGGGCCGCGCTCGGGGGGCCGCCGCGTGAGGGCCGCGGTGGACTGCCACATGGTGGCATCCCCCCGCGCCGGCGACGCCGGCAACGGCCGCTACGCCGCCCAGCTGGCCAACAGCCTGGCGGCGACCGCCCACCCCGGCGACGACGCCTGGGCCCTGGTGGCGGAGCCCGGCGCGCTCGCCCGGCTGGATCTCCGGGTGCGCCACGCGGGCCTGTCGCCCAACAACGCGCGGCGCCTGCTGGCCAGCGCCCCCCGGGTGCTGTCGGGCATCCGCGCCGACATCGCGGTGTTCACCTACGTCGGGCCGTTTGTCGGACGCACGCCCGTCGCGCTAGCCGTGCACGACGCCACGTTCGTGACCAACCCCGAGTGGCTGCCCGCTCGCGCCCGCGTGATGCTGCAGCGGCTGGTCCCCCTCAGCGCCCGCCGCGCCGACCGCGTACTGGCCCTGTCGCGCACCGCCGCGGCGGAGATCGAGGACGCCCTCGGCGTGCCCGGCGACCGCATCCGCGTGGTGAGCCCGGCCGTCGACCCCCGCTTCCGCCCCGACGGCGGCGCCGCGGCCGCCCGCGTGGCCGACGCCCTCGGCGTCAGCGGCCGGTTCTGCCTGGCCGTGGGCGACGTCAACCCGCGCAAGAACCTGTCGGCGCTGGCGCGCGCCGTCGCCCGGTTGGACGACCTCAACCTGGTGCTGGCCGGCAGCCCCGGCGCCACGAGCGACCCGGTGCTGCGCGACCCGCGGGTGCGTTGGCTGGGTCGGGTGGGCGACGACGACCTCGCCGACCTGTACCGGGCCGCCGCCGTGACGGCGTTCCCGTCGCTGCACGAGGGCTTCGGGCTTCCCGCGGTCGAGGCCATGGCCAGCGGCTGCCCGCTGGTGGTCAGCAACCGGGGCGCCCTGCCGGAGGTGGTGGGCGACGCCGCGATCGTGACCGGCACATCCACGGACGAGATCGCGGAGGCCCTGCGCGCCGCGCTGGAGCCCACCGCGGCCGACCGCCTCCGCGAACTCGGCCCCCGCCGGGCCGCCGCGTACACCGTGGAGGCCATGGGCGAGGCCGGGTGGGCGGCGCTGGGGCGTCCCGCGTGAGGATCGCCATGCTGGGCACGCGGGGTATCCCGGCGGCCTACTCCGGCTTCGAGACGGCCGTCGAGAACCTGGCCCGCGAGTTCACCCGGCGGGGCCACGACGTGACCGTGTACTGCCGCCCGCACATGACGCAGCGGCGCGAGACGTACGCAGGGGCCCGCCTGGTGCACATCCCCACGGTGCGTCACAAGTACCTGGACACATTGGTCCACACGGCCGCGTCCACACTCCACGCCGTGACGCGCGCGCGGCCCGACGTGGCCCTCTACTTCATCTCGGGCAACGCCCCGGTGGTGCCGCTCGCGCGCCTCGCGGGCGTGCCCGCCGTGTTCCAGATCGACGGCCTCGACAGCGAGCGGGCCAAGTGGCCCGCCCCGGCCCGGGCCTTCATCCGGGCGTGCGAGCGGTTCGCCCCCGCGGCCGCGACCGTCGCCATCACCGACTCCGAGGACGTCGCCGACGTCCTGGAGGCCCGGTACGGGCGGCGCATCCCCGCCATCCCGTACGGCGCCCGCTTGCCCGACCCCGGAGACAGCGGGCTGTGCGAGCGGCTGGGCGTGGAGCCCGGGCGGTTCACGCTGTTCGTCGGCCGGCTGGTGCCCGAGAACAACGCCCACATGCTGGTGGAGGCCCAGCGCCTGGCCGCCTCGGGACGCCCGCTCGTGGTGGTGGGCGACGCGCCGTACGCCGAGCGCTACGTCGCCGGCCTGCGGTCCGCCGCGGGCCCGGACGTGATCTTCACCGGCTACGTGTTCGGCGACGGATACGCCGAGTTGGTGCACCGCTGCGGCCTGATGTGCGCGCCGACGGAGGTCGGGGGCACGCACCCGGTGATCATCGAGGGCATGGCCGCCGGCGCGTGCATGCTGGTGTCCGACCACGGGCCGAACGTGGAGGCCACGGATGGGGCGGCCGCCACGTTCGCGCTGGCCGACGGCGCCGCGGGCCTGGCCCGCGAGCTCGACGCCCTGTACGCGGACGACGCCCGCCGCGCCGCACTGGGCGCCCGGGCGGCAGACGTCGCAAGGGCGCGCTACTCGTGGGACGCGTGCGCCGAGCGCTACCTCAGCGTGCTGGAGGCGGCCCGGCGTACGTGAACGGCAGGCCGTCGGCGATGTCGTGCAGGCGCGGTGCCTCCGCGTCGCGATGCGAGACCTGCACGTCGTCGGTGGGCCACCCCACCCGCACGTCAGGGTCGTCCCACGCGAACCCCGCCTCCGTGGACGGGTCGTAGTAGTTGGAGCACTTGTAGACGACGTCCGCCACGTCGGACTGCACGTAGAAGCCGTGCGCGAAGCCGACGGGCACGTACAGGGCGTGCAGCGTGCGGTCGTCCAGCACGAAACCCTCCCACTGCCCGAACGTGGGCGAGCCCCGGCGGATATCGACCACGGCGTCGAAGATGGAGCCCCGGGCGCAGCGCACCAGCTTCTCCTGCCCCGGGTGGGTCTGGAAGTGCAGGCCGCGCAGCACCCCCCGGGCGGACCGCGAGTGGTTGTCCTGCACCCACCGCGTCGTGACCCCCGCGTCGGCCAGGGCGTCCTCCCGGTACGTCTCGGCGAAGAACCCGCGCTCGTCGCCGTGCACGGCGGGCCTCACCAGGAGCACGCCCTCCAGGCGGGTCGTGACGATCTGCATGCGCGCGCCTCCTCCGGCTACCGGGCGTCGTCGCCCAGTACCTGACGGTACTGCTCGGCGGTGCGGGCCGCCGCGTGCGCCCACGTGAACTCGCGCGCGCGCTCCAGGCCGCGCTGGCGCAGGTCGGCCGCCAGGGCGGGCGACGACAGCACCGACTCAATCGCCGACGCGATGGAGGCCTCGTCGTCGGGGTCCACCAGCAGGCCGGCGTCGCCCACCACCTCGGGCATGGCCCCCACGTTCGCCGCGATCACCGGCGTGCCGCACGCCATGGCCTCCAGCAGCGGCAGGCCGAACCCCTCGTATCGGGACGGGAACACGAAGCAGCTGGCCTCGCTGTAGAGCTGCGACAGCTCCTCGTCCGTAACGACGCCGGGCCGGATGACGCCGTGCTCCGATGCCGCGGGCGCGTCGTCGAACGAGGGGTCGGCGGCCCACGGGCCCGCCATCACGAGGTGGACGTCCGGCATCTCGCGGCGCACCCGCCGGAACGCGGCCTCGAGGGCCGCCGCGTTCTTACGGGGCTCGGACGTCCCCACCCACAGCACGAACGGCCCCGGCGGGATGCCGAACCGCTGCGCGCGGCCCACCAGGCCGGTGGGCTGGGGACGGAACCGCCCGTCCACGCCGTGCGGCACGACGGCCACGGCGTCAGGGTCGACGCCCAGGTACTCGATCACCTCTCCCCGCGTGAACTGCGACGGCACCAGAACGCGTCGCGCGGACCGCGCCAGGCGGCGCGTGAACGCCCGCTCACGCCGCAGGGCCACACGCCCGTAGTCGCCCGGATGCCGCCACGGCATCACGTCGTGGATGGTGAGGACGACGGGCATCGCCGCGCGCACCGGCGCGATGGGCGCGGGGAGGTGCAGCAGATCGGCGCCGGAGCGGGCCGCCTGGCGGCCGATCTCGAACGGGTACGACAGGATCGCCCGGGCCGCGCGCTCGGCGTTGTGCATGGCCGACGGCGTGCGCGGCTGCGAGACGCCGACTCTCTGGAGCGACACGCCCCCCTCCCGCGACAGCGCGGCCGACAGCTCCCGCGTGTACCGGCCGGCACCCTTGTTCCCCAGCGACTGGGGGCTCATGTCGAACGCGACGTTCACCCGCCGGGGACCTCGGGGGGGTGCCGCTCCTCGTGCATCGCCAGCCGCTGGGCCAGCGCCCGCGTCTGGCCGGACAGGCGCGCCAGCGTGGCGTACGCGGCCAGCAGGAGCACACCCAGCCCCGCCGCGACAACCCCCAGCACCACCACGGCGGGTGACACGTCGGCGGCGCGCGCCAGCGCGCCCCGTGACGGGGCGGCGATGACGACCCCGCATGCCACGGCGACGGCCATCCACCACAGCGCGTGGCGCTCCTCGATGGCGCGCCGGCCGACGAGCGCCACGAGCACCCCGGCGAGGGCGACGCACGCGAGCGCGACGACGATCACAGGCTCAACCGGGGTCGGGCGCCGCGCGCCGGGTGACCGCCAGCGACGCCGCGCCCACGGCGACCCGGGCCCCGTACACCAGGGCGTGCGCGGGCCGGATGGTGGATCTGCCCTGCTCGCGGGCGCGCATCGTCACCGGGACCTCCGCCACACGCATGCCGTCCCGGGCCGCCAGGATCAGGGCCTCCACCTCGACGTAGTCGCAGGGGTACGAGCGGGCGTACAGGGCGATGCCGCGACGGCCCACGGCCCGCAGCCCGGACGTGGCGTCGGTGACCCGCCGCCCCATGACGGCCGACAGCAGGTGCGACGCGATGCGGATGCCCCACCGGCGGGCGGGTGTCGACAGGTCGCCGCGCCCCTCCAGGAAACGGGACCCCACCACCAGGTCGTGCGGCCCCTCGAGCAGCGCCCCCAGGACGCGCGCCGCCTCGGACCCCGGGTGCTGGCCGTCGCCGTCGACCTGCACGGCGGCGTCGAAGCCCTCGTCGCGCGCGATGCGGTACCCGGTCTGGGCGGCACCGCCCATGCCGAGGTTGAACGGCAGGCTCACGACGCGGGCACCCGCCGCGCGGGCCCGGGGGGCTGTCGCGTCGGTCGACCCGTCGTCCACCACCACCACGACGCATCCCGGGATGTGCGCGCGCACATCGGCCACGACGTCCCCGACCGTGCGCTCCTCGTTAAGCGCGCGAACGATCGCGAGCGTCCTCGGCATCGGCGGCGTGTCCCCGTTGGGCGTGGTCATAGATGGATTCGATGGTGGTGCGAAAGCGTTCCGTCACCGCCGGCCACGACCACTCGCGGGCGACGTATGCGCGGCCTGCCTCCCCCATGCGCGCCGCGCCACCGGGATCGTCGAGGATCGCGGAGACCGCGTCGGCGAACCCAGCATAGTCCGCGAACGCGACGCCGCCGCCCGAGAGGGCGCAGTGTTCGGCCATGACGTCCGACCCCGCTGAGACCACCGCGGGCACCCCCTCGCGCCACGCCTCCATCAGCACGATGCTGAAGCTCTCGAGCTCGGACGGGTTGACCAGCGCGGCGGCGCCCGCGATCACGGCGCGCTTCGTGTCGTCGTCGACGAACCCCAGCTGGGTGGCGTAGGGCCTCGCCGCGGGCGGCACCGCGTACGTGCCGCTGCCGATCAGCACCAGGTGCAGGCCCGGGTGCCGCTCGCGTGCCAGCCGGGCCGTGTACTCAACCGCGACATCCACGCGCTTGCCCTCCTCCTGGCGCCCGACGTACACGAGGTACGGGCCGGGCAGGGCGGCCACCGCGGCGGGCGGCGGGGCCGCCGGGCGGCCGTCCACGGGATCGATGCCCATGCCCACCACGCCACCGGACGCGACGGGGAACAGGCGCCGGGCCAGCCGCTCCTCGGCCGGAGCGTTGAACACGCAGCCGGCGACGGCGCCGAACAGCGCGCCCATGCACGCCATGTGCGCGTGGGGTTCGTCGTGCAGGCACGGGATCAGCACGCTGCGCCCGGGCCATGCCTGGGCGCCCCAGAACGTGGTGCCGAACAGGTACGGCGCGAACAGGATGAGGTCGTAGTCGCGGCCGCGGGCGTCGAGGAACTCCTGGAGGCCCGCCGACCAGACGCTGGTGCCCATGAGGCGCAGCTCCTGCCCGGGCGGCACCGCGCCGGCCGCGGCGAGGTGCGCCGCGATGCGTTCGTGCTCCCACGCGTCGCGCGGGGACACGGGGAAGCGGTGCACCACCAGCCCGTCGTCGACGGCGCGGCCGGGCGGCAGCGCGTTGAACCACGTGTGGTGGTCGTGCGCGCACGTGGTGGCGATCTCCACGTCCCAGCCCGCGGGCGCGTGCGTGGCCAGCCCCCGCACCAGGTTCTCGGCCCCGCCCGACACGCCGGGGGCGAATCGGGGGCTCACCATCAGCAGCCGCATCTCCCATACCGTACCGGCGCGGGGGCCGGGCCGCGGCGGGCGGCTACACTGGCGCCCGTGCTGATGGCGCCCCACACCCGCGAGCTCTTCGCGAACCTGCTGCGACGCGAGGTGAGGGGCCGCTACAAGGGGTCGTGGCTGGGCGTCGTGTGGACGCTCATCAACCCCCTTGTCGCGATGCTCGCGTACACGCTCGTGTTCACCGTGCTGTTCGCCGCCGTCCCCATGCCCCGGTACCCGCAGTTCCTGCTGGTGGGGCAGGCGTTCTGGCTGTTCTTCTCCGGCGCGATCATCGTGGCGTCCAGCAGCCTCATCGGCAACGCGGACCTGGTGAAGAAGGTGCGCTTCCCGCGACAGATCGTCCCGATCGCGTCGATGGCGTCCCAGGCCCTGCCCGCCGGGATCATGATGGCCCTCCTGATCCCCGCCGCGCTCATCTGGAACGACGGCGACCGGTTGACGCTCCTGCTGCTGCCGTTCGTGCTGGTGTGCGGCATCGCGCTGGTGACGGGCCTCGCACTGGCGCTGTCGGTTCTCAACGTGTACTTCCGCGACATCGAGCACATCCTGAACGCCCTGATCCTGCCGTGGTTCTTCGTCACTCCGATCCTCTACACGTTCAAGACGTTCCCGCTGGCCACCAGCAAGCCGTGGCTGGTGGACGTGCTGAAGTTCGTGAACTTCCCGACCCCGTTCGTGCTTGCCCTGCAGGACTGCCTGTACTGGGGTGCGTGGCCGTCCTGGAAGATCCTTGCCTACATCACCGTGGTGGGCTTCGGGTCCCTCGCGCTCGGCTGGTGGACGTTCCGCAGGCTCGAGCGCGACATCGCCGTGGAGCTGTGACGCTACCGGTCTCCCCCTGCGTGGTGGACGTGGACGCGCTGATGGCGGGGGTGCGCGAGCGGGCGGCGCTGCGGCGCGCCGGCATGTCGCCCGACGGCGCACTGGGACTGGTGAGCGTCCGCCCCGACCGCGCCCGGTCGCTGGCGCGCGGCGCGGGACCCGCCATCACCGCGGCCAAGCGACTCGTGGTGCGCGCGCAGCACCACTTCCTGGCCGACCTCGCCGACCAGCTCTCGCGAGCCCTGTTCGACGCCCAGGCCGACCGGCGCCGCATCGCCCGGGACATCGCCGAGCTGCGCGGCGAGATCACGCGGGTGTCGTCGGAGCCCCGGGGATGACGCCGCGGCTCGAGCAGCTCGTCGCCACCATGGCGCCGCGCGACGCCGTTTCGCAGCAGGCCCTGGAGTGGCGCCGCGTGCTGGCGCGGCGCGGTATCGGCGGGGAGATCCACGCCGAGAACATCCATCCCGATCTGCGGGGTGAGGTTCGTCCGCTGGACGGGTTCACGCCGTCCGGGCCCGTGCTGATGCGGTACTCCCTGTGGAGCGGGGCCGCGGCGCGCTTCCTGGAGCTCCCGTCCGACACCCCTCGCGCGGTGCTGTACCACAACATCACGCCCGCCGAGCTGCTTTCCGAGCAGCCCGGGCTGGCCGAGCTATGCCGGCGCGGGCGCGACGCGCTCCCCGCCCTCGTGGCCGCCGCCCGGGCCTGCGTGGCCGACTCGGCGTACAACGCCGCGGAGCTGAGCCGGGCGGGCGCCGCCGCGGTGGACGTCATCCCGCTGCTGCTGCACCTGCCGGACGCCCCGCGGACGCCCGCCCCGACGGGCTCACCCCGGGTCGTGGTGGTGGGCCGCGTGGTACCGAGCAAACGCATCGACGCGGTCGTCCGGGCCGCCGCGGCGCTGGCGCGCCGGGTGCCCGGCGCCTGCGTCGACGTGGTGGGCTCGTGGGACGGCTTCGAGCGCTACCGCGACGCGCTGGGCGCGCTGGCGCGGCGCCTGGGGGTGACCGACAGGGTGGTGTTCCACGGGGCGGTCAGCGACGCGGAGCGTGACCGGCGCTACGCGGGCGCCGGCGCGTACCTGTCGCTGAGCGCCCACGAGGGGTTTTGCGCTCCGCTGCTGGAGGCCCTGGCGATGGGGCTGCCCGTGGTCGCGGCCGACGCCGCGGCGATCCCCGAGACGCTCGACGGCGGCGGCCTGCTGGTGCCGGACGGGGACCCAGTGTTCGCCGCGGAGGCCCTGCGGATCGTCCTGACCGACCCCGGCGCGGGCGACGAGATGCGCCGCCGTGGGCGCGACCGGGTGGCGCGCTACCGCTCCCGCGACGTGGCGGGGGAGATCGAGGCGTTCGCGCGGCGCCTCACCGGGTAGGCGACGCCGCCCGCAGCGCGGCCTCGAGGCGGTCGATCACGGCCGGCCACGCCTGCGCCGACGCGAATCGGCGCCCCTGGCGGCCCAGCGCCCACGCCACCGGCGGCTGACGCATCAGCAGGTCGACGCACTCCACGTACTCGTCCGGATCCGCGAACCACAGGCCGCCTCCCGCCCTGCGGGTCTGGCCCACCAGCACGTCGGTGCCGGCCGCGCACAGCGTGGGCCGTCCGTGCGACCACGCCTCCAGCAGCACCAGCGACAGGCTCTCGAACGGCGACGCGGTGACCAGAGCGAGCGCCCCGGCAAGGAGCCCGTGCTTGGTCGCGTCGTCCACGAAGCCGGGCGACCGCAGCCACGGGTGGTCCGGCAGGTCCATCACGGAGCCCCCCGCCAGGACCAGGGCGGGGGCGCCCGGCACGTCGGCCACCAGGCGCTCGTGGGCGGCCAGCAGCGCGCCGACGCCCTTGGACGGGTCCACGCGGCCCAGGTACAGCAGGTAATCACCCTCGACGCCGACGGCATTCCGGGCGCGGGCGGCGTCGGCGGCGGGCGGCGGGTCGATGCCGGCACCCACGACGGGGTCGCCGGCGCCGCGCCCGAAACGGGCCGCGAAACGGTCGCGTTCCTCCGGGGTGTTGAACACGAACCCACGGGCGTGGGCGACCGCGTCGTCGAAGATCCCCAGCGCCAGCGGGGGCTCGTCGTGCACGGCGGGTTGCATGACGGCCCGGTCGGCCACCAGCCCGATGCCGCGGACCGTGGTGGCGTACAGGTACGGCATGAAGAGGACGGCGTCGTACTCGGCGCCGTGGTCGCGCAGGTGCGCCATCAGGCCGGGGCTGTTGGGGCCCTGCAGGTCCATCCAGCGTTCCTGGTCGGCACGCGACGCCCGCCCGGGGGACGGCAGCACCCGGGCCGAGTGCGCGTCGAACGTGGCCTCGTCGCGGGGCTCGGGAACGGGAAAGCGCAGCACCGTCGCGTCCCCATCGCGGCTCTCGCCCGGGGGGTGGTGGTCGCGCCACGTGCGGTAGTCGAGCGCGCACGTCGTGAGGACGGTGACGTCCATGCGCGCGGCGAGCCGCGTGGCGTACATGCGGGCGAGCGCCTCGATGCCGCCCCCGATCTCGGGCCCGTAGCGCGGCACGACGATGGCGAGGCGGAAGCGGTCGGGGTGTGCGGCGGGCTCGTCCATGCGGGCCCGGGCAGTCTGCCAGGCCCAAACCCCGGAGCCCGGGCGGGCGCTGTGGCATGATGGCCCGCGGGCACCGCCCCACCCGCGCCGTCGTCAGGACCACCGCTGAACGCCCTCGAACCCGGCCGCATCAGGCTCACCAACGTCTCGCGGCACTTCAAGCTTCTGCTGGAGCGCAACCAGACGCTGAAGGAGACGCTGCTGCGCCGGCGCCGCAGCGCGCACCGCGAGGTGTGGGCGCTACGCGACGTCAGCCTGGAGATCGAGCCGGGCACCGCCCTGGGCGTCGTGGGCGCCAACGGCGCGGGCAAGAGCACCATGCTGAAGCTGCTGGCGGGGATCCTCCCGCCGGACTCGGGCACTGTCGAGACCGGCGGCAACGTGGTGTCGCTGCTGGAGCTCGGCGCCGGGTTCCACCCGGACTTCACGGGGCGCGAGAACGTGGTGCTCAACGCGTCCATCCACGGCATGGCGCGCGACGATGTCGAGGACCGCATGCAGCGGATCATCGACTTCTCGGAGCTCGAGGGGTTCATCGACGCACCCGTGCGCACGTACTCCAGCGGCATGTACATGCGCTTGGGTTTCGCGGTGGCCTCGGAGCTGAAGCCGGACATCCTGCTGCTGGACGAGGTGCTGGCCGTCGGCGACGCCGCGTTCCAGAGCAAGTGCCTTGCCCGCATCGCGGAGTTCCAGCGCGACGGCTGCACCATCGTGTTCGTCAGCCACTCCCAGTGGGCCGTCCAGACGGTCTGCACCCGCGCCGTGTGGCTGAGCGGCGGCAACATCGTGGCCGACGGCGACCCCCAGACCGTGTGCGAGGCGTACCACAAGGGTCTCGCCGCGGTGGGGGAGGAGCACGGGGCCGTCGAGGTGGGCGAGGACGCCGACTGGAAGACCGCGCGCATCACCGCTGTGCGGCTCTCGAACGGCGAGCACGTGACCGACCGGTTCATGTCCGGCGAGCCGTTCCGCCTCGAGGTGGACTACGAGCTCACCGAGCCGGTGCCGACCACGACGGGAATGACCATCCGCACCACCGACGGCGCGCTCATCGCCGGTACCGACAACCGAGTCGAGCCTGCCGCGGCCGATCCCTTCGTCGGCACCCACCGCGTGGCGTTCGCGCTCGACGCAATCCCCCTCATGGAGGGGCGGTTCAGCGTGGACGTCTCGCTGGAGGCCACGACGGGCGGCCAGAAGTTCCACGAGCGCGAGCGCGTGGCCGACTTCACGATGTTCGCCCGGGGCCGGGGCTTCGGGCCCGTCGCCGTGTCCGGTGCGTGGACGGGGAGCGTGCCCGCGTGAACGGCGACCCGTTGCACGCCCGGGTACGGGCGGCTCTCGACGCGCGGTCGCCGTCCGACGTGGCCGCCGACGACGAGATCGCCCGCGCCGATGCCGAGCCGGACGGCCCGCCGGTTGTGCGGCTGCGCCCCGAGACCGCGTACTCGTCGAAGCCGCGCGTGGGCGGCCTCATCACGCGCGCCAAGCGGACGCTGATCACGCTCGAGCGTCAGGTGCTGGAGGACCTCGTGGCGCAGTTCAACCAGGCCCTGCACGACGAGTACGCGCAGCGCCGCGTGCTGGAGGGCGAGGTGGAGCGCCTGCGCGACACGGTCCGCGACCTGCGAGCGCCCGGACCCGTCTCCGCGCCGGGCGATCGGCCGGGATGACGGGGGGCGACAACACCCCGGCACCCGAGCGGACGCTTCTGCCCTTTGCCGATCGGCTCGGCGCGCGGTTGTCCGACCCGTCCGTACTCGACCCGCTGCACGACCCCGACGGCCTGCTTGACGACCCGCTGCGCACGGCGGACATCGAGACCATGCGGGCGTCGTTTCCCACCACGGGTACCGACTGGATCCCGGCGGGCGGGTCCCGCGCCAAGCGCTCGCTGCGCGTGCGGGCGGCGGTGGCCCTGCAGCCGCTGCTGCAACGGGTCGAGCAGTTCCACTCGGCCACGACCCGGGCGGCCCTGCGTCAGGAGAACGACAGCCGGATCCTGGAGTGGAGGGTCAAGGAGCTGGAGTACGCGGTCCGGCGCCTGCAGCGGCTGACCCGCCCGCCCGCGCCCGCGGACGGCCCGGCCGGCCGGGCCGCCGCGTCCGCGACACCGGACGCGTCGCCCTCGCGCGCCGACGTCGCCACGCTGGCCGAGGCGTTCGCCGCCGGGCCGGTCGTTGACCTGGAATGCGGGGACGGCGCGCTGCTGGCGCGGATGCGCGAGCGGGGCATCGCCGCGATCGGCGTGGACGCGTCCCACGAGGCCGCCGGCCGGTGCGCCGCCGAGGGCTTCAACGCCTTCGGCGCCGCCTGGCCGGCGGTCCTGGCCGACCTGCGCACCGCCTCCGTGGCAGGAATCGTGGTTCCGGCAGGCTTCGACCTGCTGCCGGGACGCGACCGCCGCCGAGCGGCGGAGAACGTCGTCCGGGCGCTGCGCCCCGGGGGGGTCGCCGTGTTCGAGAGGCCCCAGCCTCGGCCGCCGCACGCCGCCGTGTTCGACGAACGAGCGTCGATCGCCCCCGAGACGCTGGCGGCGGCACTCGCCGAGGCGGGCCTGGTGAACGCGCAGATCGCGGACGACGCGTCGCGCGTGCGGGTGGAAAGGGGCGCCCCGTGAACGTGATCGTGGCCTCCACGTTCACGCCCGGGGTTGGAGGGACGGACGAAACGGCCGCGGAGCGCCTGGCCCGGGAGCTCGAGCGCCACGGCCACACGGTCAGCGAGGTCCGGGTTCCCGCGGGCTCCGGATCGGAGCGGCTCACCGAGACCGCGACGGCGATCCGGCTGTGGCGCCTTGATCCCTGGGGCGACCTGCTCATCGCGGTGGGCTTTCCCAGCGTCCTGTCGCAGCACCCCAGGAAGGTGGCCTGGTTCGTCGACGCCGATTCGCGTCCCGACCCCGCGGGCTGCGACCCCGCCGTGGCCCGGTTCGCGCGCACGGCCGAGCAGCGAGCGATCACCGAATGCGTCCGTGTCTACGCCGGCTCGCCCGGCCTCGCGGCGCAGCTCGCGGACACGCACTCGCGAGCGTTCCCGGTCTTGGGGATCCCCCGCGACGCGGCGGCGTGGCGCGACGCGGCGGCGGAGCTGGCCTCGTGAGCTCCCGCATCGCCGTCGTCAACGTCCAGCAGCCGTTCATCCGAGGGGGAGCCGAGATCCTCTCCGACTCGCTGGTCGCGCAGCTCCGCGCCCGCGGGTTCGACGCGTACGCGGTGAACATCCCCGCCGTCGCGGACAGGCCCGAGGCGCTGCTGGACCACATCGTCGGCGCCCGGCTCGTGCGCCTGGAGAACACCGACCGCGTGATCGCGCTGAAGTTCCCCGCGTACCACATCCCGCACGACAACAAGGTGCTGTGGATGCTCCACCAGTACCGCCAGGCCTACGACCTGTGGGGAACGCGCCTGCAGGGATTCACCCACGACGGGTGGGGACGCGCGCTGCGCGACGCCGTGCGCCGCGCCGACGACGAGTTCCTCCCCGAGGCCCGTCGCATCTACACGAACTCCACCGTGACGCGTGACCGGCTGATGGCGTTCAACGGCCTGATGGCCACCGTCCTGCTGCCGCCGCTACCGGACCCCGATTTGTTCCACACCCGCGAAGCGGGCGATTACATCTTCGCCCCGAGCCGCCTGTCGCGCGCGAAGCGTCAGCTGCTGGCGGTCGAGGCCATGGCGCACACCACGTCCGGGGTGCGGCTGGTCATCGCCGGCCCGCCCGACACCCCGGGCGACGAGCGGGACCTCGCCGAGGCCGTCGACCGCCTTGGGCTGGCCGACAGGGTGGAGGTCCACGCGCGCTGGGTCACCGACGATGAGAAGGCCGCGTGGATGGCCGGATGCCTGGCGTGCGCGTACCTGCCACTGGACGAGGATTCCTACGGCTACGTGACGCTGGAGGCCTTCCAGGCGCGCAAGCCGGTGGTGTCGCTCACCGACAGCGGGAAGGGGGTGCTGGCGCTGGTGGCCGACGGCGAGACGGGCTGGGTGGCGGAACCGAGCCCGCGGGCGCTGGGCGAGGCGTTCGACCGCGCGCACGCGGCACGGCGCCGAGCGCACGACCTGGGCGACGCGGGGCAGCGGCGCGTCACCGATCTCGGCATCTCGTGGGACCACGTCATCGAGGAACTCACCCGGTGAAGATCGCCTGGTTCACCCCCTTCAGCCCCGAGAGCGCCATCGGCCGCCTCAGCCGGGAGATCGTCGAGGAGCTCGCCCCCCACGCGGACGTGACGCTGTGGGTCGACGCGGAGTCGACCGGTCTGCTCGACACCACGGTGCCCGTGGTGCACTACACGCGCTGGAACTTTCCGGGCGAGAGGCTCGCTCCCGACACGGTCTGCGTGTATCACCTGGGTAACTCCGCGGCCAACCACGAGACGATCATGGGCATCGCGCGTTTGATGCCCGGCGTCGTCGTGCTCCACGACTCCACCCAGCACCACGCGTACGTCGACCTCGCTCGCCATCGCCTGACCGAGTACTTCCGCATGGTCGAGCGGTGGCACGGCCCGCGGGTCGCCGAGCACCTCACGGCGTCCGTCAAGGCCTCCCCCACGGGCTATCCGCCGGCTGAGGACTGCGACCGGTACCCGCTCCTCGGAGAGGCCGTCCGGGGAGCCCTCGGCGTGGTCGTCCACTGCCAGGCGCAGATCGACAGGCTCGAGGGTGAATGGGGAGGCCCCGTCTGGCGGCTGTGGCTGCCCAGCACCGACGTGCGCCTGCCGCCATCGCCGCCGCGGGCAATCACGCCCGGCGACCGGCTCCGGCTGCTGTCGCTGGGCTGGGTCGGCGAGCCCAAGCAGATCCACACCGTCATCGAGGTGCTGGGTTCGGACCCCGCGCTGGCACGGCGAGTCACGTACCGCGTGGCCGGTCCCATCGACCTGCGGTCGACCTACGGTGAGAGGCTCGTGTCCCTCGTCGCGGAGCATCACCTGGAACACACCGTGGAGTTCACCGGCTGGGTCGACCACGACGCGCTTCACGCCGCCCTGGACTGGGCGGACGTCCACGTGAACCTGCGTTTCCCCTGCACCGAGGGCGGATCGCTATCGCTGCTGCAGCAGCTCGCGACGGCGCGCGCCGTGCTGGCGGGACGCCGCGGCATCTTCGGCGAGATCCCCGAGGACGCGGCCATCAGGCCGGTGGACTTCACCCCGGAGGCCGTGGCCGACGCCCTCAGGGGGATCCTGAGCGCACCGGAGTCCCTGGCCGGCATCGGGCGGCGCGGGCGCGCCTGGGCGGAGGGCCAGACCGTGGAACGCTACGCGCGCGACATCCTGGACGTCGTGGGCCAGGTCAACGACTGGCGGGTGATGTCCGTCGCGATCGACCGGCTCGGGACGGCGCTGGGCGAGCTCGGCGCCCGACCGGACCTGCCGGTGTGCGACGAGGCGCTGGCCCAGCTGGAGCGGTTCGCCGGGCCACGCGCCGGAACGGGCTGACCGCACGCGGCGCCGCCACGTCCCGTGGTCAGGGGGCCGGCTCGGGCACCGCCACGAGGCCGTGGGGGCCGGCCGCGCAACCGTCCACGCCGATGCAGCGCAGAACGTTGCGCTGCCGTGACGTGAGGCGCGCGAGGATCTCCGGTGACGGACGCGAGGGCCGCGAGGACCGGCGCAGCACGAACACGTGGGCGTCGGGCTCGGGCGGCGCACCGTCCATGCGCGTGCCCTGGGGGGTAGCGACGCACGGCGGAATCCCGGGCAGGTAAGGCGGAATGGGTTCGGTCTGACCCGCCAGGCACATCGCGGCCACGGGCGCGCGGTCACCCAGGTAGCTCAGGCCGGACCCCAGCAGCAGGCCGGGGAGCGTGAAGCCGTCGCGGCCCGTCACCTGGGCCTCGTCCACCACGACGATGGGCCGGTCGTCGCCGTCGGCCGCGCTGGCGATGCTCACCGCGCCCAGCGTGTGCTCGATGGCCTGCGTGCGTTCATGCCAGTAGGAACGCTGGGACTGCGCCCCCAGGGCCACACCCACCACCAGCAGGACGGCGAGGGGCAGCTCCAGGGACGGGACCCGCCGCGACACGGCAGCCAGCAGCGCGACGGTGGCGACGGTCGCCGGGATGGACGCGACGGCGAAGATCCTCAGCGGGTCCAGCAGATGGACCGGCTGGGCGGCGTACACGAGCGCGCAGACGGGCGCGATGAGCGCGGCGACCACCCCGGTGATCGCCATGGTCCTCCACGATGCGGTGGCGCGCGCGTCCCGGCCGAGGATCACCACGGCGACGCCGAGGACGACGACGGCCAGGGCCACGGCCCCGACGCCCCAGCCGTACGGGGGCCGTACGACCGCCGCCATGCCCCGGAAGACCCGTCCGGCGAGGTCGACGAACTCCTGGATGCTGCGGCCCTGCTCCTGCGCGATCCCCTCCTGATACACGGGCGTGCCCGACGCCATGAACAGCAGGATGCGGATGCCGTTGAGCACGGGCACCACGAACCACAGCAGCCCGAGCCGGATACGCCGACCCGTGCCCCCCGCCGCGACAGCCCAGAGCAGCAGCGGAACGAACACCACCACCGAGTAGTGAGCCTCGTACGTCATCAGGCCCACGGCCTGGGCGCCCATCATGGCCGCCGCCCGCAGGGGGGTGACGCGGTCCCGGGTCATCCACATCAGCAGCGCCGCGGCCCCCACGACGCAGGCGCTGGTCCAGTGGATGTGCACCGAGCGGGTCACGAACGCCTGGTCGAGCGCCGGGTACAGCGCGAACAGGATGCCGCCGGCGCCCGCGAGCGGCAGCCCGGCGCCGAGCGTCCGCAGCAGCCACGTCATCGCGGCCGCCTGAAGAGCGAGGCAGACGGTCTGCACAACCTGCAGCCCCACGAACGAATCGGCGGTCAACAGGTATCCGACCCCGTGCGGAACGACGGTGAACGGCCGGATGGAGTGCGGCCTCAGCGCGTCGCTCGTGTACGTCCACCACACGACGCCCTGCGTGTCGAACAGGTGGTAGATGCCCCACTCCTCGATGGTGCCGACGTCCCGCATCCCGCCCAGCAACTGGGGTGAGGCGGCCGCCAGCATCACCGCGGCCATCGCCAGCGTCAGCGCGTGACGTGCGGCCAACCGCCGGGCCGCGGCGAGCGCGGTCCCGGCGGCACGCGCCGCGGGTTGCGCTGCGTGGTCAGCCGCCATCGGCCCCCTCGCCGCGGGCGAGCCCCTTCAGCGAGAGGAACTCCTCGTAGTCGCGGATGTAATCGCCGGCGTCGTACCCGTGCGAGGCGAAGACCAGCAGCGCCGCGTCCGGCGAGTAGCGGTACTGGACGCCCCAGGTGAGGGGCGGCAGGTAGATGCCCGTGTCGGGGGAGTCCAGCACGGCCTCCGCGCGCCGGGCGCCGTCGTCGGCCACCACCGACACCGTGCCCGAAACGGCGATGAGGAACTGATGGCATTCGCGGTGGGCGTGCTCGCCGCGGACCTCCCGCGACGGGACGTCGTGGACGATGAACCAGCGCCGGGGCACGAACGGCAGGTCGTCGGTCTCGAGCGCCGTGAGGGCACCGCGCAGGTCCCGGTGCCGGTCGAACCGGTGGATGGTGACGCCCTCCACGAGCGTGTCCCGACGCAGGCCCTCCGTCGCCTGGGCGGGCGGCGGGGTGACCCGGTTGGTCTCGGCGTAGCCCGTGATGCGGGCCGGGTTGCCCACCACGACGGCGTGGGGAGGCACGTCGCGGGTCACGACCGCCCCGGCGCCCACCATGGCGCCGTGCCCGATCTCGATCCCCGGCAGCAGCGTGGCGTTGGCCCCGATGGAGGCCCCTCGCCGCACCACCGTGCGGGGGTAACGGTCGAGGTGCTCGCGGCTGCGGGGGAACGGGTCGTTCGTGAACGTGGCGTTGGGTCCCACGAAGACGTCGTCCTCCAGCGTGACCCCGTCCCACACCTGCACGCCGCACTTGATCGTCACCCGGTCGCCGATGACGACCTCGTTCTCGATGAAGACCCCGTCGCAGACGTTGCAGTCGCGGCCGACCACCGCCCCCGGCAGGATGTGGGCGAACGCCCACACCCGTGTGCCGTCCCCGACGTCGTTGCTTTCGACGAGCGCCTGTGCATGGGCCTTCACGGCCATCAGGGTTCTCCGTTCTCGCGTGCGCCGCCGGCCTCCCGGCCCGAGATCACCGCGAGCGGGCGACGCTTCGTGTTCTCGTACGACCGCCAGACGTACGACCCGATGATCCCCAGGCCGATGCAGTTGATGGCGACGGCCAGCAGGAGGATGAGCGCCGTCGCCGCGTAGCCGGGCACGGTGATCGCGTTCGTGATCCGCGCGACGAGGATCACGACGGCGAGCAGCACGCTGACGAGGAACCCGAAGGTGCCGACGCCCCACAGCGCGCGGATCGGAAGATCGGTGAACGAGAACACGCTGTCCTCGAGGTACCGGATCTTCTTGCGCAGCGTCCAGCCCGAGGTTCCCACCTGGCGCGTCTGGCGGTCGTACGGCACCTCCGCGCGGCGGAACCCCACCCAGTAGAGCTGCGCGACCAGGGACGAGTTGCACTCGTGCATCGCCAGCAGCACATCCCTCACCTGCGCGGTGCACCCGAAGATGTCCACCCCCCCGGCGGGGATCTCGGGTTGCACGAAGCGCCGGTAGCCCGCCCAGAACAGCCGGGATCCCATGTCGCTCGACCGCCCGTCGTCGCGGCTGGAGCGACGGCCGACCACCACGTCAGCCGCTCCGGATCCGAGCGTGCGGAAGAACTCGTGCATCAGCTCGGGGGGCTCCTGCAGATCGGCCGCCATAACGCCGATGTAGCGCCCCGAGGCCTCGCCGAGGCCGGTGCGGATCGCGTTGAACGCGCCGAAGTTCCGGCTGTGGTGGACGATCTTCCACGTCATCGCCGAGCCGGCCAGACGCTGCCGCAACCGGTCCGCCGAGTCGTCCGGCGAGCCATCGATGACGAAGACGGCCTCCATCCCCGGCCAGCGGCTGGCGATCCCCTCGAGGCTCTCCACCAGGTCCGGGACGGACTCGGCGTTGCCGTAGACCGGGACCACGACGCTGCACGGCACGCCCTCGCGCGTCACCGCGGGGCCCAGGAGTTGCACGCCGCCACGACGCGGTCGACGTCCGCGTCCGACAGGTGGGGGTGCAGGGGCAGTGACACCTCGCCCCGGGCAAGCCGTCGCGCGTTCACCAGGTCACCGCTGACCTCGAAATCGCAGCCGGCGAGCGCGGGCTGGTCGGGGCAGAGGATGGGGTAGTGCACGTTCGACGCGACGCCGTGGCGTCTCAGGTGGTCCTGGAACGCCGCGCGATCGCCCCGCACGAGCACGGGGAACAGGTGCCACACGCTCTCACCCGCCGGGGCCACGACGCTGACGTCCGGGTGCCGGAGCGCCGACGTGTAGTGCTCGGCGATGGCCCGGCGCCGGGCGGTGGCGGCGCGCAGGCGGGGCAGCATCGCGGTGCGCAGCAGCGCGGCCTGCACCTCGTCCAGTCGCGAGTTCATCCCCAGCGCGACGTGCTCGTACCGGTCGGCTTGGCCGTAGTTGCGCATGCGGCGGGCGGCGTCGGCCGGAGCATCGTCGTCGAACAGCACGGCGCCGCCGTCGCCGTACGCGCCCAGGTTCTTGGTCGGGTAGAAGCTCACCGCGGCTGCGGCGCCCGTGCCGCCGGCCCGGGGGTTGAGGATCGCCTGCGCGCAGTCCTCGATGAGCGGCGCGCCGGCCTGGTCGGCGATGCGGCGCAGGGCGGGCGCATCGCACGCGTGGCCGTACAGGTGGACGGGCAACACCGCGGCGACCGGCCCGCGGGCCACCGCCGCACGCGTGGCGTCGGGGCACATCTGCCCCGACGGGTCCGTGTCGACGAAGACGGGTATCGCGCCCGCCCGAACCACGGCCAGGGTCGTCGCGAACGCGGTGAGGGGCGTCGTGACGACCCGCTCGCCCGGGCCGACCCCGAGGGCCCGCAGCGCCAGCTCGATGGCGTCGAGACCGCTGGCGCATCCCACCGCGTGGCGACGGCCGAACACCACCGCTAGGTCGGCCTCGAACGCCTGAACCTCGCCACCGAGCACCAGCCAGCCGCTGGCGCCCACCCGCCTGACCGCGTCGGTCACGTCATCGGCGACGTCGTCCCACTGGGCGACGAAGTCCACCATGCCGATGTCGTTGTGCGTGTCCACGGCGGCTCCCCGGCGATCGCGAGCCCGGGGATTCTAGTGAACGCCGGCCCTGCCCGGCGCCCTGTCCGGGCCGGCGACTCGGCCGCGGAAGAGCAGGGTAATCTCCGGCCCGATGCTCCGGCGGGCGGCGAACAGCGAAAGGACCACTGGATCGCCTGGCGGCACGGCACGCGGCGGGTGGTTACGCGGGCCGAACCGCAGCCTATTCCTGGCCGTCCTCGTGGCGGCAGCGTGGACGCTTGCGTTCTTCCTGCGGGCCCGCTCCATCGCGTTCGAGCACGACACGCGGGGCTACATCTGGATGGCGCAGCTGATGACGGGCGCCATCCCCGAGGAGTCGGTGCCCCGCGAGGTGTGGGACACGCTGTTCAGCGTCCGGCTCGCCGGGTATCCCGGGTTCCTGACCCCGTTCACGGCCATCGGTCTCACGGGGGAGGGCCTGAGGGCCGCGGTCACCGTCGTGCAGTTCATCGCGTACGTCGCGTCCGTGGTGTTCCTGGAGCGGGCCGTGGTCGCGTCCGGCGGCCGCCGCGCGGCGCGCCGCATCTCCGTCGCCCTCCTGGTGCTGCCGTTCCCGTACATCCTCGTGGTGGAGGTGCTCACCGAGACGCTCTCGCTGGCCCTCACGCTGGCCGTGACCGCGGCCAGCCTGCTGGCCGAGGCCCGCCCGGCGCACCGCTGGCGCTGGTACGGGGCCGCCGCCTGCATGGCGGGCATGGCAGTGCTGATCCGGCCGGACAACCCCCACGTCGCGGTGATCCCGGTGGCCGTGGCGGGCGCCCACGCGTGGCTGCGCTTCCGCTCGGGCGACGCCCGCCTGGCGGGGGGGGCGGGGTTGACGGCCGCGGTGGCGGCGCTCACCGGGGTCGTGGCGCTGGCGTGGAGAGTGCCGCAGTTCCTCATGACCCACTGGTACTTCGGCACCGGCAACCTCGACCTCCCCACGTCGTCCGCCGTCCCCGAGTTCCGGGTGGGGGTGACGATCCTCAAGTGGGTCACCGGCGTGGGAGACGTGTCGGGCGCGGTGACATACCGCAACCCGTTCCTGACGCTCGAGGACGCCCAGCGGTACGGCGACGGCATCCTCAGGTGGTACACCGACGAGCCCGTCCAGGGGCTGGCGCTGGTCGGCCTCAAGTACTTCGCGCTCGTCGACCAGGACGCGCCGTACGTCTACAACACCTCGATCCCGGACGGAGCCCCCTGGTGGGTGTTCGTGATCAACCACGCGCTGGTGGTGCTGGGGATCGCCGGGGCCGTAACGGCGGCGATGCGTTTTCGCCGGCTCGGGCCCGGCGCGCGCGCCGCGGTCCTGGCCCTGGCCCTCACGGCCGCGGCGTGGCTCGCGGTCCACGCGCTGCCGCACGTCGAGGCGCGGTACGGTCTGCCCGCGCTTACCGGCCTCGCCATCCTGGCGGGATGGTTCGCCACCCGCGAGCGGCTGAAGCGTGCGTGGATCGCACTGGCTGTGACGCTGGTGCTGTATCTGCCGGCGGCGTACGTGCTCTCGGACTGGCTACGTGATTTCCGCACCGGCTGACCCGCCCGCGCACCGGCCCGGCCGGCTGCGCCGGGAACTGGTGGTGTTCGCCCTGATCGGCGTCGCGTCGAACGTCGTGTACGCGCTTGCCTTCCTCCTCGTTCGCGGCCACCTCGGCGGGCAGGCGTCGAACGTCATCGCGCTGATCGTGTCGACATACGCGAACACGGCGGCCAACCGCCGGTTCACGTTCAACGTCCGCGGCCCGGGCGGTGCCATGCGCCATCAGACATGGGGGTTCGCCCTGTTCGGGGTCCAGCTGGCCATCACCGCGTCGGCCCTGTTCGTGCTCCACCTCGTCGCCCCCGGCGCGGGACACGCCGTGGAGCTGGCGACGATCATCGGCGCAGCGGCGCTGGCCACGGTGCTCCGCTTCGTGGCGTTCCGGGTGTGGGTCTTCCGGGAACGGCCGCGGTGATGCGGGCGCACTAGACTCTCCCGACCGTTTCCGAGACCGGACCGCCCATCGTGAGTGCAACGCAATACCCGCCCGTCACCGTACCGTGGGCGAGGCCCCCAGTCGGCGAGGACGAGGCCGACGCGGCCCGCGAGGCCATCGCCGCTACCCGCCTGTCGATGGGGCGCAGCGTCCGCGAGTTCGAGGCCGCGCTCATGGACTACACGGGGCGCGCGCACGCGATCGCGGTGTCAAACGGCACCGACGCGCTCGAGGTGGCGATGCGGCTGCTGGGCGTCGGCGCCGGCGACGAGGTGCTGGTCTCGGCGCTGTCGTACATCGCCACGGTGAACTGCATCGTCCGCACGGGGGCGAGGCCGGTCTGGTGCGACGTGGATCCTCGGACGCTGAACATCGATCCCGCGGAGGTCGCGCGCAGGATCACCCCGGCGACGAGGGCTCTGGTCACCGCCGACTACTGTGGCTTCTGCATCGACTACGCGCCCATCGAGCGCACGCTCGCCGAGCATGGCGTGCCGCTCCTGGTGGACGGCGCCCAGTCCCTGGGCACGTTTCACGGCGCTCGCTCGGCCCTGGCGCTCGGCCGCGTGTCGACGACCAGCTTCCACTCGGCCAAGATCATCACCACCGGCGAGGGCGGCATGGTCTTCGTCGACGACGACGAACTCGCCGAGCGCGCGCGCCGCTACCGCGGGCAGGGCGAGGTACCTGCGCGCAAGTACGTGCACGACACGCTGGGCTTCAACCACCGGATCACCGACTTCCAGGGCGCCATCGGCGTCGTGCAGGCCCGCAGGCTTCCGGACCTGTGCGCGCGCCGCCGCGCCGCGGCCGATTCGTACTACCGCCTCCTGGAACAGGTGGAGGGCGTGACGCTGCTCGACCCCCTCCCGGGTACGACGCCGGCATGGTTCTCGCTGCCGATCCTCGTGGACGACCGCGACCGGCTCGCGCACGAGCTCCGGATGGAGGGCATCGAGACCCGGTCGCTGTACCCGATTCCCACGTACCGCCAGGCGATCCCCGAGTACGGTCACCCCCCGCAACCGCTTCCCGGCGCCGAGGAGACGTCGGCGAGGGTGCTGAACCTCCCGCTGTTCGCGCAGATCACCGACGACGACATCCAGCGCGTGGTTGGCGGCGTCCGGGCGCACGTCGGAGCCGGGGGGTGAAGGTCGCCATCCTCGGCGCCAGCGGCTTGGCGCGTGAGGCCGTGGCGACCGCCGAGGCGCTCCGGGCCACGGGTATGGACATCGAGGTCGTCGGCTTTGTCGACATCTCGCTGCGGGCGGGCGAGGAGATCGCGGACCTCCCCGTGCTCGGCGACGAGTCGTGGTTCGGGACTCCCGGCGCAGGCGACGTGAAGGCGGTGCCGGCCATCGGCTCACCACCCATCCGCCGCCGCTCGGTAGCCGCGGTGCACAAGCACGGGGGCGCGTTCGCGTCCCTCGTCCACCCCACGGTCAGCATCGGTTCCCGGGTCACCCTGGGCACGGGCCTGCTCGCCCTTCCCATGTCGTCGCTGACCGCCGACATCGTCGTCGGCGACTACGTCTCCATCAACCCCGGCTGCACGATCGGGCACGACGCCACCATCGGGCGGTTCGTCAACCTCTCGCCCGGCTCGCGGATCTCCGGCTTCGTGACCATCGGCGAGGGGGCCGACCTCGGCGCGGGGTCAGTGGTCCTGCCGGGGCTCCGGGTCGGCGACGACGCCGTGCTGGGCGCAGGGGCGGTCGCCGTCCGGAACGTCGACCCGGGGGTGACCGTCGTCGGCGTCCCCGCGAGGATCCTGCGGGGCCGCGAGGGCTGACGCGCCGGGCGCGGCCACGGAGCGCGCACGCGACCGCAGCCCGCTGCCGGTGATGCCCTCGCGCAGCATGATGGGCGCGCCGATCAGCGTCGTCAGAAGGAAACCCAGGGCGTGCAACACGACGGCCGCGGCGAAGGCCTGCGTCGGAGGCACGCCGAAGCCCTGCAGCACCGTGCTGGCCACCCAGTGGTACGTGCCGACGAACCCCGGCAGGGACGGCAGGGCCGTCCCCAGCGAGATCACGGTGGTGAGAAAGACGGCCTGCACGAGCGACAGGTGTATGCCCAGCGCGCGCACCCCGAACAGGTTGCCCAGCGACAGCGCCCCCCACGCGAGCGCCGTGAACAGCACCACCAGCGCGACATCGCGCGGCGAGCGCAATGACGTGAGGCCGTCCGACAGGCGCCCGAGGGCGCGCGTCACCACCGCCCCCCACCGGTGCCGGGACGCGTGCGGCCGTCGTGCGTAGGCGACGACGGCGGCCACGATCGCGATCATGGCGACGACGGCGACGACGGATGCGGCCGCGACCCACACCAGCCACCGCTGGTGGGGAAACACCGTGTAGGTCAGCCCCAGGCACGCGGTGAAGAAGATGATGTCGGCGATGCGGTCAACCACCATGGTCCCGAGTGCCTCGGCCGCCGACCGGCGCGTGTCGCGTGCCAGGCACACGGCGCGGGCGACGTCGCCCAGCCGGCCGGGGAGGCTGTTGTTGACCGCCGCGCCGAGGAACACCAGGCTCGCCATGCGCAACGCGCCCGGTGGCCCCATCCGTCGCGCCACGACCCTCCACCGGAGGCCCAGCACCGCCCACGGCGCGGCCACCAGCAGCGCCGCGAGCGCCATCTCGGCAGCGTCGGCGTGCTCCAGGGTCGAGAAGAACACGTCGAAGTTGATGTTGCGCATCGCCAACCACATCAGCACCGCGCTGACGGCCAGCCCCAGAAGGCCCCACAACCAGGGCGACTGAGCCAGCCGCCCGGGGCGCGCCCGCCGGGCCTCCGCGGCCTCGCTCACGCGGTGACCGACAGCAGATGCCGCTGCCACGCGGCCTGCCGCGCGATGCCCTCGACCACGTCCGTGCCCGGCACCCACCCGAGAACCTCGCGGGCGCGGGCGGTGTCGGCACCGGTGCGGGCCGGGTCGCCGGGCATGGCCTTGTGGCGCTCCAGCCGCGGGGCCACTCCGACCTCGCGCGCGACGACATCGATGACCTCCCGCATGGTGATGCCGTCGCTGCCGCCCCCGATGTTGAGCACGGTGCCGGGCTCCACACCGGGCCGCGTGGCGGCGCGGACGTTCGCGTCCACGACGTCGCCGATGAACGTGAAGTCCCGCACCGCCGAGCCGTCGCCGTAGAGCGGGAACGGGGTGCCCATCAGCGCGCTGCGGATGAGCTTGTGCATCGCCATGTCCGGCCTTTGCCCGGGCCCGAACACCGTGAAGTAGCGCAGCGATACGGTGGGCACCCCGAAGTTGGCGGCGTATAGGCGGGCCAGGTGCTCGCCGCCCAGCTTGGTCACGCCGTACGGGCTGATGGGCGCGGGCAGGTCCGTCTCGCGGGTGGGGTAGCGCTCGGCTCGCCCGTAGACGGAGCTGCTCGACGCGTAGACGAAGCGGTCCACCCCGGCGACTCGAGCCGCCTCGAGCAGGCGCTGGGTGACGAGGACGTTCATCTCGAGGTACGGGGCGAAGCTCGCACCCCACGACGCGCGCACCCCCGGCTGACCTGCCAGGTGAATGACCGCATCGGCGCCGTCCACGAGGCCGCCGACGTCGGTGATGGCGAGGTCATCCTGGCGGAACGCGAACCCGTCGCGCCCCTCCAGCGTGGCGAGGTTCGCCCGCTTCTGGGCCGCGTCGTAGTAGTCCGTGAGGCAGTCCACGCCGACGACGCGCCAGCCGTCGTCCAGCAGCCGCCGGGCCGTGGCGCTGCCGATGAACCCGGCGACGCCGGTGACGAGCGCCGTCTGGCCGCTCATCGCGCGGTGGTCCGATCCGTCTCCTGCACGCCCACCCGCTGGAAGTCCTCGCGCACGGTGGACACCACGGGCGAACGCTTCCCGGTGCGCACCAGGGGGATCTCGTCCACGTACTCCACGTCGACGGTCGTGTCCGCGCCGGTGTACTCGCGCAGGGCCGTCATCATCTCGTCGAAGCCCTTCTCGCTGAACTGGGCGTTCTTTACCACCTTCAGCGTGAACGCGCCCTTGGTCTCCTGCACAACCTGGAAGTGGCGCAGGATGTGCTCGTACTCCTTGAAGAAGTGGGCGAAGAACGAACCGGGCAGCCATGTGCCGTCGGCGCAGTGAACGATGGCCTGGGTGCGTCCCTCGATGCGCCCGATACGGCTGAGCCCCCGGCCGCAGGGACACGGCTGGGTCTGGTCGACGGCGGCCGCGAGGTCGCCGATGCGGTAACGGATGAGCGGCACCGAGAAGTTGTTGAGGTCGGTGATGACGATCTCGCCGATCTCGCCGGGTTTCGCCGGCCGGCCGTCGACCAGCAGCTCGACGATGTAGCTCTCGTCCATCACGTGGTGGTCGTGGCCCTCGCGGCACTCGTACGCGATGCCCGAGAACTCGCGGCTGCCGTACTTGTCGAACACCTCGGTGCCGAAGCCCGACTCGATGACCTGGCGGATGTTGCCGGGCAGGGCCTGAGCCGAGGACATCACGCCGCGCGGCTGGAAGCCCGGGTCGCCGCCCTGGCGGATGTACGTGGCCAGGAAGTTCAGCGACTCGGCGTATCCGTCGAGCAGCACGGGGCGGTACTCGCGGATGGTGCGCACGAACGACTCGAGCGTCTCGGGGCTGATCTCGAAAGCCGGAATGAACAGCCGCCGCATGAAGAACGCATCGATCCGCTCGCGAATGACCTGGCTGCGCGACATGCCGAGGGTCTGATGCTACAGGCGCGCCTGCTTGTCGCCGAACCGCCACCCGGTCCACTCGAGGGCGCGCAGCGTGGTGGCGAACCGCACCTCGAGCTGGTGCCGGTCGGCGTAGCACGTGAACGGCTCGCCCGTGGACCCACTGGTGGAGATGCGGTGCATGTCGCGCTTGCGGTGCGTGTCGGCGAACAGGTCGAAGTGCAGGTGCCGCCGCACGTCGTCCTTGGTCAGCATCGGCAGGCGCCGCAGGTCGTCGAGCGTGCGCACATCGTGGGGGCTCAGGCCCGCCTCGTTCATGGCCCGGCGGTAGTACGGCACGTGCACGTACGCGTGCTGCACCAGGCGCTGAAGCTTGGCCAGCTGGAGGTCGGCGATCTGGTCGCGTCCCCACCACTGGGAGCCCTGCAGCTCCAGGTAGATGTCGCGGGCGCGGCGGGTGATGAGCCACTTGTGCGCCGGCATGGTGGCGAAGAACGCCTCGAACCACACGCGCCGCCAGCCGCGGTACGGGTGCCGGACGGCCTGGCGGGGGTTGCGCATCGGCCCCAGGGCCCCGCGGCGGCGCCGATGCGAACGCACCCGGAACTCGACGAACGCCCGCGGCAGGTCGGCGAACGCCTCGCGCGACACCGCCCACGACCGCGTGGTGAGGAACGACTCGCCGGCGTTGCGATTCTGAAACAGGGTCTCGACCTCCAGGATCGAGTACCCCTTGGACACCGCGGACACCGCGATGAATGTCTGGAAGTGGTTGTAGCTGCCCCGGTGGCGGAGGATGTCGTCCATCACCCCGCGGGGTCCGACGACGAAGCCCGACTTGTTGTCGGTCGCCCGCATCCCGAACGTGGTGTTGAGGATCACGTTCAGCGCCCGGGAGAAGGCCAGGCGCGAGTCCTTGAGGCGCCCGATGCTCGACCGCGTGCCCTGGGCGATGTCGTAGCTCGACTCGCGCAGCCGCCGCAGGAGGGTGAGCATCTCCTCGGGGGGGTTCTGCAGGTCGGAGTCGATGAAGCCCACGTACGCACCCGACGCGGCGTCGGTCCCCGAACGCCAGCCGGCGGGAATGCCCATGTTGCGCGAGTGGCGCACGCCCTTCACCACGCCGGGGTGGGCCTTCTCGAGCTCCTGGATCACCCCCCACGTGCCGTCCGTGCTGCCGTCGTCGACCAGCACGACCTCCAGCGACACCCCGTCCTCGGCGGAGGCCGCCATCAGCCGGTCGACCAGCAGGGGAAGGTTGGCCTCCTCGTTGAGGCAGGGCGCGACGACGCTCAGATCGATGCTCACGCGGGGGGGGCCTCCGTCATCCATTTCCATACGCGTTCCAGGCCGGACCGCATGTCGGTGCCGGCGCTCCAGTTGAGCCGCCGTTTCGCCAGGGCAACGTCGCCGACACGTCGTGTCCCCGCCGTCCAGTCGGCGGGCCCGGTGACCGGGGCCACGTCGCTGCCCGCGACGTCCATCATCAGTGCGGTGAGCTCGTTGACCGACACCGCCCTTCCGGAGCCGAGGTTGACGATACCCGTGAAGCCCGGCCGTGCCATGCCCAGCAGGCCGTGCACCACGTCGTCGACGAACACGTAGTCCAGCGCTTGCTCCCCGTCGCCGAACACGACGGGCGCCTCGCCACGCGCGATCCGCTCGAAGTTGGTGAGGATGACCGACTTGTAGCCGCCGTCCGCGTACTGGCGCGGGCCGTAGACGAAGAACAGACGCGCCACCGCCCATTCGATGCCGTGGTCGCGCTGTGCGACGCGCAGCATGTCCTCGCCCGCGACCTTCGACACGCCGTACATCGTTGTCGGCGTGGGAATGTCCTCCTCGGACATGGCGTCGGGTCCCAGGCCCCCGTACGCGTACAGCGACGACGTGAACACGATCTTCGGCACACGGGCCCGCGCCGCCCCCTCATACAGGCGGTGTGTGCCGGTGATGTTGGCGTCGATCACCCGCTGCGGCGTGGACTTCGACGAGTTGTACTTCTCCGCGGCCAAGTGGAACACGACGTCGGCGCCCCGGCACAGGTCGCGGAAGCCGTCGGCGTCGACCGCGGCGATGTCGGCGTCCACGCGGGTGCAGGGCACGTCGACGCGGCCCCAGTCACCCGAGCGCTCGTTGTCGATCCCGACCACGGCGGTCCCGCCCTCGGCGAGGGCGCGTACGAGATGGCTGCCGACGAAACCCGCGGCACCCGTGACGACGGCGCGCGCGATGGGCTGTGGGGATGAGATGGAGTGACCTCCGGTTGCGTGCCGGAACAAATGAGCGCGCCGAAGCGTAGCGATGCCGGTACGGCACCACAGGCGCACGGAGCGGACGTGGACCTCAGGCGGGCAGCCGCGGGGGCCCCTTTCGCGTCCGCGCGGCCGCGATCCGCTCCATCGTCAGCATCGCCTCGGCCGCCACGCCGACGGCCGCCGCGACCAGCGGCGTCGCGCGGCCCGGCCGGTGCCGGCGGATCAGCGGCGCCATCGTGCGGAAGAACGCCGCCCGGGACGCGGCGTTGCGGCCCGACCCTCCGCCCACGTGGACCACGTCGACTCCCGGCCAGTACCGCACCCGCCCCCCGGCCCCCGACAGGCGCACGCACAGGTCGATGTCCTCGGCGTACATGAAGAACCGCTCGTCGAAGCCCCCGGCGCGCTCCACGGCGCCGCGGCGGCACAGCATGAACGCACCGCTCAGCGCCGCCACGTCCGTGGCGCGCATCGAGGACAGCCACCCCATGGTGTACGACCGCGAACGGCGATCGGGCAGCACCCGGTCGAGGCCCGTGAGAAAGCAGGCGGCTCCCCACACCGTCGGGAACCCACGCCGGCAGCGAGGGTCGAACCGGCCGTGCGCGTCCACCAGCCGGGGGCCCAGGGCCGCCACGTCCGGGTTGCGGCGCAACTCGGCCAGGCACGCGCGCAGGGCACCCGGCGGAAGGACGGTGTCGGGGTTGAGAAACAGCACGAACGGCGCCGCGCCGCGCCTCAGACCCTGGTTGCACGCGGCGGCGAAGCCCCGGTTGACGTCGTTGCGCTCCACCGCCGCCCACGGGTGCGCGGCGGCGACATCCGGCGTACCGTCGGCCGACGCGTTGTCGACCACCCATGCGCACAGTGCCACGTCGGCCCGCTGCGCACCGAGGCTCCGCAGGCACGCCGCCGCGTGCGCCGCGCACTCGTGCGTGACGATCACGACGTCCAGCTCGACCCCGGCCGGCGGGCCGTGCCCCGGTCTGTTCAGCGGCCGATGCCGTCGCGCCCGCGGGCGCGGGCGGCGAGGCCGGCCAGCCCCGCGAGGATCCCCGCACCGAACGACACATGCGACGCCACCGCCCCGGCCACCGTGACGGCCACCAGCCGGACCCGCCGGTGCAGCACCATCAGCGTGCCCGCGAAGCCCGCGATGACGAGTCCGTACGCGCCGAGCCCCAGCCGCACGGCGCGGCCCACGGGGCCGCGGCGGCCCATGGCGAGCGGGGCGACCGCCACCAGGCACACGAGCGCGGGCGGCAGCAGGTGCCGGGGACGGACGCGCTCGCCCCGCCGCATCCGCTCGCCGCGACCGCGTCCCATCTCGAACAGACGGCCCAGGTACGGGGCGAACAGCGGCTCCTCGGGGCGGGTGGTCACCACGACGTCGGGGCTGGAGATCACCGACTGGTCGATGGCCGCGACCCGGCCGCAGAGGTCCAGCAGCTCGGCGTCGCCCGCCCCGGCGACGCTGCGCAGCGTGGGCGTGCGGATGAACAGGTTCCCCGCGGGGTGCTCGTCGACCTCCCCCAGCGCCCCAACGTGGTGCCGGGTGCGGGCCCCGCCCACGCCGATGCGCGACTCGCTGAGCACGCCGGCCGCGTCGCGCAGGATCTCGCCGTCGAAGCGGGGCACGATGGGCCCGACCACGGCGCCCACGCCCGGGTCGGCGAACGCCTGCAGCGCGGCGTCGGCCCAGCGGCTGCTGGGCCAGGACTCGCCGTCCACGATGGCGACGACGTCCGTGGTGGCGGCGATGGCGGCGTCAAGCAGGCCCCCTGGGCCGCCGGAGGCGGCCACCACGAGGCCGTCGGCGGACGCGTGCGAGGCCGCCGGGACGTCGACCACCACGCGCACGTTCGTGCCCGCGGGCGTCCGGTCGACCAGCGCGTCCACGCGGGCGCGGGTGGCGTCGTCCCACGCTGGCGCGCGGGTCACGACGGTCAGGGAGGGCACGGCGGGGTGCCCGAACCGCGCGATGCGGGCGGCCAGACGGTGCTTGCGGTCGTAGTAGCCGAGGATCCGCAGCCGGTAGAACACAGCGGCCGTGTCCCAGAGCGCGGTGGCGATGGCCCGCCAGTTCACCCCGGTGCCCGAGAACTGGTAGTCCAGGACGATGGGTGCCTCGACGATGCGGCGGTGCCCGAAGTGGGTCGCGACGGCCAGCATCTCGAGGTCGAACGCGTAGCGCTTGACCAGCACCACCGGCAGCACCTCGTCCAGCACCTCGCGCCGGAACAGCTTCATCCCCACCTGCGTGTCGCGCACGTCCAGGCTGAACAGCACGCGCACCAGCTGCTGGTACATCCAGGAATAGACGCGCCGCTTGGCGGGGTAGTCCACCACCGACTGCGGGTGCCGCTTGGACCCGATGACCACGTCCACGTCGCCGGCGTCCATGAGGTCGACGAACCCCCGCAGCGCGGCGGGGTCGAGGTCGAGGTCCGAGTCGATCCACGCGATCATCGCGCCGCGCGCCTCGCGCGACCCCGTGCGCAGCGCGTAGCCCTTGCCGAGGTTGCGGTGGTAGTCCAGCACCCGCACGCGCGGGCTCTCGTGCCGCCGGGCCTCGTCGTACGTGCGGTCGGCGGAGCCGTCGGACACCACCACGATCTCGAACGGCACGCCCAGCGTCTCCAGCCGCCGCTCGATGGTGCCGAGGTTCTCGCGGATCGAGCCCTGCTGGTTGAACGCCGGCACGACGACCGACAGGCGGGGGGCGAACGGAGGCTGTCCGGCGGGGGCCGGCGCGTCCCCGGGCGTGGTGCGGGCGTGCATGGGACGTCCAGCATACGCGGCCGGTCCCCGGGCCCCCCGCGGCGGCGTCACCCGTGCCGCAGCGCCGCCGGCCCGGGGCCGCCTGGCAGCGCGAACACGGCCACGTCCGGATCCTCGTACGCGGCGGGCCCGAGGTAGCGTTCGAGGTAGTGGCGGTACCGCACGTATCCGGGGTCCTCGGGCGACGGCCACGCGAAGATGGTGCGGGCGTGCAGCACCACGTACCCGACGCCCTGGCGCCCGAGTTCCCTCGCCCCAGCGACACGGACGGGGTCGCGGCGTCCGCCGTGGGCCTTCGCGTAGGCCTCGTCGGAGTCGATCTCGCGCGGGTCGGGGCCGGCCACCGTGAACCGTAGGAATGCGTTCTGGTACAGGGGGATGGGCTCCGTGAACGTCGTCCGCGGCGACGGATCGTTCACCAGGGGCTTGCCGTGCGCGTACTGGTAGGCCAGCCATTGGTAGTCGTTGAAGCCGCCACCCGGCGCCTCGGCCAGGACCGTGCCGGCGGGCAGGGCCTTCAATCGCGCGTACGCGGCCGGGGGCGACACGGCCGTGAGCGGCACGGGGGCGCGGAACAGGCTGTCGTACACGCCGGCGGCGGCCACCAGGGCCACCGCGGCCACGGGAGCGACGGGGGCCAGGCGCCTTCCGCGCGGGGCGCGCGCCGCCCAGCCCGCCACGCGCATCAGCCCGAACGCGGCCATCACGACCATGCAAACGGACACCAGGTAGTAGAAGCGGCCCGGCGCGCGCAGGAAGTTCAGGACCGGGATGTGGTCCACGAGCGCGTACGGCAGCGGCATGAGCCGGTGACCCGCGACGAGCAGCTCGGGACCCAGCATCAGCACCAGCGCCGCCCCGCCGAGCGCAAGCCACGGCCCGCTGCGGGCCGCGCGCCGCGCCCCCAGGACGGCCAGAGCGATCACCACGAGGCCCAGGTAGGCGCTGCCCGCCAGCGGTGCCTGTGCGGGATCCAGGCCGTCGGCCCACGCGGCGAACATGCCACCCAGGCGGGGGTGCAGGGGTGAGCCGATGACGAGTGCCAAGAGCTCGGTGGGCGGGCGCGAGTCGGCCAGTGCCGCGGTGGCCCGCAGCTGACCGCGCGTGGCGTCGCTGGCGGCCAGAAGCGGCGGAACGTAGGCCAGCGCCGTCACCAGCAGCGTGGTGGCGACGGCCGCGACCGTGGAGGCCACCCACGTCACGTCCCGCCAGCGACGCCACGGGATGAACGCCAGGAACACCAGGGGCAGGTAGTACCCGGCGAAGTAGAAGTTGCTGAGCGCCAGGCAGGATGCGGCCAGCGCGACCTCCCACCAGCGCTCTGGGCGCCCCCGCCAGCGCAGGCACGCGAGGCACAGCCACGGCAGCGCCCACACGGCGTTCGTGTTGAACAGCAGGTCGAACTGGTGCGGTCCGCTGGCGGTGAACAGCGCACCGGCGCCGAGCGACGCGGGAACCGACCCCGTGAGGTGGCGGCACAGGAGGAACGCCGTGTAGCCGCACGCGGTGAAGCTGGCCAGTGTGAGCAGGTTGAACGCCGCCACCGGGTTCCACGCGACGGTGATGGGCACCGACAGCAGCTCCATCAGCGGCGACGGGTGGAACACCACGCCGCCGCCGGGCCACGCCGCCATGTCCATGCTCCACGGATAGCGGCCCGACGTCACCTCCCTCGCGAACCAGTACAGCGTGTGGACTCCGCCGAGGTTGTCGCCGGCGATGCCCAGCGCGTGGTCGCCGAGATGCGCGGACAGCGGCCACGTCAGCCACACGGCCAGGGCCGCGTAGAGCGCGACGGCCGCGGCGTGCGGCAACGCGCGCCTCGCGAGGTCGACCCGGTCGCGCGCGGGGGAGGCGTCCCTCGCGGGGTGCGTGTCGGGCGCGGGCATCGGGCCGAGCCTAGCGATCCGGGGTGCATGTAGAGTCGCCCCCCGATGAGCCCCGCCCCCGCCACCCCGTCCGTCGCGCACCTCACGCCGTACCCGGTTCCGGGCGCGCAGTCCCCGGGCGTACCGGCGTACGCCGCCATGCTCATCCCCGCGCTGGCCGAGGCCGGGGTCACGCGCCAGGCGGTCGTGGCGCAGGCGGACCCGGCCGCCCCCGGCGTCGCGTGGGCCGCGGACGGCGTGCCCGTGCTGCGCCGTTGGAGCGGGGGGCCGCGTTTCGCCTTGGCGCCGGGGTCGGTCACCCGCACGCGCCCCCAGGTGTGCCACGCCCAGCACGAGGTGTTCCTCTACGGGGGGCCTGCCGGCGCCGCGCTGTTCGCGCCCGTCGTGCGCCGCATCGGCCGCCGGTGCGCCACGGTGGTCTCGGTGCACGGCGTCGCCGACCTCGCCGACGTCGACGCTGCGTTCGCGCGCCACAACGGCTCGCGCCTCCCTCCCCGCGCGATTCGAGCCGCGCTGCGCCACTTCATCGGCTCGGCAGCCACGGCGGGCGACCTCGCCATCGTGCACGGCGACGTGTTCCGCGATCGGCTGGTGGACCAGTACGGCATCGACCCGGACCGCATCCGGGTGGTGCCCCTCCTCGTGCCCTCCCCGCGCCCACGCGACCGCGACCGCGAGCGCACCCGCAGGGGAATGAACGGCCCTGTTGCGCTGTTCTTCGGTTTCGTCACCGGATACAAGGATCTGCCGCTGTTGCTGGAGGCGTGGCGTGGCGTGCGGCGCCGCCTGCCGGACGCGACGCTGGTGGTCGCGGGGGGACGCCACCCGCGACTGGGTGGCACACCCGAGTACGAACGCGCGTACGCCGACCTGCAGCGCTCCGCCGAGGACGTCGGCGGCATCGACTGGCGAGGCTTCGTCGACGACGACGAGGCCGCCGGGTACCTGGCGGCCGCCGACCTCATGGTGCTGCCGTATCGCGAGGCGCTGGGCGCGTCGGGCCCCATGGGCTTTGCGCTGGCGTACGGCCTGCCGGTCGCCGTGTCGCGCGCGCTCGGATCCCTCGCGCCGGATCCCGGCGCGGTGTTCGCGCACGATCCGGATGACGCGGCCCGCGTGATCGCCGACGCCCTTGCCCCCGCCGCGAACGCGCGGCTACGAAACGCGTCCCGCCGCGCCGCCGACGCCGCCAGCCTGCCCTCGGTCGCGCGTCGCACGGCGGACGTCTACCGAGAGGTCTGCCCGTGACGCCCGAGCCCCGTTATCGCCTGCGCTCCGGCCGCGGCTACGGCACGCACGAGGCCCTGATCGACCTGGTGCAACCGGGCGCCCGGCTCCTGGACGTGGGAGCAGCCGGCGGCTACCTGTCGGGGATCGCCCGCGACCGAAAAGGGGCCTCAGTGGTGGCGCTCGAACCCGATCCCGACTCGTGCGTGCGGGCGCGCGCGCTGGGGCTGGACGTCCTGGAGGGCGACGTCCGGGCCCTGATCGACGCGGGCGACGTCGCGGACAAGGGCCCGTACGACCAGGTCCTTCTGGCCGACGTGCTCGAGCACACCCCGGAGCCCGACGCCGTCCTGCGCGACCTGGTCGGCCTGCTGACGCCCGGCGGGTCGGTGGTCGTGTCGCTGCCCAACATCGCGTACGCGCTGGCGCGCCTGCGGCTGCTGCGCGGCGTGTGGCGTTACGAGCGCACGGGGATCTTCGACGACACCCACCTGCGGTTCTTTACCCGGGCGACGGCGCGGGAGATGCTGGAGCGGGCCGGTTTACGCGTGGAGGCCGAGCGACACATCGGCCCCGCGTCGTACGCCGTGGGGCGGCCCGGCATGGCGGTCACGCGCCTTCGGCCCGGGCTGCTGGCGTCGCAACTGGTGTTCTTGGCCCGTCTGGCCTAGGCGGGCGGCGGGTCCCCGGAGCCACCGGCCCGCCGCGCCTTCGGAAGCGGCCGCAGGAGCGGCACGTAGAGGGCCTCGTTGGCGGCCACGATGCCGATGCCGACGGCCATCTGGACCAGCGCCGCCTCTTTCGGACTCGAGGCCACCAGCAGCAACAGCGCGATCTGGAACACCATCGCCACGATCAGCACCACGCTGAAGGTGGTCCGCCCCACCCCGAGGTAGTAGAACAGCATCACGTTCGCCAACGCGAAGCACGACATGGCGACGACGATCGGCACCAGCAGGTCGGCTGCCGGCGCGTACTCGGACGTGAACATCAGGTGGACGACGCGGTCGCCCCACAGCGCGCAGATCGCCGTGAGGGCGCCGCTCACCACCACGAGCGCCTGACCGGTGCGGCGCAGGATGCCGCGCGAGTCGACCCCGGCGTGATGACGTGCCGCGCCCTTCGGCAGGATCACCAGCCCAAGGGCGGTGGGCAGGAACAGCGCGATCTTGCCGACCGTGGCCGCCGCCCCGTAATACCCGGCGTCCGCCGGGACGGCCATGGCCTTGACGATGACCACATCGAAGTTCGTGAGCATGGCCCACGCCACGAGGGCGCCGAGCGTGGGCAACGCGAACCGCGCCAGCGTCGCGAGTTCGGGGCCCGCACCGGCCGAGGGCGACGACGGGGCGCGCAGCGCGGGCAGAACCATGGCCGCCACGAAGACCGTCGCAATGGTGGTGGCGGCGATCGCGCCCGACACCCCGAACCCCACGGCGACGAGCGCGACGCCCACCGCCACCCGCGCCAGATTGAGAACCACCATGCTGGTGCCCAGCCGCCAGAACGCCTGCTCGCCCTGGAAGCGCCCCCAGGCGACGGGCACGACGAAACCCAGGACCAGCGCGGACATGGTCGCGACGACGGGAGCGATGTGGTCGATCTGCAGCGCGGCGGCCACGGGCCAGGCGAGGGGTACGCTGACCACGAACGCGGCCAGGCCGACGACGGCCATCACCCGGGCGAGGCGGTTGACGAAGGCCGGGACGGAGCCGGGGTCGCGGCCGGAACGCAGCTCGGTGACGTAGCGCGCCACCACCGTCTGCACCAGCTGGGTGGCGATCGACAGGATCATCAGCACGCCGAGCAGCGCGGTGAACTCCCCGAACCGCTCCGGGCCCAGCATCCGGCTCATGACCAAGCTGTACGCGTAGTTGGCGGCGTTGCTCACCACCGTCGCCACCACCATGGCCCCGGCGGCGGCCATCGCCCAGCGCACCATGCCGGGAACCTTGCCGAGCATGCTCATCCGCGACCTCGGGTGGTGGGCAGACCGCCTGTGGACCGCAGCAGCGCCAGCTTCGCGCTGCCCCGCGCCCACCCGCGGACCGCCCGATGGGGACGCACGCGCGACGCCGCCACGCGACGCCGGCGGGCCAGCGTGGACGGCAGATGTGCCACGTTCCACGCCAACGCGCGCGGGTACTGCAGCGAGATCCGCCACTCGCCGCGGACCAGGAACACCATGGCCTCGGCGACGTTCCCCAGCCAGCCCAGGGCGACCCAGCCCAGCGCGCGTACGGGCGCGTTCGCGAGCACCATCGCCAGCGTGTTGCGCTCGCGCAGGTAGATGCGCCGCGCGGATGTGCGGTGACGCCCGCCGCTGGCATAGCCCCCGGCCAGCGTGGCGCCGCCGACGTGCCAGACGACCGCGTCACGCACTACGGCAACGTCACGGTCGAGGAGCTGGATCCGCCAGCACAGATCCACCTCCTCGCAGAACATGAACAGGCGCCCGTCGAGGCCTCCGGCCCGGTCCCAGTCCGAGCGCCGCAGCATCAGGGCGCACCCGCCGACGTAGAACGTGTCACGCTCCAGCGGTGCCACGTCGCCGCGCCGGGGAAGCGGAAACCCCGTGCGGTCCAGCAGGTTCCCGCGCTCCTGCACGCTGCCGTCCTCGTGGCGCACCGTGCCGCCCACCACTCCCACGCCGGGGTCGCCCAACGCGTCCACGAGACGGCCGATCGTGTCCGGTTCGACCCACGCGTCGGGGTTCAGCATGAAGACGAACTCGCCGCTGGACGCGGCCACGCCGACGTTGTTGGCCTCGGCAAACCCGAGGTTGCGGGCGAGTTCGTGCACGTCAGCCTCGGGGAGCCGGTCGCGGACCAGTGCCACCGTGCCGTCGTCGGACGCGTTGTCCACGACGACAACCTCGACGTCGGGCCAGGCCTGTTCGCGCAGCGAGTCGAGTGTGCGGCCCACGATCCCTGCGCAGCGGTATGTCACCACCACCACCGAGACCCGGCCGGAGACGATGTCGGGGTGCGCGGTCATCCCAGCGTGAACGCCGGTTGGCCGGGGGTGCGAACCGTGACGGCACCGATCTGGATGGTGACGGTGCGGGGGTCCGGCGTGGACGTGACGTCCCCGATGCGCGTCGGGGCCGTCGGTGACTGCATCGCGATGCGGGAGGTGCCGGGCGGCGCCACGAACGCGAACGACACCCGGGTGGGGCTGGTGGGGACGATGCCCCGCCAGATCGTGCGGCCGCCCGCACGGAACGCGAACCGTCGCGGCCGCGCGAAGCTGCCGAGCGTCGTCGTGACGGTGGTGCGCGCGGGGCGACCGAGGTCGTTCATCACGAGCATCGCGCCATCGCGGGAGCCCAGCCACTGGCTCCACCCCCCCGGCCGGGGCTCGGCGTCCATCCAGTTGTCGGCGGGCACGACGACCACCGACGGAGCTGCCGCCCGCACACGCCACAGCGCCGACGCGCCGTCCCTGTACACCTCGCGGGCCCCCGCCGGGAGGGGGGGCGGCGCCGCGCCCTGCGCCCGGTACGCGTCGTCGTGCACCACCACCCACCGCACGCCCAGCCGCGCCAGCAGCGGCAGCACCCAGGGCCGAGACGGGTCCTGAAGGCGACCGTCCAACCCACCCTGCCAGGACGCGGGCTTGCCGCCGTTCATCAACGGACGACCCGCGGCCTCCGTGTACGCGATATAGCGAAAATGCGCGGGGTCGTACGCGGAAACGATCGGGTACTCCACACGCGCACCGGGGCTCTGGCCACGCAGCACACCGTATACCGGCGGGGGCCTGGAGTCCCACCGGGTGCTCGTGGTCGAGAAGTCCGAAGCGAGCGCGGCCGCGATGAGCACGCCGAGCGCCGCGGACACCGCCGGTCGCCGGCGCGCCAGGAGCGCCGCGATGCCGATGCCCGCCAGCACGGCGAGCCCCAGGGCGACGACGACGTACAACCGGGAGTAGACCCTCCAGTAAGGGAACAACGCGTGGATCCACTCCGGGGGCGTGGGGATCCCCACCCCCAGCAGTGACACGCGCCCGGGAAGCGCGGTGACCACGCCGACCACCACCATCGCCCCGGCGAACACCGCGGCGCGGCTGCGGCGGGTGACGAGGCGGTCCCCCCAGACCACGGCGACGCCCGCGGCGACCAGCACAAGCACGACGACGCCGACGTAGAGCGTGCTCTCGGTGTGGTTCGACAGATGCAGATGCCGGTCCCGGAACGCCGGGTACCCGGACCCCATCAGCGGGTGGTCCCACTGGGGCAGGAGCCAATCGTACCAGCGCGCGCCGTACACCTGGAGGTCGCTCGCCCCGCGCGTGCCGGCCAGGCTGTCGTCCACTGCGCCGCGCTTTGTGGCAAGCCACAGCACCTGGGGCAGATACGTCACCGTGAGGATCGCCGTGAGGCCCCCGACCCGGCGCACCACCGGTCCCAGCCCGGCGCGCGTGCGCCACCCGATGAACGCGTCGGCGCACACGAACGCCACCAGCATCGCCCCCGCCATCAAGGTGAAGTACGAGTTGGTGTACGCGTTCATGGCCACCGCCACGGCCGTGAGGGCCCAGGCACGGCCGCCGCCGCCCTCCAGCAGCCACAGCAGCCCGAGGGCGATCAGCGGCAACCATTCGATGTGGCTGAGGGCCAGGTGACCCCCCGCGCGGATGATGTGCCACGGCGCGAACCCGTACGCGAACCCCGCCAGCAGCGGCGCCCAGGAGCCGCCGACCACGAACCGCACCAGCGCGAAGGCCGCCATGGGCGTGGCGACCATCGCGAGCATCATCATCACGTTGTACGCCAGCACCTCGTTCCCGCCGGTGGCCAGCGAGATCAGCTGCAGCGGCCCCTCGACGGCCAGCTGGCCGATGCTGACCGCACCCGGCAATGGAAGCCCGAACGGGTAGTTCTCCAGGCGCGTAAGCTGGTCGGAGAGCGGCCACGCGCCCGCCGCGTCGCGGTAGTAGGTGAGGGCGAGCTCACCGGTCGCGTCCCCGGGACCACCGATGAGCCACCGCCCCGGCGCCGTCGGCACGGGCCAGAACACGTACAGCGTGTAGGCGAGGTAGGCGAGGCCCGACACGACCCATGCTGCGCCGGGCACTCCCATGGCCCGCGAGACCAGCCGACGGGCCTCTCCGGCGGGCGGGACGGTCCCGGCTCCGCCCGGCTCGGTCACCACCGGCGGTCGGGGGCTCAGGCCGCCGCCGGCCGGCCGGAAAGCCGTTCCACGTCGGCGTCCACCATCATGTTCACCAGCTGCTCGAAGTCCACCTCGGGCTCCCACCCGAGCACCCGCCTGGCCTTCGCGGGGTCGCCCACCAGCAGGTCGACCTCGGCAGGACGCACGAAGGCGGGGTCCAGCACGACGTGGTCCTTCGGGTCGAGGCCCACGCGGGCGAACGCCAGGTCCACCAGGCGCCCGACGGTGTGCGTCTCGCCGGTGGCCACCACGTAGTCGTCCGGCTCGTCCTGCTGCAGCATCAGCCACATGGCGCGCACGTAGTCGCCCGCGAAACCCCAGTCGCGCTTGGCATCGAGGTTCCCCAGGCGCAGTTCCGTCGCGAGGCCCAGCGTGATGCGGGCCACCCCGTCCGTGACCTTGCGGGTGACGAACTCGAGGCCGCGACGCGGCGACTCGTGGTTGAACAGGATCCCCGACGAGCAGTGCATGTCGTAGCTCTCGCGGTAGTTCACCGTGATGTAGTGGCCGTAGCACTTCGCCACGCCGTACGGGCTGCGCGGATAAAGGGGCGTCAGCTCGGTCTGCGGCGTCTCGCGGACCTTGCCGTACATCTCGCTGGACGACGCCTGGTAGACGCGGATCCGCGGGTTCACCTGGCGTATCGCCTCCAGCATCCGCGTCACGCCCACCGCCGTGAACTCCGCCGTCAGGACCGGCTGCTGCCACGAGGTGGGCACGAACGACTGGGCGGCCAGGTTGTAGACCTCATCCGGCTCCGCCGCCTGCAGCGCGGCCGTCAGCGAGGGCTGGTCCAGCAGGTCACCCTGGACGAACCGGATGTCATCGCGGATGTGCTCGATCCGCTCGTATGACTCGGTCGACGCCCTGCGCACCATGCCCCAGACCTCGTACCCCTTGCCCAGCAGCAGCTCGGCGAGGTACGAGCCGTCCTGCCCGGTGATCCCGGTGATCAACGCCGATGCCATTCATGTCTCCGTGTCGGGTCGTGCGCGCCACCACTCCAGCGTGTCGGCGAGCGTTTGCTCGAGCGCGATGGTGGGCGTCCAGCCGGTGTCGGAACGGACGCGTTCCGGTGAACCATATAGGTCGCTCTGCTCGCCGCTGCGGCGCAGCCCGGGGTCGCTCATCACCCGCACCTCGCGCGTGCACAGCGCGGCAAGGCCGTCGATCACCTCGCGGATCGACAGCGAACGACCCGTGCAGACCAGGTACGGCTCGCCGGGCCGCCCGCGCTCCAGCAGCAACGCGTAGGCGCGCACGACGTCGCGGACATCCGTGAAGTCGCGCCGGGTCTCCACGTTGCCGACGTGGAGCTCCACCGGGCCGTCGCCCCCCTCGCGCTCCGCCTCGGCAAGCTGTTTCGCGATGCTGGGGATGACGAACCGGGGGTCCTGGTTGGGGCCGAAGTGGTTGAACGAGCGCACCCTCATAACGTCGAGCCCGTACCCGTCGTGGTACTGGAAGGCGGCGAGGTCCGCCGCGGCCTTCGACGCCCCGTAGGGCGACACGGGCCGCAGCGGCGTCTCGTGGGTGACGGGCAGGTCCTCCAGCGGCACCCTGCCGTAGACCTCGCCGCTGGTCACCACCAGCACCCGGGGGGGACGGGCCGCGGCGCGGGCAGCCTCCAGCACGGCCAGCGTCCCATTGAGGTTGACGTCCCACGTCGCGAGAGGACGGCCGAACGACTCCCCCACCGACGCGGCCCCCGCGAGGTGGGCGATGCCCTCGGGGGCGACGGTCGCGACGACGGCCGCGACCGCGGCGGGGTCCCGGACGTCGGCGGCGTGAGCCTGCGCCCCGTCCGGCACGGGCTCGACGGCGGGATCGCGCACGAGCGCGTGCACGCGAGCTCCGCGCGTACGGAGCTCGCGCACCAGGTGGTGCCCCACGAAGCCCGTGGCGCCGGTGACCAGAACCCTCACGGGTACACCGTACAAGCTTGACCCAAACCGAACCCCGACCGACCGGCGACCGGCGTAGGATGGGGGAAACGCATGCCTGCACGCGCACGGGCTCGAGTTCCCGGGCCCACGCGCCGATGGCGTGCGCGATTCCTTGATGCCCACACGTCTTCGCACAACCGCCCTGGCCGCGCTCGCGTCGCTCGTCGCCGCGCCCTGCGTCGTCGCGTCCCCCGCCCAGGTGATCGCCGACTACCGCGCCGACGGCCGCATCGACGGCGCCTACTCGCTCGAGGACCTCAACGGCGCACTCAGGATCGCGTACCACACCCGCAGCGCCAGCTACGGCGCCACGGCCGACGCCATCCGAGCCCGGCAGAGCGAGTTGGTCACGGGCATCCACCGGCGCGGCGCCCCGTCCCCGGTGCAGCCGGTCACGTCCCGCCCCGAGCCCCTGCGGACGCCGGCCCAGCGCACGCCGTCCACGTCTTCCACGCCGTCCGCGCCCGGCGCGCGGCCCGCCGCGGGCAAGGCCGCCGCGGCTCCCGCCGCCGCCCCGCGGACCGCGCCCGCCATCGCGTCGTCCGAGTTGCCGTCGCCCCCGGTCGCCACGCCGGGCGACCGCGTGCCCACGGCGTTCGTGGCGCTCTCGGGGCTGGCGGGCGTGCTCGTGCTGGGGGGCATCGGAGCCGGCGTCGCCCGCCGCGTGCGACACGACGACCCGTCAGACGACCGGTAGGGACACGTCGGGGGTCGAGGGTCCCTCGCACGGGTGGATGAACGCCCCACCGTCGGCAGGCGCCCACGAGGACGCGTTCCCTAAGATCGGGGGCCGACCCCGGGAAACCGTCCCCAAGAGGTAGCCATGCCCGAATCCCAGAGCCTTGTCGTCCGCGCCGTCTCGCCGAACGCGCCCGGCGTGTTCGGCGCCGTGGTACAGGCCATCGAGGGTGCCGGCGGGCGCGTGGGCAACACGAGCGTGGCCAGTTACAACGAGAAGCGCATGGTGCGCGACTACACCGTCACCGCCGCGGACCCGCAGCGGGTCGTCGACGCCGTGGCCGGCGTGGAGGGCGTGACGGTGGACCCCGAGGGCCGGGCGCTCGACGGGCACCGCGGCGGCGTGCTCGACATGCGCAGCCGCACGTCACTGACGACGCGCGACGACCTGGCGATGGCGTACACCCCGGGCGTCGCCCGCGTGTGCATGGCCATCCACGACGACTTCGACCAGGCCTGGGACTACACGATCAAGGGCAACTCCGTGATGGTGGTCACCGACGGGTCCCGCGTCATGGACTTGGGCGACATCGGCGCCGAGGCCGCGCTGCCCGCCGGCGAGGCCAAGGCGTTCGCCATGCGGTCGCTGGCCGGCATCGACGCGTTCCCGCTGCCGGTCGACGCGAAGGACGTCGACGAGATCGTCAACACCGTCGCGCTCTGCAGCTCGGTCTTCGCGGCCGTGTACCTGCACGACATGGCCCCCGACCGGATGGCCGCCGTGAAGACCGGCCTCGAGTCGCGCCTCGACATCCCCGTGTTGACTCAGGAGGAGGCCGCGAAGGCCGGCGGTGGCGACGACGTGGCGGCCGCGCCGGGCATCCTGCGCGGGCTGCTGGACTGCCGGGCGACCAAGGTGACGCCCGCCGTGCTGGACGCCGCGGCCGGCGTCGCGGGCGGCTCGCCGCTGGCGGACGGGCACGCGGGCGCGGTCGCCGACGCCGTCGTGGGCGCCGCGACCACCGAGGGACTCAACCGCCGCTGAGGTCCGTGTGGGCGGCGGTGGCCGCGGCCACCGCCGCGCGCCGCGCGGCCGCGGCGCGGCCTCACCCCGGCAGGCCCAGTTCGGCCGCGTGCCGGGCGAGCGCCGCGATGACGAACGCGATGTGGTCGTCGAGGTCCGTTCCGATCTCTTCCGCGCCGCGCGTGATGTCCTCGCGGCTGACGTTCGCCGCGAACCGCTTGTCCTTCATCTTCCTGCGCACCGAGCGCGGCTCCATGCCGTCCAGGCCCGTGGGGCGCATCAGGGCGCACGCGTGGACGAAGCCCGACAGCTCGTCGCAGGCGTGCAGGTGCCGCTCCAGGGGCGTCTCGCGCGCCACCCCCGTGTGGTCGGCGTGGCTGAGGATCGCCCTGCGAAACCACGGCGGGTAGCCGAGGCCCTCCAGCACCGGCGCGCCGTCCTGCGGGTGCCGCTCCAGCGTGGGGTGACGCTCCCAGTCGAAGTCGTGCAGCAGC
>JAGQUM010000002.1 GCA_020438485.1 Thermoleophilia bacterium | reverse complement strand
CCGCCGCCGCGCCGCTGGCCTGGGCGGCCGCCTCTGTCGTGGTTCCCACGGTGCTGGGAGACGCGTCGACGGCCCGCCTGAACGCGCCCATCGGGCACCCCACCGTGCTGGCGCTCGTGGCCGCCATGGCCCTCCCGGGCGCCCTGACCGGCGGCGCCGCGCGGGCGTGGCGCGGGCGGGCGATGGCCGTGGTCGCGGTTCTGGCGCTGGCGTGCGTGCCACTGACGCTGTCGCGCGGCGGCCTCGCCGCCGCGGGTGTCGCCGTGGCCTTCACGTTGTGGGGCACGCCGAGGACGCGCCGCGCGGTGGCCCGACTGGCCGTNNGTGGGGGCGGTGGCGGCGGCCCCGGCGGTGGCGTACGGCCTGACCGCCCACGCGCTCACCACCGACAACCTGCCGCTGGAGGATCGCCGCGCCGCGGGGGCCGTGTTCGGGCTGCTGCTGCTGGCCGGCTGCGCCCTCGCCGCGCGTGCCGCGCCCGCCGCCGAGGAGCGGGTGTCCCGGTGGGAGCCGCGCGCCCGCGGCGTCCGCGGCGCGTGCCTGGCGGCGGCGCTCGTGATGGCCGTCATGCCGCTGGGCGTGCTGCTGACGGGGTCGGACGTGCGCGACTGCCGGCCCACGGGAATCGGGGGTAATGTCGACCGCGTCACGAGCCTGGAGGGCAACCAGCGCGGGCCGTGGTGGTGCGAGGCGGGGCGCGGGTGGCGCCTGGCGCCCGTGGCGGGCAACGGCGCGGGATCGTTCCCGGTGATCGAACTGCGCACGCGCGCGACCGGCAACGGCCTCGTGCAGACGCGCGACCCGCACGGCATGTGGCCCGAGGCCGCGTCCGCGCTCGGCACCGTCGGCGTCGCGCTGCTGGCGCTTGTGTGGGGCCTCGCCGGGTGGGCGCTGGTGCGACGCCGCGTCCCCTCCGCGCTGGCCGCGGTGCCGCTGGCGGCGTTCGCGCAGGCGCAGGCCGACTGGGTGATGTCGTGGCCGGCCGTCGCCGTTCCCGTCGGGGTGGCGATCGGCCTGATCGCGGGTGGCCCGCGGGCGGCGACCCGGCGGCGGGTCGCGGGGGAGCCGGCGCGCGCCGCGGCGCTCGCCGTGGGGGTCGTGGCGGTGGCGGCCGCGGCGTGGCTGCCCTATCTGGCCGAGCACGCGCTGGTCGACGGCCAGGACGCCCTGTACGTGCGCGGCGACCCGGGCGGGGCGTACCGGCTGGCGTCCCGCGCCGCGTCGCTCAACCCGCTGGCGATCGAGCCCGCGCAGCTCAAGGGCCAGGCGCTGGCGGCGGCCGGTGACCGGCGGGGTGCCCTGAACGCGTTCCGCGAGGCGACCCGCGTGCAGCCCGACAACCCCGCATCGTGGCAGTCGCTGGCGCAGGCGCTGCCCGGCGACGCATCGGCGTCGCGGGCCGCGTGGGCGCGGGTCGCCGAGCTCGATCCCCACAGCCCGGCCCTGGCCGCCCGGCGGGGCGGCTGATGGGCCTCAGGCCCTGCCCACCGCACCCCCGCGCCGGCCGCGCCCAAGGCGCCAGCGCAGGCGCGGCACCAGCGTGGCCGCCTCCAGCACGATGCGGCGGCTCATCTTCGACGAGCCCCGCTCGCGCTCGGAGAACGTGATCGGCACCTCCACGATGCGGAAGCCGGCCAGCCACGCGCGATACGTCATCTCCACCTGGAAGCCGTAGCCCGCGGCGTCCACCTCGTCCAGCGGGACGGCCTCCAGCACCGCGCGGCGAAAGCACTTGAACCCGCCCGTGAGGTCCTCGACGGGGATGCCCAGCACGAACTTGGCGTACAGCCCGCCCCCGCGGGAGATCAGCCGGCGCACGAGCCCCCAGCGCGTGACCCCGCCCCCCGGCACGTAGCGGCTGCCCAGCGCCAGGTCGGCGTCGCGGGTGGCCGCCACCAGGCGCGGCAGCGACTCGGGGTCGTGGGAGAAGTCGCAGTCCATCTCGACCACCCGGTCGGCGCCCTGGCCCAGGGCCACGCCGAAGCCCGCGCGGTACGCCGGGCCGATGCCCTCCTTGCGGGCCCGCTCGAGCACGCTCACCCGCGGGTCGCGTTCCGCCACCGCCCCGGCCAGCCGGGCGGTGCCGTCGGGCGAGCCGTCGTCCACCACCAGCACGTGGCCGTCCATGCCGCTGCGCTCGAACACGCCGGCGAGCGCGGCCAGCATGGCCTGGATGTTCTCCGCCTCGTTATACGTGGGGATGACCACCCACACCGCGCCGAGGTCGGACGCGTCGCGGCCGCTCACCCGATGCCCTCGGCGAACTCCGCGACGAGCGACGCGAACTCGTCGGGGCGCTCGGCGGCCGACAGGTGCCCGGCGCCGGGGATGGTCTCGAGCCGCGATCCGTCGATGCCGTCGTGCAACGCCCGCGCCGCGGCGGGCGGGGTGACCCCGTCGTCCTCGCCCACCACCACCAGCGTGGGCACCGCGATGCGCGCGAGGTCGCCCGTCCGGTCGGGACGGTCCCGCAGCGCCCGCAGCGCCTCCGCGACGCACGACGGGTCCTGTCGCGCCGCCTGTGCCCGCAGGTCCGCCCGCACGTCGTCCCCGGCGGCCGGAGACACGAGCTTTGGCATCAGGTCGTCGAGCCACGCCGCCATCTCGCCGCCCGTCACCTTCTCGATGCCGGCGTCGCGGCCCGCGCGCGCCTTCTCGTCGTCCGCGCCGGCCTTGGTGTCGGCCAGCACCAGCCCCGCCAGCACGGAGGGATGTCCGGCCGCGAGGGCCAGCGCCGCGTAGCCGCCCATGGACAGCCCGCACACCACCGCCGTGCCGCTGGGGCCGGCGGCGATGCGCTCGGCGGCGTCCTCGGCCCAGTCGGCGATGCTCCAGCCCACGGGCATCGGCCGGCCCCCGAAGCCGGGCGCGTCGAGCACGCCAGTCGGGGCGTCGCGCATGCGGGCGACGACGGGGGCCCAGAAGCCCGAGTCGAAGGGGAACGGGTGGAGGAACAGCACCGGAGGAGTCATGGGCGGAGCCTAACGGGGGCCGCGGGGCGCAGCGGGGGCTGGGTGTTTGACAGCCGCTCGCCTCGTCCATATCCTTCACCGGTAAATAACCTGCTCACCACCTATTTGTGAGGTTCCGCACGAATGCCCTCACTGCCACCCGCCATCGACCTTCACGTCCACGAAAAGGGCGGAGGGATCCTCGTGGTCGGTCTGCACGACCTCACGGCCGACGGAACGCGCACCATGAAGGCGCTGGGACCGCTGACCCGCGGCGGCCGGCACGTGGTCGCGCCCGACCTGCGCGGTCACGGCGAGTCACCCACGCCTCACGGCCCGTGGAGCATCGATGACATCGCCTCGGACGCCGCCCGTGTGGTCTCCGCCCACGGCGGTAACGCCATCCTCGTCGGCCAGGGCCTCGGCGCCGCGGCGGCGCTCGCGGTGGCCCTCGGCCACCCCGGCATCGTCGCCGGCCTCGTGCTGACCGGCCTGTCGCCCCGCTCCGAGACGCCCGAGGGGCGTGAGCGCTGGGAGCGCGTCGCCGGCGCGTTGCGCGAGCGCGAGCGCGAGGGGTGGGCGCTGGCCACCGAGGCGCTGGGATGCCGTCCCGACTGGCGCGGCGCGCTGGCGCAGTTGTCGGCCCCGACCATCGTGATCGCGGGCGCGCACGACAGGGCGGCGCCGCCCGCACAGCAGCGCGAGATCGCCGCGTGGTCGCGCCGGACGCGTTTCGAGGTGATCGAGTCCGGCCGCGACGTGTTCACGGAGGCCCCGCAGATCCTGCGCGCCGCCGTGGCGCGCCTCGAGCGCATCGAGAGCCTGCAGGCGGTCGCCGCGTAGCAACGGGCGGGGGGCGGCGTGCCGCCCCCCGCCCGGGCGAAGACCCGCCCCGCGTGCGTCGCCCCCCGCGCGGCCCCCGGGCCCGTCGCCCGCACCGCTCAAGAAGGGCCCGCCGCGGCCGATGGGGAATGACGGACGCACGCGCCGCCGCATCGCGGTGGCCCGCCGCTTTGACGTCGTCGCGGCGTGAGGTGCACGGAGACGACGAGTAGAGGGACCCGTGGGGAGGTCACCCGCACGGCGCCGAGATGGACCCGGCCGCACGAGCCGGCGCCCATGTTGATTCCGTGCGGATCCGACGATCCGCTGCCGAGACCCGCGCGCCCACCGGCCGCGGGCCGCTGGAGGTCGCCCCGATGCCCACGTTCACCACCCTCGTGTCGTTCGCGCTCGCCACCGCGCTGCTGGTGGCCATGCCGGGTCCCGGCATGCTGTTCCTGCTGGCCCGCGGCATCGGCCGGGGCCGCCGCGACGCGCTGGCCGCCGCCGTCGGCGTGGAGCTCGCGTCCCTGGTGTTCGTCGCCGCGACGGCGCTGGGGCTGACGGCCGTCGTGGCGTCGTCCGCGACCGCGCTGTCGGTGGTCCGCTACGCGGGTGCCGCGTACCTCGTGTACCTCGCCGCGAGGGCGTTCCGCTCGCGCGACGCGCTGGCCGTCGACGCCGGGACCCCCGCCCCGGCGGGGGCTCGCAGGGGCCTGTGGGACGGCTTCGTCGTGGGCGTCACGAACCCGAAGGTCGCCGTGTTCTTCCTGGCGTTCTTTCCGCAGTTCATCCACGCCGGCGCGGGCCCGATCCCGGTCCAGGTGGGCGTGCTGGGCGCCGTGTTCGTGGTCATCGGCCTGGCGGGCGACGTCCTGGTGGCGGCCACCGCCGGCAGCGTCGGCCGGTGGCTGCGCCACCGCCCGCGCGTCGCCGCCACGCACGGCCCGGTGACCGGCGTGATCTATCTGCTGCTGGGCGGGGCGGCCGCGGCGTGACCCCGTTCCGGCGTGCCCGCCCCCGCGGGCACGCCGGCGTGGCTACGCCACGGCCGACGCCCGCAGCCCCTCGAGGGCGGCGGCGAGGTCGGGCGCGCCCGCGAGGGAGGCCCGCACCTTGAACGGGCGGCGGGTGTCGCCCACCTGCTCCAGGCCGGGCCCGGCTCCATCGTTGAGGGGAGCCAGGGCGGCGGCGATCTCGGGGCCGATGGCCTCGAGGGACTCCGGGGTGTTGGGCGCGAACAGGCGGTCCAGGATGGTCACCTCGACCTCGTCCAGGCCCACCCGCGCCCATGGCACGGACGGCTCGCCCGCGAGGGCCGACGCCGCGGCCAACGCGTCGGCCACAACGGCGGCCACCCGCTCGGACAGCGACCCGTCGAGGTCGCGCTTGCTCACCGACAACACCCCGGCGCGACCGCCGGTGAAGTCCACGGCCCGGTCCCACTCGTGGCCGATGAGCATGACGCCGGGCCCGTCGGGCACGTGGTGGTAGTCGGCCACGTCGATCACGAGGCCGCTGACCACCCCTCCCCGACGGATCCACTCGTGGAACACGGGGATCAGCGCGGGCGCGTCCACGTCGCCGCCGTCCCGCAAGAAGAACTTCGCGCTGATGCGCGCAGGGAAATCGCTCATGGAAGTGTCTCCTCGCGCTCTCTAGACGGACGCGCCGGTGGCGCCGGCCTGTCGGATCTCGTACTGGTGGACCGCGTCGATGAACAACTGGGTCTCGTCGGCCAGGATGCGGACCTGCTCGGCGTCCGGGTCGGACGGGGCGCCCTCGGCGTGCCGGACGAACAGTGGCCGGGCGAACTTGCCGCCCGAGAAGCGGTCGAAGAAGCGTTCGGTGTCGTAGAAACGCTGCTTGAACTCGCGCACCACGTCGTCGGGGTCGCCGGACGCGTCGAACTGCTCGGTGCGCACCAGCGCCCACGCCGCCTGCAGCATGGCACGGTACGACAGGTCGTCGGCCCGGGCCAGGTCGCCGTCCTCCAGCGCCACCTGGGCGTCGAACGCCGTGCCCTCGGCCTCGGTGAGGAACAGCTCCGTGCGCGAGATCACCTCCCCGGCGCACTCGCCGACGCCGATGTCGCCCACCGAGTACTCCCGCGCGTCGGCCCAGTCGACATAGAAGCTGCGGTCCTCGTCGTAGCCGGGAATGGCCTTGAGGTCGGCCAGCAGCACCCCGATCTCCTTCTTGCCCAGGCGGGCGATCCAGTCCTGGAACGTCTCGCCTTCGTGGCGCTCGGAGGCGAACGTCGTGGTGATCTTCTCCACCACCTCCGGGATGCGCTTGGACGGGATGGCGCCCACGGGCATGCCGTACGAGCCCGCGTTCTCGCGCCAGCGTCCGCCCAGCACCACCTGGAAGTGCGGCACGGAGTAGCCGTTGATCTTGCGGTTGTTGCCGAAGAACCCGATGTCGGCGACGTGGTGCTGGCCGCAGCTGTTGAAGCAGCCGGACACCTTGATGCGCAGGCCCTCGATGGACGCGTCGCCGATGTACGACGCCGCGGCCAGCCGCGTGCGCAGCTCGCCCGCCAGACCGCGCGACGACGAGATGCCCAGCTTGCACGTGTCGGTGCCCGGGCACGCCGTGATGTCGAGGATCGTGCCCGCGCCGGCCGACGCGAGGCCGATGCCCGCCAGCGCCTGGTACAGGGCGGGCAGCTCGGCGTCGGGCACGTAGCGGAGCACGACGTTCTGCTCGACCGTGGTGCGGATGTTGTCCCCCACGTGAAGGCGCGCGATGTCGCTGAGGCCGCGGGCCTGCTCGGACGTCAGGTCGCCGAGGGGCAGCGCGACAGTGGCCACCGAGTAGCCCGCCTGGCGCTGGGCCTGCACGTTCGTGCGGGCCCACTCCGCGTACCCCTCGGGCAGCTCGGCGGAGGGGTCCCGCGGCGCCGGCGCCTTGCGGGGGTTGTCGGCCCACGCCTCGGCCCCGGGCAGGAAGCTCGTCCAGCGGTCGTCGTGCGGCAGGATCGCGCGCTCCGCGTCCACCAGGCCGCGGAACTCGTCGACGCCCAGTTTCGTGATGAGGAACTTGATGCGGGCGCGGTTTCGGTTCTTCTTCTCGCCCAGGCGGCCGAACACGCGGCCCACGGCCTGCGCGACCGGCAGCAGGTCGGACGCGGGCACCCAGTCGTACAGGAGCTTCGCCTGCTGCGGCGTGGTGCCCAGGCCTCCCCCCACCCACAGGGAGAAGCCGCGCACGCCGTCGCGGACCTGCGCGATGGCGCCGAAGTCGTGCATCATCACCAGGCCGCACGCCTCGCCGGCGCAGCCCGAGAACGCGATCTTGAACTTGCGCCCGAAGTCCTGGCAGTCGGGGTGGCCCAGCAGGAACCGGAACATCGCGTCGGCATAGGGCGTCACGTCGAACGCCTCGGTGTGGCACACGCCGGCCACCGGGCAGCCGGTGATGTTGCGCACGCCGTTGCCGCACGCCTCGCGCGTCGTGATGCCGACCGCCCCGATGCGGCGCATGACCGTGACCGTGTCCTCCAGGTGCACGAAGTGCAGCTGCACGTCCTGCCGCGTGGTGATGTGCAGGATGCCGTCCGAGTGCTCCTCGGCGGACTCGGCGATGACGTCGAGCTGATCGGGTGTGATGCCGCCGTACGGCAGCTTGATGCGCAGCATGCCCGGCGCGTCCCACATGGTCTCGGGGCCCTTGGTCAGGCGCCCGGCCGGGTACGGCAACTGCTTCTGCCCCGTGCCGTCGTGACGCAGGCCGTTGTCGTAGCGCTGGCCGTACGCGCCGCGGCGCAGGCGCGTCTCGGCGAACACCCGCTCGTCGATGCGGTCCTGCTGGCGCAGCTCCAGCTGCGCCTCGAACACGTCGATCTCCTCGGCGAGGCCCGGCTCCATCTGCGGGTTGAGCCGGTCCCTCCAGTCGGCGCGGCTGCTCATTGCGGTGCGGATCTCCGGGTTCGATGACGAATGCGTGCCCCGGCGCGTGCCGCCACCGGGACGGGTAAAATACCACAATGTCTTTTGGTTTATTGGTTTTCTGCCGGGGTGCATCGCCGGCGTGGGTTGACGGGCGGCCCCCGCTCGCCGCGACCGCAGGGTGATGCCGGGCCGCGACAGCCGGGACAGCGCCCGGCGAGCCGCGCCGCGCGCCACCCCGGCGCTCAGCGGCGACGGGCGGTGCCACGGACGTGATGGCCCCCCGCAGACGCGCGTCGCGTGCTCCTCGAAGGGCGCTCTGAGCGCGGGACCCGCGCGCGCCCACGACCCCGCTTCGCGGCGGGCGACCGGACGTGCCGGTGCCCGCCGCAGGACCGGGGATCAGTCCTCGTCGTCGTCCTCGTCGTCGCCCGCGTCCAGCTCGCCGTGGGCGACCTGGGCCAGCGCGCGCACCACCTGGACGCTCATGGCGTCGCTGAACTGGACCTGCACCTGGCTGCCCTCGGGGTCCACCACGGTGAGCGCCCAGAACGGCACGATGCCCTCCGGGCCCTGGTGCGGCGGGGTGACCTCCAGCGAGACCAGCGCCGGCGACAGCACCAGCGACAGGCCCGGCAGGAACGCCGGGACGGGCTGCCAGTCGATCTTCGGGATGTTGCCGCGCGAGCCCTCGGCCTGCGTGAACGCGTTCATCACGCCCTCGGCGGCCTGCCGCGAGACGGCGACGTTGAGGGCCAGCTGCGCCCCGCCGTTGAAGATGAGCGCGGCGACGGGCAGGTCCTCGAGATCCGGGGGCGCCGCGTCGGGCCCCATCTGCTCGCGCAGCGCCTCCATGTCGACCTCGACGGGCTGCACGCCGAAGTGGGTTGCCTGGAAGGAGATCTGTTGGACCATGCTCCGCCTTTTTTCGTGCGCACTGTTAGCGTGGGCCGGTGGGCGAGCACCCGACGGCGCGGCACGCCTCGATTTCGTCGCCCGCCATCTTCACACGTTCGGAATGGTCCGGCGGGCTTCCGGCCGACCCCGAGGGGCTCCTGGGGCGGCTGCTACACCGACGTTACCCCGTCATGGCGTGCGCCGGAAGCCGCGTTGTGGTGGCCGCCGACCCCGTCGAGGTGGTGTCGGGCCGCGCCGTGTGGGAGGCCCTGGAGCGCATCCCGCTCGTCGGCGGCGGGCCCGGCGGCTGGTGGGTGGGACTGCTGTCGTACGACCTCGGGGCCGCTATCGAGATGCTGCCCGCGTGCCGCCCCGACCCCGGCGGCCCGCCGCGCGCCTGGCTCGCCCGCTACGCCACGGTCGCCGAGTACGGTCCGGACGGCGTGGCCGTGCGCAGCGTCGATCGCGGGTGCCGCGGCATGGGTTCGCTGACCGTCCCGCCCGATGCCTACGCACCGCCCGCGGGGCGCTGGACCACGTCGCTCCCGCGCGACGCCTACATGGCCCGCGTCGAGGCGATCCGCGACCTGATCGCGGCCGGCGACTGCTACCAGGTGAACCTGGCGCAGCGGCTGACGGCTCCCGGCCGCCGGGAGCCCGCAGCGTTCGCGCGGGGCCTGTGGGACGCGGCGGGCCGACCCCCGCTGAGGGCTTTCCTGGGCCTGGGCGAGGGGACGCTGGTCAGCGCCAGCCCGGAACGCCTGGCGCGCGTGGCGGGCGGCGTCGCCCAGAGCCAGCCCATCAAGGGCACGATCGGGGCGGGCCGGTTCGCCGAGCTCGCGGCCAGCCGCAAGGACGCCGCGGAGCACGTCATGATCGTGGACCTGGTGCGCAACGACCTGGGCCGCGTGGCCCGCACGGGGTCGGTGCGCGTGCCCGCGCTGATGGCGCCACTGGAGACCGGATACGTGGACCACATGGTGAGCACGGTGAGGGCGGACGTCGCGGACGGCACGACCGCGGCCGACCTCGTGTGGGCGCTGTTCCCCGGAGGCTCCGTCACCGGCTGCCCGAAGGTGCGCGCCATGGAGGTGATCCGCGACCTCGAGCCCGTCAGCCGGGGACCCGCGTTCGGCAGCGTGATGGTGGCGACGCCCGACGGCGAGCTGGACGCCTCCATTCTCATCCGCACCGCGTGGCTCACGGGCGACGAGACCCGCTACTGGTGCGGCGGCGCGGTGACGTGGGACTCGGACCCCGCCGCGGAGCACGCCGAGGCGATGGCCAAGGCCCGCCCTTTCCTGGAGGCGATCGGGGCGTGAGGCGCACCCTCGTCAACGGCCGTGAGATGGCCGAGGGCGCCGCGGTCGTGCCGCCGGACGACGCCCTTGCGCGGGCGGGCGACGCCCTGATCGAGACGATGCGCGCCTGCGGTGGCCGCGTGTGGCAGCGCGAACGGCACATGGCCCGCCTGCGGCGCTCTGCCGCCGCCCTGGGCTACGCGGGGTTCGACGCGGGGGCCGTCGACGCCGACGTGGACGCGGCGCTGGCCGGCGCGGGCCCCGGCCCCCTGCGGGTGCGCGTGTGCGTGAGCGCCGCCGGCCTGCGGTGGGTCGAGGTGGCCGACGCGCTCCCCGCCTCTCCCGCCCCCGCCCTGTCCACGGCCCTCACCGTTCCGGGGGGCTGGATGCCGTCGTTCTGGTTCGCCGAGCACAAGACCGCCAGCCGCGCACACCTCGCGCACGCCCAGCGGACGATGCGCGCGTCCGGGGTGGGCACGGCGTTGCTGCTGGACGCCGCCGGGCGGCTGGGCGAGGGCATCCACGCCGCCGCGTTCGCCGTGGTGGACGGCGAGGTCATGACCGCGCCGGTGCGGGGAATCCTCCCGGGCGTCGGCCGCGACGTGCTGCGCGAGCGCATGCCCGAGGTGGTGGAACGCGCCGCGACCCGAGACGAGTGGCGCGCGGCCACGGAGGTTTTCACGGTGAGCGCGTTCGCGGGGGTCACCGCCATCACGGCCATCGACGACGCACCCGTCGCCGACGGCGGTCCGGGCCCGGGCCCCGTGGCGCGCCGCGCCGCACTGGCGCTGCACGACGCCGCCCGGTCCGGGGCGCGTGGCGCGCCGGCGCGCCGCCCCGCCGAATAAAGAGAGGTTTGCCTCGACCAATGTCCCTCGTGTCGGGTGCGGACGGCCCCCGCCGCTGTCGGAAGATGGCGGCACCGGCGAGTCGGTGCAATCGTGCGTTCGGAGGCGAAGCCCCCTCGCGCGCTGCCCCACCGACACGAAGGATGAACCGAAATGGACAGCCAATCCCCCACCCGGCCCCGGCGGATCCGGCGGCGGGGCAGCCTGGCACTCATCTCGACCGCTGCGCTGGTGGCGGCCGGCGTGACGGGTCTCGCCTCGTGCCAGGGCGACAACTCGTCCGACGGCGCCGCCCAGGGCACGTCGGCCGCCGAGACGTCCACAGCGCCCGACGGACCCGTGGACTTCACGATGCCGGCGTACGACCCCAGGACCAAGCCCGTCCAGCCCGGGCCCAAGACGTTCGAACTCACCACCACCGAGAAGAACGTCAAGGTCGGCGACAAGGTCTACCGGATGTGGACGTTCAACAACAGCGTCCCGGGGCCCGTGCTGCGCGCCGTGCAGGGCGACACCGTCACGATCAAGATCAAGAACGACAAGTCGAGCCAGTTCTTCCACAGCGTGGACTACCACGCCTCGCGCCTCACGCTGGGCGGAGGGCACGTGCAGGTGGCCCCCGGCAAGGCCGGCGAGTTCAAGTTCAAGCTCGACTACCCGGGTGTGTTCATGTACCACTGCGCCACCGCACCGGTGCTCCACCACATCGGCATGGGCATGTACGGGATGATCATCGTCCAGCCCAAGAAGGGATTCGGGCGGCCGATGCCCGAGTACGCCATCACGCAGTCCGAGATCTACGGCTCGCTGGAGGACATCAACACCAACAACGAGGACGCGATGGCGTTCAACGGGATCCCGGCCCAGTACCTCACCAGGCCGATCAAGGTGAAGGCCAACAGCGACGCGCGCTTCTTCGTGCTGAACGCGGGACCCAGCGAGCAGAGCAGCTTCCACATCGTGGGCACGATCTTCGACAAGGCGTATGACGACGGTAACCCGTTCAACCTCACGGTGGGGCGCCAGACGCTGAACCTGCCGGCATCGGGCAGCACGGTGCTCGAGGCGAAGTTTGTGGGCGAGGGCCAGTTCCCGTTCGTCACGCACCAGTTCGACCACGCGGCCAAGGGCGCCATCGGCATGATCCTCGCCGGCGACGGCAAGCCGGGACCGGGCGGCGCGAGCGACCCGGGCGCGAACGGCCACCACTAGCACCGGTTTCGCGTTCCCCGCGGCACCCGGGCGGGCGCCGCGGGGAACGGCGGGCCCTCAGTGGCGGGGCTCGGCCGCCACGGGCGCGTCGTCGCCGTCCGCCGCCGCACCCTCGGCCGCCCCCAGCTCGGAGGGATCGCCCGGCATACCCAGGAACCACCCCTGGCCGAACTGCACGCCCAGACCCGCGAGCGCATCGGCATCGTCTCGGGTCTCGACCCCCTCGGCGATGAGGCGGGCCCCGCAGCCACGCGCGAAGTCCACCAGGGACCCCACCAGCGTGTGACGCATCGGGTCCGCGGCCAGGCCCGTGACGATGGAACGGTCCAGCTTGATCACGTCCGGCGCGATCTGCACCAGGTGCTGAAGCGACGAGTAGCCGGCGCCCACGTCGTCGATCGCGAGGCGGAAGCCGCTCTCGCGCAGCTTGTCCAGGCGCGACAGGAGGCGCGGGTAGTCGTCCACCCTGTCGTGCTCGGAGATCTCCAGCAGTATGCGCTCGGCTGGCGCGCCCGACAGCGCGTCCTCGAACGCGGCCGAGTGCAGCGCGGCGAGGCTGGCGTTGATGCCCACGTACCCCTCGACGTCGCCGACGACGTCCATGACGCGTTCGACGGCGGCGATCTCCAGGTCCACGCCGAGGCCCGCGGCGTGCGCCTGCGCGAACACCGCGTCCGGCGTCATACCCCATTCGACCGGGAACCGGCTGAGTGCCTCGGCCCCGGTGCGGGCCCTTGTCGCGAGGTCGACGATCGGCTGCAGCACGATGCGGGGGCCTCCCTCCTCCCGCAGCTCTCGGTGGCGCACCTCGAGCTCGTCAGCCTGCCGCCGGGCGCGCACCAGGGGCTCGATCATGCGCCCCGTGAGGCCCGCCACGAGCTCCAACAGATGCTGGTCGCGGGCGGCGATCTCGTCGTCTTCGTCGATGCCGACGGCGCAGAGCGTGCCGAACACGTGCCCGTCGCTGAACGTCACGGGCACCGACACGAAGCTGTGGATCCCCGGAATGCGCGCGGGAGGGAGCTTGCTGGCAACCGGGTGATTCTGGACGTCGTTGATGACGGGCGTCATCTCACCCGCCAGGATCGCCCGGCAGAACGAGTCGGCCAGTGGGTGGCTGAAGTCCGGCGGCACGGGCGGCGGGCCCGCGCTGTCCATGATCTCCACGGCCTGGCGGTCCGAGGTGAAGCTGGTGAGCATGGCGACCGACAGGCGCAGCGGCCCGCGCACGTCGGCCAGCATCTGCTTCACCTCCCGGGAGACGTCCCGAGGCCACTCCACGCGATCCCCCCGCGGTCGATTCGTTCACCCTCAGGCGGCGCCGCCGGAGCGAACCAATTCGACCCCGGGGACCGCAAGTCGCCAGTGTATCGGTAGACGGCCGGATCGCGGAATCGCCGCCGGGAGCGGCGCACCACCGGCCCGGGCCCGCCTATCGCGCCTGCCGGGTGGCGGCCTCCTTCGCCATCGGCACCGGGACGCGCTTGCCCAGCAGGCGCATGGCCTTGAGGCCCAGCGTGAGCTTCTCGCGGTCATCGGTGCGGCCGATGTCCAGGCCCGACAACTCGGCGATGCGGTCCAGCCGGTAGCGCACCGTGTGGCGATGCGTGTACAGCGTGGACGCGGTGGCCGCGAGGTTGCAGTCGAGCTCGAGGTACGTCGACATGGTCCCCACCAGCTCGGTCTGGTACTGCTCGTCGTAGCGAACGAGGGGCTCGATGGTCTGCTCGTAGAAGCCCGACAGCTCCTCGGGGCGCTCGGCGAAGATCTGGAACAGCAGCTTGTACGTCCCGGTTTCCTCGAACGTGATCACGTCGCCGGCGCGCCCCAGGCGGGAGCCGATCGACAGCGCGAGGCCGGCCTCCTCCAGCGCGGACCCCAGCCGCTCGGGGTCCGAGGTGAAGCGCGAGATCGCCAGGGTGAGGCCCGGGACGGCGTCGGCCGACGACGCGATGAGGCGGGTGGCCAGCCCGTGAGCGCGGGACTCGATCGCGGCTCGGTCGGCGGTGGCCTCGTCGCGGGGGCCGGGCAGCAGCACCAGCAGGCGGCCCGCGTCCCAGTCGAGCAGGGCACGGGGCCAGTGCATGTCGATGATGCCGCGGGCCTGGCGCAGCAGGCGCCGCACCACGCGCTCGTCCGGCGGATCGGGGGACGCCGGGTCGCCGATGGCGCCCAGCACCGCGACCGCGCCGCCGGACAGGTCGGCGCCGAGGTGGCGGCCGCGGCGGATCAGCGACTCGCGCGAGATCGACTCGCCCGCCATCAGCTCCCGGATGAGATCGCCCCGCAGCTGGGACTCGGTGGCCGTGCGCAGCTCCTGCCGGCTCCACTCCAGGGACGCGGCGGCGGAGACCTCGCGCAGGACGGCCTCCTCGGACGCGGCGGGGGGCCCGTCCAGCCCGGCCAGCAGCACGCCGACGGGGCGGCCTCCCGGGCCGGAGATCGCCGCGCGCAGGGCACCGTCGTCCGCAGCCTCGAGGACGCCGGACAGGCCGACGTCGCCCTCGCCGACGGCGGCCACCAGCCCGGGTGCGCCGTCCGGGTGCGCCGCCAGCACGTCCAGGTGGTCGTCGAGGAACGCGACGGGGGCGCCCAGCAGCGCTGCGGCGATCTCGGCGATGCGGTCCCACCCACCGCCTTCCACCAGCGGCGCGCGCAGGGCGGAGCGGGCGCGGCCCGCGGCCCGGCGCGCCGGATCGGCTCCGAGCACGTCGGCCACGTCGTCGATGATCTGCGCCCAGGTGGCGCCCTCCGGCGCGACGAGCACGGGCACGGACCGCGACCCCCGCGGCGCTCGCCGGGCCACCACCGCGACGACCCCGGCGGGAATGGACGCGGGGCAGCTCTCCGCCAGCAGCACGTCGTTCGGGCCGCCCGCGTCCTGCCCGGCCAGGCGGACCCCGCCGACGGTCGCGGCCAGCTGCTCGTCGTCCAGCGCCGCCGCCGGCGGCCCCAGCACCTGGCCGCCCCGCAGGTCGCCGAGCGTCGGGGGATGAGCGCGCTCCGCGGGCCCCGCGGGCGCGGTGTTGCGGGCCGCTGCCACGGGCCAAGGATAGGCGTTCCGGGGCCCACACGCCGCCGGCGCCGGGCGGACGCGGACCCGGTTGGACACGCGGCCAAACGCGTACCCGGAAGATTGTTCGCCGGTCGAACGCGGCCTTTGTGGGGGGACCACTAGTCTGTGATCGTTTTCCGGTGCGTGCGTACGAGGCCGAGCACGCCGGCGATTCGCGCCGCCCGCACCGACCGCGCTCAGCCGACCGAAGGGACGCACGAAGAATGCCCAGGATCCGCCTCGCCAATGTCAGCGCCGCACAGTGGACGCCCGACCCCGACCGGCACTTCGACAGCGAGCTCGGCGCGTCCGGCTCGACGTACGGAATCGACGTCTTCGGCCCCACGGAGCAGCGCAAGCGACTGACCAAGGACGTCTACCGCGAACTGCAGAAGACGGTCGACAAGGGCCAGACGCTCAACCCGGCGATCGCGGACGCCGTGGCCATCGCCATGAAGGACTGGGCTCTGGAGAACGGTGCGACCCACTACACGCATTGGTTCCAGCCGCTCACGAACTCCACCGCCGAGAAGCACGATTCCTTCTTCGACCCGGTCGGGGACGGCACGTCGCTGGCGCAGTTCAGCGGCAAGCAGCTGGTGCAGGGCGAGCCCGACGCGTCCAGCTTCCCCACCGGCGGCATCCGCGCGACGTTCGAGGCCCGCGGCTACACGGCATGGGACCCCACCAGCCCGGCGTTCCTGATGCGCAACCCCATGGGCGTCACGCTGTGCATCCCGACCGGCTTCACCTCATGGACGGGCGAGGCACTCGACCACAAGATCCCGCTGCTGCGCTCGATGGAGGCCATCAACAAGTCGGCGCTGGCGGCTCTGGACGTGCTGGGTACGAAGGGCGTGGCGCGCGTGTCGACGACGATGGGCCCCGAGCAGGAGTACTTCCTCATCGACGAGACGTACTTCTACCAGCGCCCCGACCTGGTCAACACGGGCCGCACGCTGTTCGGAGCGAAGCCCCCGAAGGGCCACGAGCTGGACGACCACTACTTCGGCACGATCCCCGAGCGCGTGCTGGCCTACATGATGGACACCGAGGACCAGCTCAAGCGGCTGGGCGTGCCGATCAAGACGCGCCACAACGAGGTGGCCCCGGGCCAGTACGAGATCGCCCCGATGTTCGAGACCACGAACCTCGGCTGCGACCACCAGCAGCTGGTCATGACGATCCTGAAGCGCGAGGCACCCAAGTACGGCCTGGTCTGCCTGCTGCACGAGAAGCCGTTCGCCGGCGTCAACGGGTCGGGCAAGCACAACAACTGGTCGATGGGCACCGACGACGGCGACAACCTGCTGGAGCCCGGCGACACGCCGCACGAGAACATGCGGTTCCTGTTCTTCGCCGCGGCCGTGATCCGGGCGGTCGACATCCACCAGGGCCTGCTGCGCGCCACCGTGGCGTCGGCCGGCCAGGACCACCGCCTGGGGGCGAACGAGGCACCGCCGGCGATCATCTCGATCTTCCTCGGCACGGAGCTCGAACGCGTGTTCCAGGGCTTCGCCGACGGAAACATCTACGTGAGCCCGAAGGGCGAGTTCATGGGCCTGGGCAGCCCGGTTCTGCCGGACCTGCCCAAGGACTCGGGCGACCGCAACCGCACCAGCCCGTTCGCCTTCACGGGCAACAAGTTCGAGTTCCGCGCGCTGGGCGCCAGCATGTCGCCGAGCTTCCCGAACACGGTGCTGAACACGATCGTGGCCGAGTCCATCGACGCCCTGCGGGAGGACGTCGAGGCCGCGCTGGCCAAGAAGGGCGGCGCGCGCAGCAAGGCCAAGATCGACGAGGCGGTGTCGGCCGCGGTGGCCGCGACGTACAAGAAGCACTCCCGCATCGTGTTCGGCGGCGACGGCTACAGCGATAAGTGGCACAAGGAGGCCAAGAAGCGCGGCCTGAAGAACCTGCGCACCACGCCCGACGCGCTGCCGGAGATGGTGTCCAAGACCACGGTGGCCACGTTCGGCAACTACGGCGTGCTGAGCGCGCGCGAGCTGGAGGCCCGCTTCGAGATCGCCCAGGAGCAGTACATCGCGTTCCTCAACATCGAGGCCGAAACCGCCGCCGATATCGCGCGCACGATGCTGCTTCCCGCCGCCCTGCGCTACCTCGACCTGATCGACGAGTCGGGCATCGACGCGCTGACCGACCAGGTCAAGCCCATCGTGGAGGACTTCGTGAAGGCCATCGTGAAGCTGGCCGACGTCAATGAGGTCCACCCCGAGACGGTCAAGGAGGAGGTGCCGTACATGCGAGACACGGTGCTTCCCGCCGTCGCCGAGGTACGGACCCTGGCCGACCGGCTGGAGCGCATCGTCGCCGACGACCTGTGGCCCCTGCCGAAGTACTCGGAGATGCTGTTCATCCGCTGAGCCCCCAGGGCGAGGCCGTGCTGTACCGTCGGGCCGCCTCGTGCGGCCCGGCGCCGTTTCGACCCGTACTTCAAGGAAGGCCCCCGAAATGACCCGCGAGCATGTGCTGAACGCCGTTCGCGAGCACGACGTGAAGTTCGTCCGGCTGTGGTTCACGGACATCCTCGGCAGCCTCAAGAGCGTCGCGATACCCGCGGAGCAGCTCCCCGCCGCGCTGGAGCACGGTGTGCGGTTCGACGGGTCGTCCATCACCGGATCGAACCCGGTGGAGGAGACCGACATGGTGGCCGTGCCGGACGCGTCGACGTTCGCGGTCCTGCCATGGCGCCCCCAGGAGATGGGCGTTGCCCGGGTGTTCTGCGACGTCAACACGACGGACGGCCGCCCGTACGAGGGCGACCCCCGCTACGTGCTGCGCCGCGCCGAGGAGCGCGCCCGCGCGATGGGCTTCGACGAGCTGCACGTCGCGCCCGAGATGGAGTTCTTCTACTTCCGCGACGACCGGGGCGCGGAGCCCCTGGACCGCGGCGGCTACTTCGATCTCACGACGCTCGACGCGGCCAGCGACGTGCGCCGGTCCACCGTTCTGGCGCTCGAGCACCTGGGCATCGACGTGGCGTTCTCGCACCACGAGAGCGGGCCCAGCCAGCACGAGATCGACATCGTCGGCGCGGGTGCCCTCAACCTGGCGGACGCCGTGATGACGTACCGGACCGTCGTCAAGGAGGTGGCCCACGCCCACGGGTGGTACGCGACGTTCATGCCCAAGCCGCTGGGCGACCAGAACGGCTCGGGGATGCACATGCACTTCCACCTGCGGCGCGACGGCCAGAACGCGTTCCACGACGCCGAGGACGAGCACCTGCTGTCGCCGGTCGGCAAGGCGTTCGTCGCGGGCGTGCTGGCCGCGGCCCGCGAGACGTCGGTCGTCTACAGCCAGTGGGTCAACTCGTACAAGCGCCTCATTCCGGGATTCGAGGCGCCCGTGTACGTGGGGTGGAGCGCCCGCAACCGGTCGTCCATCGTGCGCGTGCCCGGCCACCGGCACGAGGGCGAGGCCGCCACGGTGCCCGAGCTGCGCAACCCCGACCCGGCGTGCAACCCGTACCTCGCGCTGGCGGCACTGTTGCACGCCGGGCTCGACGGAGTGGAGCACGGCGCCGAGTTGCCTCCCGAGATGGAGACGAACCTGTACCACCTCACCCACGAGGACCGGCTGCGGGCGGGCGTGGAGGCGCTGCCGGGCACGCTGGGAGAGGCGGTGGAGGCCGCGGCGGCGAGCGAGCTGCTGCTGCGGGCGTTCGGGGAGCACATCCACGCGCGGCTCGTCGAGATGAAGCGGGCGGAGTGGACCGCGTTCAGCGCGCACGTCACGGGCTGGGAGCGCGACCACTACCTGCCCCTGCTGTAGGCCGGGCCACCGCCGCGTCGCCTCGTCGGCGCCGATGCCGGCCGGGGACCGATCGGGCGGCGCCCGCCGCCGTTGACGGCGGGCGCACGCCGCACGTGATGCGCACGCCGCGGATCTCCACATGCGACCCGCCGGCGCCGCGGCGGCGGCCCCGGGGACGCCGCCGAGGTGGGGCGGGGCGACCGGTGCGGCGGGATGCGGGCACGCCGCAACCCGACGACACGCGCGGATCGCGGGGCGCGTCCCCCCGGGTCGGACGGCCGGCACCGCCCCGCCGGAGGGGTCCCGGCCAGCCGCGGCACTACGGATGGCCGGGACACGCCTGAACGGGGGTCCGCTTCACGAATTGTATGAGGCCAGTTATTAATTGACGCACTCACCGTAAATGGGCAACGCGGAATGCGTCCAAAGGATGAATTTGTTAGGTAAGTGCCCCATACCGGCTGCGGCGTGGACCGTGTTCCGCGACGCCGCCGCCCGCAGCGACGGCTACCGTCGGCACCTCGCGGGGCGCGGCGTCGACGCATCCTCTGTGGGCGACTGGGAGGCCATCCCCCCCACGTCGAAGGCCGCGGTGTTCGGCTCCCCGTGGGAGTGGGCCGCCGCCGACCCCGGGGCCGCGGCCGAGATCGTGTGCTCCAGTGGCCAGTCCGGCCCGCCGTTCTCGGTGGGCCTCGTGTCGCCCGGCGAGCGCGACGCGCTGGCCGCCCGCACGGACGGCCTGCTGGCCGCGCTGGGGGCGGGGCCCGGATCCTCGACCCTGCTGGTGAACGTTCTCCCGATGGGTGTGGCGGCACCATGCACGCTGGCCACGGTGGCGACGCCGTCGGTTCACCTCGAGATGGCGCGGCACGTGCTGGGCGAGATCGCCCCCCGCTTCGACCGCCTGGTGCTGTTGGGCGAGCCGCTGTTCCTGGCGGAGCTGGCGCGCGGGTGGCGCGCGCGGGGGCCCGCCCACCCCGACATGTGGGTGTTCACGGGTGGCGAACCCGTGGCCGCGTCGTGGAAGGCGTACGCGTGCGGCCTGCTCGGCATCGAGCCGTATCGGGTGGCCGTGTCGATGGGATGCGCGGAGATCGGCCTTCACCTGCTGTTCGAGACGCCCTCGCTGGGGGCCGCCCGCGCGGCGCTGGCCGCCGGGCCCGGCCCGGGCTGGGCGCGCGCCGCGGGACCCGGCGTGGTCCCGGCGCTGCTCGGGTACGACCCGGAGCGCCTCCTGGTCGAGACCCCGCGGAGGGCCGGTGCCGGGCGGCTGACCCTCACGCCGCTGCACGCCGCGCTCATCCCGCTGGTGCGCTACGAGACGGGCGACCTGGCCCACCACCTGACCGACGCCGATGTGGACGACCTCGCGGAGCTCACCGGCGTGGCGCTAGACGGGCCGGTCGTCGCCCTGTTCGGCCGCGGCGGCACCCCCGGTGGGGTGCCGCGTCCCGAGGCGGTCAAGGAGGCGCTCTTCAGCGATGCGGGCCTTGCCGACCAGGTCACGGGGCGATTCCGCCTGGAGCCCGCGGCGGACGGCGCCCCGCTGACCCTGCACGTGCAGTGCCGCCACGACGCGCCGCCCGCGGCCCGCCACGCCGACACCCTCCGCGCCGTCGTCGCAGGCGTCGCAGGCGAGCCCGTGGACGTGCGTTGGCACGCCGCCGCCGAGTACCCGTTTCACGCCCCGGACGACTGGACCCACAAGCCCCGCTACACGAGGTGATCCCCCCTTGGCTTCGCATCACCGCGCGACGGAGCAGCTCGGCGTCGTGCTCACCGACCGCATCCGCGACCTCGACCCCGCCCTCGTGCTGGTGCACGACGGGTTCGTCGAGTCCGGGTTCATGTCACCGACCCCGTCGGGTCGGCGCGTGCTGCCGCACTACCTGACCCCGGGCACGGTCTTCGCGCTCGCGTACCTGGGCGACCGGGCCGTTGCGGCCTGCTGCGTCGTCCCCGACGGCCCGTACGGTCTGCCGTCCGAGGCCGAGATGCCCCTCGAGGTGGCGGCTGCCCGGGCGCTGGGCGGCGCGCCGTTCGAGCTGGGGTCCCTGGTGGTGGCCCGCGAGCACCGCGGCGTCAGCCGCCACGCGGTACTCATGATGATCGTCGCCCACCTGCGCCGGCTGACGTACGAGGGCGGACCCGACGTCGCCATCTGCACCGTCGCGCCCGAGCAGGCGCGCTTCTACGCATCCTGCTTCGGCATGCGCCCCCTGGGCGAGGAGCGCGCGCTGTACGGCGCGCCCGCGGTGCTCATGGCGCTGCCGCTGCACGAGATGCGCGAGTACATCAGCGGGCCCGGCGGGATCATGCGCCGCAGCGCGGGCGCCCTGTTCCACGACCCCCACCCGACGTGGCTGACGTCGCACGCCGGGGCCGTGCATCCGCCGACGCCCGGGGTGCGTCGGGGTACGCCCAGCCTCGAGCTTGCGGGGTGACGTCCTCGGTGTGGCGATTGCGCGCGCCGCTGACGACGGTCCGGGTGGGGCGGGGCCACGTGGAGGGCGTGGAGTGGCCCGTACGCCACGCGTGAGCCGGGGGCTCACCGACACGCGTCGACGCTGGGCGTGCGCCGGCTGGCCGGCTCTGGGGGCTGACGGGACCCCGAGCGGGTGGCGCGGTGGCCCACGTCGCCACCGGCATGGGGGCCTTTCGTCAGGCCGCCGACACGCGCCGGCGGAGCGGGCACGCCGAGGGTGAGGCGGATGTCGCGGCGGCCGGTGGCGCCTCCGCGCTCACGAGAACCGCCCGCCCGCGCCTGCCCGCCGGGGACCTCATCCCCCTTCGTACTCGAGGTTCACCTCCCGACCGGCCCACGGCGACACCCACTCGGATGAACGCGACGGCACCCCGCGTCGGGTTCTGGCCGCACGCCCACCGCCCCGTTCCCGGCCGGACGAGCTTCCTCATCCGCCGCACCGGACAGGGCGCACCCGCGATACCCACCGCCACCACATCGCCATCGGCGCCCCACCCGGCGGCCTACCGGGTCACTGGGCGCCGAGGGGCGTCCGGGTCTCCAGATCCTCGACCTCCCGGCGCAGGCGCACGGTCTCGACCAGATCCTCGTCGGGGGGCTGGAACAGGTAGCCCTGGCCATAGCCCACGCCGAGCGCGCGGAGGGTCTCCCACTCGCCGCGGGTCTCGACGCCCTCGGCCACCAGCGTGCAGCGGGTCTCGCGGCTGAACGCCACCATGGACCGGACCATGGCCTGCTTGACGCCGTCGACGTCGACGCCCTCGACGATCGACCGGTCGAGCTTCGCGATGTCGGGCCGCAGCCGCGTGATGTGGGCGAACGTGGAGTGACCGGCACCCAGGTCGTCGACGGCGACGCGGGCGCCGCGGGCACGCAGCCCGTGGAGCGCGTCGGCGAGGGCCGCGTAGTCGCGCACCTTGTGGTGCTCGGTGACCTCGATCACGAGCCAGTCGAGGTTGCCCGCGGGGAAGAGGTGCTCGAACCCGTCCGACAGGATCAGTTGGGGGCTGGCGTTGACGGCCAGGTAGCGCCAGCCGGTGAGCCGCTGCGCCTCCGTCAGCGCACGCCGCGCGCATGCCGCCTCGATCTCGACGCCCAGGCCGACGTGGTGGCCCTCGGCGATCCACCAGTCCGGCCCGCGGAGAGGCTCAATCTGGAACCGGGCCAGCGCCTCGAAGCCCATCACGTCGAGTGAGCCGAGGCCCACGATGGGCTGGTACGCGGACCGGATGCTCTCGGGGTCGGCGAGCAGGGCGACGATGCGCTCGTGGCGCGAGCGGTACGAGGCCGACGACAGCGCGGACGCGTTGGCGCCCTCCAGGAGCCCGCGGTCGAAGCAGACGACGCGCGACGGGGCGGACCGGGCCGCCTCAAGCGCCTCCTCGGCGGCGGCCAGGGCGTTCTCGATGGTGGCCGCGTCGACGGGGCACACCACGACGCCGGCGCGGGCGTCGAGCCCCTCACGGTCGGGGGCGGTGGCCTCCAGGGCCCGGCGGGCCAGCAACTGCGCGTCGGCGGCGTCGCGCACGCTACCGACCCACGCGAAGCGGTCGGGCCCGAGGCGCCCCCACGCGCCGGGGCGGGCCACGGCCTCGGCAAGCGCCTCCGTGAACGTCACCAGCAGACGGTCGCCCGCGACGAACCCGCGCTCGGCGTTCCAGCGGCGGAACCCGTTCAGGTCGACGGCGACGAGGCCCACGGGGTGCGCCTCGGAGGCCATGGCCGCCAGGGGCCCCGCATGCCGGGCGAACGCCTTGCTGTCCCACAGGCCGGTGAGCCGGTCCTGGTCGGACACGCGCAGGCCGCGCACGAAGCACAGCAGCGCCCACGCGAGGGCCGCGCCGACGAACCACATGACGATGTTGAGGGGCGCCGGGGCCAGCGTCGCGGCGGGTCCCACCATCGCCAGGCCGATGGCCGCGGCGGCGACGGTGAGGCGCTCGCCCGCCAGCGTAGACTCGCGCAGGTGCAGCTGCCGACCGGCGGCGACGGCCATGAACGCGAACGACAGGACGTACCCCAGGTTTCCGGCCACGAGCATGTGGGTCTTCGGGGTGCCGGCCATGCCCACGGACACGACAGCGTCGGACGCGGTCAGCGCGGCGAAGGCGCCCACCAGCCAGCCGTACAGCGAGTCGGGACGCAGCGATGCGCGCCGCACGGTGGAGTATGCGGCCGTGAGCATCAGCAGATCGACGCCGACGGGCAGAAGGAGCGCGGCGTTCGTCGACGCGGGCAGCTGGTCGTCCCACAGCGCCGACGCCAGCGCCACGCAGACCGAGACCAGCGCGAGCGTCTCGACCGCGACGACGGACGCGATGGCGCGACGGTTCTCGACGACGACGGGCTGCCGGACCTTCCAGAGAGCCGCGCACCACGGCAGGTACGCCAGCAGGAAGCCCATCTGGGTCCACGGGGCGGGCGTGGTGGCGCTTCCGCCGGACACGACGAACGCCACGTAGGGCAAGGCGCCGACGCCCCACAGGACGCACCCCAGGGCCAGGCGGTTGTGCAGCTGGCGACCGCGCCCGACGGTGGCCCGCCCGGCGTGCCACAGCTGACCGGCGGCGACCAGGGCGGCGAGCCCCGTGCTGAGCGCGACGACGATCGCGAACGACGTGAGGGGCTCATCGGTGGCGAGGTACACGACGAGGGCGGCCGGGATCGGCAAAGCCGCCACGCCGATGAGCGCGGCCGTCACGCGGGCACGTGCCATGGGACCCATGTCCACCCCTTCGGCGCACGTAGCGCGTTTCTTGAGGTCCGGGGTGCACGCCACGGCTTTCGGAAGCCGCAGGGCTGCGAGCATCCGCCGGGGCGCGCGAGCGCCGCGACGACCCGGCTACCAGCCGTCGACGGAGCGGAACTCGTCGAGCGGGGGACGCGGGGCGGGCGAGAACCGCGCGCCCGTGTGGAACGCGGTGGGGATGAGGGCCACCTGCATGTGGTCGTCGGGGATGCCCAGCAGCTCGGCCACCGCGCGCTCCTCGAACAGGTGGATGGTGGTCCACGCCGTGCCGAGGCCGCGGGCGCGCGCGGCCAGCATGTAGCTCCACACGGCCGGCATGACGGACCCCAGCACGGACGCCTGCGTGACGGCGTCGGCGCCGTCGGTGCGGGGCGTGACACACGGGATGACGTGGACGGGCACGCGGTCGATGGCGTCGGCCAGGTGGCGCGCGGACGCGGCGACGCGACGCTGCATCGCGAGCGCCTCCCGGTCGCGGCCCGGCACCCGGCGGGGCGGGCCGGAGCCGACGCCCTCCGCCAGGTAGCGCCGCCACCCCTCCCGGTAAAGACGGCCGAGCTCGCGGCGCAGCCCGGCGTCGCGCACCACCACGAACCGGGCGATCCGCCGGTTGCCGCCCGTCGGGGCCTGCTGGGCGATGCGCAGGCACTCGTCCACCAGAGCCTGCGGCACATCGCGGTCGAGATCCAGGCGGCGGCGCACGGCGCGGGTGGTGGTCAGCAGCTCGTCCGGGCCGATCACGCGGCCTCCCTCGCACGGGTGGCGGGGGCGACCGGGCGCGCCACGGCGCGCAGAAGCACCCGCCACCGGCGCACGGCGGCGGGCCACGTCTGCGCGGCGACCCACGCCCGGGCGCCGCGCGCCGCGCGGGCCGCGCCGTCCGGGTCGCGCTCGAGGGCGGCCAGGGCGGCCCCATAGCCGTCCGGGTCGTCGTACACCGTTCCCCCGCCGGAGCGCCTCGTCTGCCCGGCCACCACGTCGCACGCGGACGTGGCGATGGTGGGCCGCCCGGCCTGCCACGCCTCAAGGGCGGTCAGGGACAGGCTCTCGTAGCGAGAGGGCAGCGCGACAGCGGCGGCGCCCGCCAGCAGCGACGCCCGCCGGGCGTCGTCCACGAAACCGGTGGTCCGCACCCACCCGGGCAGGCGCAGCGGGACGGTCGGGCGTCCCGCCAGCACCAGGCCCAGCCGCCCGCCGCGGCGGCGGTAGCGGGCGTGCGCGTCCACCAGTTCGAGCACGCCCTTGGCCGGGTCCACGCGGCCGAGGAACAACACGTACGACCCCGCGTCCGGCGGGGGCGGCGCCGGCGGGGCCGGATCGACGCCGGTGCCGACGACGGCCCAGGGCCGGTCGCCGATGCCGTGCAGGTCGTCCACCAGGACGGCCTCCTCGGGGGTGAGGAACGCGAGGCCCGCGGCGGCGCGCACCAGGCCGCGGCTGACGGTGAACCGCAGCATGGGTTCGTCGTGTGCCAGCGGCACGAGGACGGAGCGATCGGCGACCAGCGGCAGGCCCAGCTGGGCCGTGGCGTACAGGTAGGTCCAGAACGCCAGCACCTCGTGCCGGGACGGCGCGGCGCGCACGTCGGCCAGCAGGCCTGGGCTGACGGGGCCCTGGGCCCGGATCCATGCCTCCTCGGCCGCCGGGTCGCCGGGCGCCAGCGACAGCGCGCGCACGAGGGCGGCGGCGCGGGCGGGGTCGGGGGGATCGACGGGGTAGCGGCGGACCTCCACGGGTCCGTCCCGCGAGACGCCCGCGGGATAGTGCGGCTCCCACGTCAGGTAGTCGCGCGCGGTGGTGGTGTAGACCACCACGTCGTCGCCCGCGTCGGCCAGCGCGTGTGCGGTGCGGCGGCACAGCGCCTCGGCCCCGCCCGCCACGTCGGGACCGTACCGCTGCACACAGAACGCAAGGCGCAACGGGGCTACGGCCGGTCGGCGCGCCGCTCGAGCTCGTCGACGCGGCGACGCAGGTCGGCGATCTCGCCCCGCAGGCGGTGGCGGTCCCGTTCGAGCTGGGCCACCAGGCCCGCCAGCGACGGGGCCAGCAGCCGCAGCACCGCGGCGCGGGCACGGTCGACGGCGGCGCCGGCGGGCCCGGGCCGCGTGGAGGCGCCCCCGGCGTCGACCCGCAGGGGGGGCAGGGGAGCCCGGCCGGCGGCGTCGCGCAGCGCGCGCAGGGCGTCGTCGGCGTCGCTCAGAACGCGCCCCGACGCGCCAGGACCACGGGGATGGTCCGGGCAAGGATGACGAAGTCGAGCCAGATCGACCACGTCTCGATGTAGTAGAAGTCGAGCCGGATGAGCTCGTCGAACGAGAGGTCCGACCGGCCACTGATCTGCCACAGGCCCGTCATGCCCGGCAGCACCAGGTAGCGCTTGCGCTGCACCGCGTCCAGCAGCTCGTAGTCGCGGACGGGCAGCGGCCGGGGGCCCACGAGCGACATCTCGCCCCGCAACACGTTGATGAGCTGGGGCAGCTCGTCGAGCGAGTACCGGCGCAGAAACCCGCCGATGCGGGTGACCCGGGGATCCTCGCGGATCTTGAACAGCGCGCCGTCGGCCTCGTTGAGGTGCTCGATGTCGGCCTGCATCTGCTCGGCCCCGACCTTCATGGTGCGCAGCTTCATGCAGTCGAACGCGGTCTCGTCCACGCCGACGCGACGGCTGCGGTGGAATACCGGGCCGCGGTCCTCCAGCTTGATGAGCAGCATGAACACCGCGAGGAACGGGGCGACCAGGACGGTGATGACCAGTCCGACCACCACGTCGAACACGCGCTTGACCCAGAACTGCACCACGCTGAGCACCGGCGGGTGCACGGAGAACAGCGGGAAGCCGGGCGCCGGCACCGCCTGGATCGTGTGCGACAGCAGCTCCACCGTGGTGGGAGCCAGCCGGACGGCGATGCCCCGGCGTCGGCAGGCCTCCAGCAGCGCGAGCACGGCCTCGTCGGCCAACTCGGCGACGTCGGTGAGGATCACCTCGTCGATGAGGCCGGTGTCGAGCAGCCGGTCGCCGTCCGGCGAATCCCACTGCGCGGGCAGCTCGTCCAGCGCCACGGAACCGCGGATGCGGTATGGCACGCCGCGACGGTTGGACGTGTGCTCGAGGGCGTGCGACACCCTCCCGACGGCCTCGTCGCCTCCCACCAGCAGCGCCCGGCGCTCGTAGTGGGTGGCGTCCAGCGCCAGGGTGGTGATGCTCTCGTAGCTGGCGCGCAGCACGATGATGAACAGGCTCACGAAGAACCAGCCGCCGTACACGATGTAGTACGTGGTGAAGTCCCAGCCGGACGCGATGGTCAGCACGACGAGCACCACCACGCCCAGGGTCGTGCTGGACAGGATGGCGGCGGAGCGCGGCCGGTACTCGCGGGCCGAGTACAGGTTGTTCTTCGCGAAGATCAGAAGCAGCACCACGGTGACGAGCGGCAGGATCGTCTGCTCGATGCGCCAGACGGCGGCGGAGTCGACGGAGCCGGTGACGACCAGGAGCTTCAGCGCGAACGCCGCGTAGATGCCCAGGAACACGCCCGTCACGTCGATGAGGGCAAGGATCAGCACCGACGCCGCGCGCCGCAGGCGTTGCGTGCCGGCGGGGCCGGACAGCAGGGGGCGGAATCGCACGTCGCGGCGGACGAGCCCCGCCGGGCGACCCCGTGAGGCGCGGGGATGGGTGCTCACGGCACCGACTTTACCGCGCCCACCCGGGTCCCTGCGCCCCGCGGCCTAGGCGGGGGACGGTTCCCACCCCTCGGGGGCGGCCACGGCCCGCACCCACTCGGGCACCGGCTCGGGGATCCGGGTGGCCCGGTCGAGGCACACGTGCACGAGCGTCCCTGACGCCACGACCACGCCGTGCCGGTCGAAGCGGTGACGCGACCGGAACGACGTGGTGCCCACCTGCCCGATCCATGTCGTGAGCGTCAGCATGTCGTCCAGGTGGATCCGTTCGCGGATGGCCACGTGGACGTCGACGATGGGGATGCCCGGCCCCTCCTCCAGCAGGCGCGTGAACGGCCGGCCCACGAGCGCCAGCCACTCGCTCAGCCCACGGTCCATCCACTGGAACAGGGTCGTGAAGTGGATCTGCGCCACGTCCACCTCTCCCATGACGATGCGGAACTGGTGGCGGTGGACGAGCGGCGGCTCCATGCACGCCAGTCTAGAGCCGCGCCCGCCGCCGCGACCACCCGACCCGCGCCCGCGCCGTCACCGGCCCTGGTAGATGTGGTGGAGGATCAGGGCGTTTCCCTCCGGGTCGTTGAAGATGGCCTGGTGGCACGACCCCGAGTCGATGAGTTCCTCCAGGAACTCCACTCCCCGCGCCTTCAGCGCGTCGCGGGCGGCGGGCACGTCGTCCACCCGCAGGGCGACGGCGCCTCCCGGCCGGTGCGGCATGCCCACCCTCGCCCCGTCGAGCAGCGCAATGGTGACCGTGCCCGTCTCGTATTCGGCGCCCATCATGGCGTCGCCCTCGCCCCACGTCTTGCCGGGCACGAGTCCCAGCACGTCGCCGTAGAACTGCCGGGCCCGCGCCAGGTCCTCCACCGTCCGCAGGACGAAGTCCACGCCCGTGACACTCAGGCCGTCGGTCGCCATCGCACCTTCTCCCTTCCGCCGCCGCGCGGCGTCGCGATCACAGGGACGCCAGCAGGGCGTCCATCTTTTCGTACCCCTCCCTGACCCCCGTGTCCATACCGCTCGAGACCATGGCGTCGCGGGCCTCCAGGCTGGGCAGCACCGACAGCGCGCGGACCCGGGTGCGGCCGCCGTCGAGCCCCTCGAACGACGCGATCTCGAGGCTCACACCCTCGGGAAAGGGCTCGTACGTGAACGTCTGCGTGATGCGCTCGTTGGGCACCACGTCGTGGAACGAGCCGAAGAAGCGGTGCTGATCGTCGCCGCGGCCGCACGTGTAGCGCCAGCTGCCCCCGCGGCGCAGATCCCAGTGCTCGATGCTCGTGTCGATGCTGTGCGGGCCGATCCACTTCTCGGCCAGCTCGCGCTCGGTCCAGGCCCGGTAGACCCTGTCGACGGGAGCGTCGAACTCGCGCAAGATCTCGATGGTGGGCAGAGCGGGGTCGGCCGTGATGACCGTCTCGCGGGTGGTGGCGCTCATGGGGCGTCCTCCTCGTCGTTGTCGTCCATCGCGTCGAGCACCGCGTCGAGGCGCCGGAACCTGCTTTCGGCCTCGCGCCGGTAGCGCTCTATCCACTTGGTCATGAGGTCGAAGACCTCCGCTTCGAGGTGCACGGGCCGGCGCTGGGCGTCGCGCGTCGTGGTCACCAGGCCGGCGTCGCGCAGCACGCGCAGGTGCTTCGACACCGCCTGGAGGCTCACGTCGTACGGCTCGGCCAGCTCGGTGACCGTGTGGTCGCCGGCGGCCAGGCGCGCGACCATGTCGCGCCGCGTCGGGTCGGCCAGCGCCGAGAACACGCGAGACAGCTGATCGTGCGCCACCCGGGACCCCTTTCTCAACCAAGTGGTTGATAACTTACCCCTACGCGCCCGCGTCTGTCAACCGCGTGGTTGAATACAGGGGTCAGCGGACGCGGGCGTCCGGCGGGCAGCGGGTCCCGGGTGCCACTTCCGCGCCCGGACCGACCCGGACCCCCATACCCAGGACGGCCAGGTCGCCCTCGCGGACCCTCCTCCCGCCGGCCAGCGCACCGACGCGGCCACGCTCGCCGACCACGCACCCCTCGTCGACGATGGAGGACTCCACGCGGGCGCGGGCCTCGACCACCACGCCGTCGAGCAGAACGCTGTCCTCGACGCGCGCCCCCGCGGCCACCACCGTGCCCGGCCCGAGGACGCTCCGCACCACCTCGCCGGCCACGTCGCAGCCCGGCGACACGATGCTGTCCTCCACCAGGCAGCCGCCCCGGAGGCGGGACGCCGGCAGGTCGGGCCAGTGGGAGACCACCGGCCTGCCGGCACAGAAGACGTCGTCCGCGCGCCCGGCGAGCACGTCGCGGTGGGCCTCGAGGTACGCCTCGGGCAGGCCCACGTCGCGCCAGTACCCGCCGAGTTCCACGGCCCGCACCCGGCCGCCGTCGATCAGGCGGGGAAGGAGGTGGTGGCCGAAGTCGCCGAGGCCCTCCTCACCACCCTCCTCGTGCCGGATCTCGCGCAGCGCGTCCAGCAGCGGGCGGACGCTGTAGACGAAGATCTCGGCCGCCACGAGGCCGCTCTCGGGGCGCGCGGGCTTGTACGCGACGCCGGTCACCGCACCGCCATCCGCCACGGACACGACCGCCTTGCGCCGGGCCTCCGTCTTGGTGACCGTCGACGTGAGCATCGTCAGCGCCGCCCCGCTCTCGTCGTGCTCGTCGACCACCCGCGCGAGATCGGCCGAGCAGACGTGGTCGGCGCTCGACACCACCAGCAGGCCCGCGCCGCTGCCCGCGATGTCGTCGGCAAGCCGCAGCAGCAGGTCGGCGTTGCCGGTGGCGAACCCCTGCGTGTCGCCGGGCCCCGTCTCGGTCTGGGGCGCGATCAGCCGGAACCCGCCGCGGTTGCGGTCGAGGCTCCACGGCCGTCCCCCGGCGAGGTACGCGTCGAGGGATCGCGCCTGGTACTGCACCGCCACCCAGACGTCGTCGAACTCGGAGTGCATGAAGCTCGACAGCGTGAAGTCGATGAGACGGTGAACGCCGGCGAACGGCAGCGCGGGCTTCGCCCTGCGCGCGGTGAGCACGCCCATCCGGGATCCCTCCCCGCCCGCCTGGACGAGAGCCACCACGTCGCCGCGGCGCGTGCGCGGGGCCACGGGCCCGCGCCCGGTCCCGCTCTTTCTCGCCACCCCCCTCTAGCGGTTGCCCTCGAGGCCGCGTTCGGCGTCGCGGCGCGCCCGCTCGTCCACGCGGTCGTCCTCGGGCTCGCGGCCCGTTCCGGTCGCCTTCTCCGCCGCCTCCTTCATGGCGTCCTCGGCCTCGTCGCTGGTACCGAGCAGATCCTTGTCGTCGCCACCCATGTGGGCTCCTTTCCGGTTGCCGCCTCGCCGGCCATGCGGCGGAGTCACCAGGTCGTTACCCACCGACGGGCGGGCCCCACACCCGGCCGGGCCCGCACGGCACAATCCCGTCGATGGATCCCGTGACGTGCCTCACCGCCTACCGTCGCGGCGCGTTCCCCATGGACGCCCGCGGAGACGCCGACATCTCGTTCTACATCGCCGACCCCCGGGCGGTGCTGCCCATCGACGGGTTCCGCGTCCCCCGGACGGTGGCGCGGACGGTGCGCGGCGCCGGTTTCACGGCCCGCCTGGACACGGCGTTCTCGCAGGTGGTGGAGGCCTGCGGGGGGATGCGCACGGGTGGCGAGTGGCTCACCCCGCGCCTCGCGCGGCTGTACGAGGAACTGCACGCGGCGGCGGTGGCCCACAGCGTCGAGGTCTGGCGCGACGGACACCTCTGCGGCGGCCTGTTCGGCGTTGCGCTGGGCGGGGTGTTCACGTCCGAGAGCATGTTCCACACGGCGCCCAACGCCGGCAACGCCGCGCTGGTCTTCGCCCACGCCCACATCGCCGCGCGCGGGTACGCGCTGTGGGACATCCAGATGGCCACCGACCACACCCGCCGGTTCGGGGCCGTGGAGGTGCCCGCCCACGAGTACACCCGCCTGCTGGAAGGCGCGCTGGCGATGGACGTGACGTTCGCGGGCGACGCCTAGGCGTCGCCCCGGCGAGCGAGCGCAGCCGCCGCCACCGTCACGCACACCGCCGTCATCGCCGCCAGCAAACCCAGGTGCAGCGCCAGGCGACCGGCCACCGACGGCGCCGCGAGCAGGTCGCGGAACAGGTCGAAGGCGCGTCCGAACGGCAGCGCCGACGCGATGCCGCGCGCCAGGCCGCTCGGCACCAGGCCCACGAAGATCAGGGGCAGGGCCACGAGCAGCGCCGCCAGCACCGCCGAGCGCGCGTCCGGCACGACGGCGCCGATCAGCGCCCCGAGCGCCCCGCACGCGGCGCCGGCCAGCAGCAGCGCGGGGACCCACGCCGCCCACCGGCCCACCGTGACGTCGGCGATGAGCGACACGGCTCCCAGCAGGACGAGACCGATGACGAGCGAGGCCAGGGCGGCCAGGCCGGCCTTCACCGCCACCACGGCCCAGGCCGGCACACCGGCCAGGCGCACCCGTTGCAGCGTGCCGTCGCCCCGCTCCTGCGCGATGCCCGACGCGCCCAGCAGCACGCCCGCCAACGCGACGCTGATCAGCACGGCCGCCGCCACCCCGAACGCGGTCAGGGCGACCCGCCCGCCGGCGCCCGACGGCGTGTCCAACACCATCGGGTTGGCGATCGACGTGGCGGCGGGCCGCACCAGCGAGAGGTTCGCCTGGGTCTGGCGGATGAACACCAGGAGCGGGTCGAGCTGGGCCGAGAGGTCGCGACGACCGGCCGCCGCGGCCTGGGCCTGGACCCGACGGATGAGCGCGTCGCTGCGGGTGAGGCCGATCACGTCGACGTCCCGGCCGAACACGCCCAGCGAACCGCCGTTCGTGATGAGGTCGGCGAGGCCGACCACCTGATCGACGTAGCGCGCGGCGAGCCCCTGGTTGAAGCGGTACACAGCCGACTGCATGCGGCGCGTGATCGCGTCCCCCTCCAGCGGCGTGCGAGGGTTGGTATCGAGCCGCAGGTGGGGCTGCTGCACGCCGGACGACAGGGCGGCGATGAACCCGGACGGGATCGTGAGCACCGCCTGGACGTCGCCCGCGTCGAGCGCCTCGGCCGCCGCGGGCGCGCTCATCATCTCCACGGCGGCGTCGTCGCGCAGGCGGGCGATGTAGTCGTTGACGCCGAACCGCTGGTCGCCCACGCGCACCGTGGCGCCCGGCGCGTCGAGGTTGACGACGGCGATGCGCGCCGTGTCCTGGCTGCCCTTCACGGCGAGCGCGGCGAGGGCCGCCACCAACAGTGGATACACGGCCAGCATTACGAGCTGGGTGGGCGAACGCCAGAGGGCGCGCACGTCCTTGCGCAGCAGGGCGGCCAGCCGGCTCACGGCGCCGCCTCGTCGGGCTCGGCCACCAGGCCCATGAACGCCGCCTGGAGGGCCTCATGCGGGTCGCCCGCGGGCACACGCGCCGCAAGGTCGGCCGGCGGGCCGTCGAACACGACGCGGCCGTGGGCGATCACCAGGCACCGCCCGGCATGCCGGGCCGCCTCGTCCACGGACTGGGTGCTGAACACCACGGTGAGGCCGTCCCGGCTGCGCAGACCCGCCAGCCACTCCCACAGGCGCACCCGCTGGTCGGGCGACAGCGTCGACGTGGGCTCGTCCAGCAACAGCACCCGGGGGCCCGCCACGAGCGCGCACGCGATGTTGAGCCGCTGCAGCGTGCCAGTGGAGAGGCGGTCGGCGCGGCGGTCGGCGAAACGCGCGAGGTCCGCTCCCTCCAGCACGTCGTCGGCCGACGCGGCGGCCAGCGTCGCGAAGAACTCCGCGTTCTCGCGCGTGGTGAGCTGTGGGTAGACCGCCGGGCGCTGCGGCACCCACGCGATGCCACGCGCCGGCCGCTCGACCTCGCCGGACGTCGGGTGGTCGACTCCGGCCAGGATCCGCAGCAGCGTGGTCTTGCCGGCCCCGTTCGGCCCCAGCACCGCGACCGACTCGCCCGGGCCGACGGCCACGTCGACGCCGTCCAGCGCCACCGCGCGGCGGAACGCGCGGCGCACGCCCCGCGCCCGCAGGAGGGGCGCCTGGTCAGTCAACGGTGGGCGACGGCGCCTGGGGCGGCGGGGCGGCAGGGGTCATACCGGCCTCGCGTGGAGTGGGGTCCGGCAGGTCCTCCATGAGGCGCTCCTCCTCCTGCGTGTCCACGACAGGGTTGCGGGCCAGCAGGTGATCGGCCGCGAACGTCGCGGCCTCCTTCACCACGACCACGCCGGGGATGGCGATGAGCATGCCCACGAAGCCGGCGATCTGCTCGCCGATGAGCAGGCCGAAGATGACCACCAGCGGGTGCACGCCCACGGCGTCCCCCATGATCTTGGGCACCACGATGTGGCCCTCCAACTGGTGGATCACGATGAACGCGCCGATCACCCAGATGGCGGCCGCGGGCGACGTGATGAGCGCGAGCGCCACGGGGGGCACGGCGCCCAGGATGGGCCCCACGTACGGCACGAACTCCATGAAGAACACCCATGCGGTGAACGCGACGGCGAACGTGGCGCCCATCGGGAAGATCCCCACCACCCCCAGCAGCCACACGGCGCACCCCGCGGTGGTGGCGATGATGAGCGACACCAGCACCTGGGCCTTCACGTAGTTCGTGAGGCTGTCCTCCACACGGCGCAGGAACGCGGCGGCGGGGGGCCCGCCCATGCTGCGCGAGAACCGCAGGATCCGGGGAGCGTCGAGCACCATGTAGATGACGCACACCAGGATCACGATGAACGTGATCAGCGCGCCGAGGATGTCGAGGCTGTACGACAGGAAGTCCCCGGCGGCCGACGACACGCGCTCCTCGGCGGTGGTGAGGAAGTCGCCCAGCCGCTTGCGCAGATCCACGTTGACGCCGCGGTCGTCCAGCATCTGCTGCAGCGTGTCGACCTGGCGGTTGGCCTGGTCCGTGTAGGCGGGGAGGTTCTGTTGGATCTCCTCGACCTGCCCCCGCACGGGGCCCACCACGAGGGTCGCGCCCAGCACGACCACCCCGATGAGCCCCAGGAACACGGTGAGCACGGCGAGGCCCCGCGGGATGTGGAACCACCGCTTCACCCGCCGCACCAGCGGGTTGAGCAGCAGCGAAATCACGACCGACACCGTGAAGACGATCAGCACATGGCCGATGGTCTGCGCCAGGATCCACGCCGCCACCAGCGTGGCGACCACCAGCAGGTACGCGATCCACGGCGGCGTTGGGGCGGTGCGATCCATTGCGGCGGCAGTCTATTGGCGCGGCCCGCCGCGCGGGCACGCGGCCGTCGCGCTCGGGAAGAACGCCCCGCTGGGCTAGGGTTGCGGGCCGTGCCGCAACCCACCACACCACCGTTCGAGGCACGCCGCCGGGCGCAGGACGCCCGGCGCCGGCGCAACCGCCGCACGGCGGTGTCGGTGGCGATCCCCGCGCTCATCACGGGCCTCGCCCTGCTCGTGCTGTGGCTGGGCATCGGCCGCCCGTCATCGTCCGGCGACGCCGGCGGCCCGGACGTGCCCGCGCTCGGGCCCGGGACGCGCCCGCCGGACATCACGATCGCGGCGGCGGGCCAGGTGCAGTTGCGGCTGCCCGTGGACCCCGCCCGCGTGACCGCCGTCGCGTTCAGGCCCGCCGACGACCCGGGCGCGCTCAGCCTCACACCGTCGGGGCCACTCCCGTGGGAGGATCTGGGCGGCGCGGGCGCCCGCCGCTCCGGCGTCGACGTGGGCGCCCGCGCGGGAACGCTCGTCTACGCGCCGGTGGACGGCCGCATCATCGCCATCGTCCCGTTCGTGCTGCGGGGGCGCCCGCTGGGCAGCCAGTACGCCGTCAAGCCCTCGAACAACCTCGGCGTGGTGGTGCTGGTGAGCCACGTCGAACCCGCCGTCGGGCAGACGAAGCGCGCGGTGGGCGACAGCGTGCGCGCCGGAGCGACGGTCCTGGGGCAGATCCCCGACGCGTCGTCCATCGTGCGCCAACCCATCTCGCGCTTCAGCGCCGACGAGGGCAACCACGTGGCGATCACGGTGGTACGCCTGGCCGACGGGTAGGGTCCCCGCGCCGCTACCATCCGCGCCGATGCGCATCCTCATCATCGGCGACGTCGTTGGCGGCAACGGCCTTGCCGCCGTGCTGGCCACGCTGCCGGCTCTGCGCGAGAGCCACCGTGCCGACGCGGTCGTCGTCAACGCCGAGAACGCCGCGGACGGCACCGGCACGTCCCCCCGCCAGGCGCGGGAACTGCTGGACGCGGGGGTGGACGTACTGACGGGCGGCAACCACTCGCTGAGGCGCCGGGAGTTCGCCGAGGTGCTCCGCGACGACGCGCGCGTGCTGCGGCCCGCCAACCTGGCGGCCGACGCTCCGGGCCGCGCCGTGACCGTGGTGCCCACCCCCGCCGGGTCGCTGGGCGTGGTCAACGTCATGGGCAACGTGTTCCTTGACGCCACGGCCAACCCGTTCGAGATCATCGACGGGCTCGTGACCGAGGCGCGGGACGGCGGAGCCACCCACATCCTGGTCGACCACCACGCCGAGGTGACCAGCGAGAAGAAGGCGCTCGGCTGGTACCTGGACGGCCGGGTGACCGCCGTGGTCGGCACCCACACCCACGTCCAAACCGCCGACGAGCGGGTGCTGCCGCAGGGCACCGCGTACATCACGGACCTCGGGATGAGCGGCCCGCACGACTCGGTCATCGGGGTGCGCACCGACGTCATCGTGCGGCGGTTCCGCCTCGGCACGCACGACCGCTTCGAGGTGGCCACCGGCAACGTGCGCGTCCAGGGGGTCGTCGTGGAGGCCGGCCCGGACGGCCGGGCGGTGTCCATCTCGCGCATCGACGAGGCAGTGACCGCGGAGACGTAGCCGCCCGTTCGCAATACCACCAGGAGAACCCGCCCGTGCATGTGATGTCGGTGGTCGGAAACCGGCCCCAGTTCGTCAAGGCCGCCCCGCTCTCGCGGGCGCTGCGCGACGTGGCGCGCGAGACGCTCGTGCACTCCGGCCAGCACTACGACCCGGACCTGGCCGACCTGTTCTTCGATGAACTGGGAATCCCCCAGCCGGACCACGCGCTCGGCGTCGGCAGGGGAACGCCGCTGCAGCAGACCGCGGCCATGATCACGCGGCTGGAGGAGATCATCGCCGCCGACCGCCCCGACGTGGTGCTGGCGTACGGCGACACCACCACCACGCTGGCGGCGGCCCTGGCGGCGTCCAAGACCGGCGTGGCGCTGGCGCACGTCGAGTCGGGCCTGCGCTCGTTCGACAGGTCCATGCCCGAGGAGCAGAACCGGGTGGTCACCGACCACCTGTCGGACGTCCTGTTCTGCCCCACCGACGTCGCCGTGGCCAACCTGGCCCGCGAGGGCATCACCCGGAACGTGCACCAGGTCGGCGACGTGATGTTCGACGCGGCGCTGATGTTCGCCGACGCGGCACGGACGCGGCCCGGCCCGGGGGCGCTCGGCCTCACGCCACGCGAGTACGTGTTGGTGACCGTGCACCGCGCGGCCGCCACCGACACGCGCGCGGCGCTGCGGGCGCTGGTGGACGTCTTGTACGCCATCGATCGGCCCGGAGTGTTCCCGGTGCATCCGCGCACGCGGACCAAGCTGACCGAGGCCGGCCTGTGGGACGAGGCGCTGGCCGCCCCCCACGTGCGGCTGGCGGGGCCCGTGGGCTATCTGGACTTCACCGCGCTGCTGATGAGCGCCGCGGCCGTGGTGACCGACTCGGGCGGGGTGCAGAAGGAGGCGTTCTTCCACGGCGTGCCGTGCGTGACGGTGCGCGACACGACCGAGTGGACGGAGACCGTCGACGCGGGCTACAACACGCTCACCGGGCTTGACGCGGGTCGCGTGGCGGCCGCGTTGCGCGACGCCCGCGTGCCGGACGGCCCCCGCCCCGAGTTCTACGGTGACGGCGACGCGGCGGGGAAGATCGCCCGGGTGCTGACCCGCGGCTAGGCGGTGACGGGAGCGTTCACCAGCCCCCTGCCGGGCGACGAGCGGGTGGGGATGTGGCTCGCCACGGCTCACGCCGCCCTGACGGCCCGCAAGGCGGCGGCGCTGCGCCCCCTCGATCTCACCGTGGCCCAGTACGCGGCCCTCCTCACCATCGGCGGCGCGCCCCGCGCGTCGGCCTCCGACGTGGCCCGCGCATGCCTGGTCACGCCGCAGTCCATGGCGGTCACCGTAGGGATCCTGGAACGGCGGGGGCTGGTGGAGCGCGAGCGCGGCCCCGCGCGGGGCCGCGCTCGGGGCACGGCGCTGACGGCCGCGGGACGGGCGCTGCTGCAGCGGGCGGACCGGGCCGCGGTGGCCGTGGAGCGCGACGCGGCGCGGGCCCTCACCGGGGCCGAGAGAGCCGCGCTGCGCGCGCTGCTGGAGCGCGCCGGGGCCGGCGACGGCGACCTCCCCGGCACGCCGGTTTCAATGACCTGATACCATCCGGCCATGATCGCTCTCCCGTCCGATCGCGCCGACCTGCTGGACCGGCCGCTGATCGCCCACGTCGGCGTCGTCGCGCCGGACGGCGCGCCGCGCACGTTTCCCATGTGGTTCGTCCGCGACGGTGACGCGTTCGGTTTCACGACCAGCCGCGACCGGCCCCAGGCGCGCTGGCTGGCGCCCGGCGACGCGTTCGCCATGAGCATTGTGGACCCCGGCAACCCCTACCGATACGCCGGCGTGGGCCTGCGCCTTGTCGCGTGCGAGCCCGACCCCGCGGCCGCGTTCTTCCACCGCCTGGCCGACCGGTACGGCCTGAGCGTCACGCTGGAGCGTCCCGAGACGCGCGTGGTGCTCCGCGCCCGCCCCACGCGCTACTGGTTTCAGTGACGCCTGCGGCGGCGTCCGCCTACACCGGCAGATCGAACGGCGACGCCTCGTCCGGCTCCGGGATGGCCCGCTCGTAGACCTCCGCGGCGGCCAGAGGCGTCATCATCGCGTTCGGCCGCACCAGCACGTACAGCATGTGCCCCTCGCGCCGTTCCCGGCGGGCCCAGACGCCCGCCTCGCCCAGCGCGAGCACGGCGTACCCGGCGAACAGCCCCACCAGGAACCCGGCCATCTCCCCCCGGCCCCGCACCACGCGGTCGAGCATCAGCAGCAGCAGGGGACCCACGACGACGCCCAGCGCCAGGCGGGCGCGCCGCAGGTTGGCGGCGGCGTGGGTCTCGTACACCGACCCGGGCGGCGGCAGGTCCACCCGGACGGCGGCGCGCACGCGGCGGCGGGTGAGCGGGCCGACCGCCACCAGCGCGAGCACGAGGCCCGCGAGGGCCGCGAGGCCCGTGGGGACAAGGCGCACGTCCCCCACGACGGCGAACCCCACGGCCCACCACCCCACGGTGCACAGCGCGATGCCGAGGCCGATGAAGCCCAGGCCGCGGAACTCGTCGCGGGCCCTGGCGAGCCGGGGCCGGGAGGTCTGGACGTCATCGGTCAGGGGTGGCGTCCTTTCGATCGCGATTCCCGATCACTACGATAACGCGCTGTTGCTCTCGATCCTTGTCGTTTCAGCCATCACGGAGGCCCGGGTTTGAGTACCGCGGCACCTCGCGTCGGGATCGTCGGCCTCGGTTATGTGGGCCTCCCCCTCGCCGTCACGTTCGCCCAGGCGGGCGTCGCGGTGCTGGGCCTGGAGGCGGTGCAGGCCAAGGTCGACGACGTCAATGCCGGCCGGTCGTACATCGAAGACGTCCCGTCCGACGTCCTGGGCCCGCTCGTCAAGGACGGGCTCGTGCGCGCCACCACGTCGTGGGACGCGCTGCGCGCCACCGACGCCATCATCATCTGCCTGCCCACGCCGCTCAACGAGCACCGCGAGCCCGACCTGTCGGCCGTGCTCGGCGCCGCCGAGAGCCTGGCCCAGCGTCTGCGCCGGGGCCACCTGGTGGTGCTCGAGAGCACCACGTACCCGGGCACGACGCGCGACGAGCTCGCACCGCGCCTGGAGCGCTCGGGCCTCAAGGCGGGCAAGGACTTCCATGTGGCGTTCTCGCCCGAGCGCGTCGACCCGGGACGCGAGGACTTCACCACGCGCACCACCCCGAAGGTGGTCGGCGGCCTGACGCCCGAGTGCACTCGCCGGGCGGCCGAGCTGTACGGCACGGCGTGCGACACGGTCGTCGAGGTGCACAGCCCCGAGGTGGCCGAGATGACGAAGCTGCTGGAGAACATCTTCCGCAGCGTCAACATCGCGCTCGTCAACGAGCTGGCCGTGCTGTGCGACCGCATGGACATCGATGTGTGGGAGGTCATCGACGCGGCCTCCACGAAGCCGTTCGGCTTCATGCCGTTCCGCCCCGGCCCGGGCCTGGGCGGCCACTGCATCCCGATCGACCCGTTCTACCTCACGTGGAAGGCCCGCGAGTTCGACTTCCACACGGAGTTCATCGAGCTGGCCGGCAAGGTCAACTCCGACATGCCGCGCTTCTGCGTGCAGAAGGTGATGCGCGCGCTGAACTCGCGCCGCAAGGCCATGAACGGCAGCAACGTGCTGGTGCTGGGCATCGCGTACAAGAAGAACGTCAACGACATGCGCGAGAGCCCGTCGCTGGAGATCATCGACATGCTGCGGGCCGACGGCGCGCAGGTGAGCTACCACGACCCGCACATCCCCCGGCTGGTGCGAAAGGGCATGGAGAGCGTCGAGCTCACGCCCGAGTTCCTGGCCTCCCAGGACGTGGCGGTCATCGTGACCGACCACGATGCGGTGGACCACGCGTTCGTCGCCGAGCACGCGCCGCTCGTGGTGGACCTGCGCAACGCCCTGCCCGCCGGACCGAAGGTGTGGAAGCTTTGACCAACCTGCCGCACGACGTCGTCCGCGTGGGCGTCGTCGGGATGAACTACTGGGGCCCCAACCTGGCCCGCAACTTCGACCGCCTGCCCCAGACCGACCTGGCCTGGTGCTGCGACCTCGACGAGGCGGTGCTGGACCGCCACCGCGACCACTACCCCAACACCACGTTCACGACGAACCTGGACGACCTGCTGGCCGACGACGCGCTGGACGCGGTCGTGGTGGCCACGTCCGTGCCCACCCACGCCGCGCTGGCCACGCGGGCGCTGGAGGCGGGCAAGCACACGTTCGTCGAGAAGCCCCTCGCGGTGAAGGCCGAGGACGGGCGGCGGGTGGCCGCGCTGGCCGCCGAGAAGGGTCTCACGCTGATGGTGGACCACCTGCTCGTCTACCATCCCGGCGTCGAGAAGCTGAAGTCCCTCATCGACGACGGGTCGCTGGGGCGGGTGTACTACCTGTACGGCAACCGGCAGAACCTGGGCATCGTCAGGCCCGACGAGAACGCCCTCTGGAGCCTCGGCCCCCACGACATCTCCGTGATGCTGTGGCTGGTGGGCGAGGAACCCGTGGAGGTGTCGGCGACGGGAGAGAGCTATCTGCAGCCGGGCGTGGAGGACGTGGTGTTCGGCCGCGTGCGCTTCGCGTCGGGCGTCATCGGCCATCTGCACCTGTCGTGGCTCGACCCGCACAAGATGCGCAAGATGACCGTGATCGGCTCGGACAAGATGGCCGTGTTCGACGACATGGAGTCCGAGCGCAAGGTGACGCTGTTCGACAAGGGCCCCGTCCCCCGCACCGAGTCGTATGGTGAGTACATCCAGGTGCGTTCCGGCGACATCCACATCCCGAAGATCCCCGTCACCGAGCCCCTGAGGCTCGTGTGTGAGGAGTTCGCCCGCGCCGTGGCCACCGGGGCCCCCACGCGGGCCGACGGGCGGGCCGGCGCGACCGTGGTCGAGGTGCTGGAGGCCATGACCACCAGCCTCAAGAACCAGGGCGCACCCGTGGCCATCACCGGAAAGGGAGCGGCGTGAGGGAGAATCTGATTCTCGGCGAGGGCGTCGTCGTGCCCGACGACGTCGAGATCGGCGCGAACGTCATCATCCACGAGGGCACGACCATCGGCGCCGGCGTGGTGATCCAGGACAACGTCATCCTGGGCAAGGTGCCGCGCCTGTCGTCGCGGTCCACCGCGAAGAAGGCGCCGCTGGCCCCGCTGGAGATCGGCGAGGGGGCGGCCATCTGCTCGGGCGCCATCGTCTACGCGGGCACCATCGTGGGCCCGAAGGCCATCATCGGCGACCAGTCGTCGGTGCGGGAGCGCTGCGTCGTGGGCGAGGGCGCCGTGATCGGCCGCGGCGTGTGCGTCGAGAACGACACGCGGATCGGCGCGTACTGCAAGGTGCAGTCCAACTCGTACATCACGGCCTACTCCGAGCTCGAGGACCACGTGTTCATCGCGCCGTGCGTGGCGACCACGAACGACAACTTCATGGGCCGCACGGAGGAGCGCCACCAGCACATCAAGGGGGCCGTCATCCGCCGCGGCGCCCGCGTGGGCGGCGGCGTGGTGATCCTCCCGGGTATCGAGATCGGCGAGGAGGCGTTCGTCGCCGCCGGCGCGTTGGTCACCCGCGACGTGCCGGCCCGCAAGCTGGTCGCCGGCCTGCCCGCGAAGGTGTGGCGCGACGTCCCCGACGAGGAGCTGGTGGACGAGCAGTAGGGCGCAACGTCCGGGGTCGCCGTCGATCGCCTTGCCGGACACGCGTCCGGCGAAGCGCGTTGCGCATCGCGGGGGTCGCGTCCGCGCCGGTCGGGCGAATCGGGGGCGTTCCGCCCGACCGGGCGGCCTCGGCATCGCCGGCGCGGGCGACCCGTGCAGCCGCCGCCCGATGGCCGTCCCCCGCGGCGTCACGCCCCGGGGACGGGCGAACCCCTCGTGCGCGTCCAGGGCGGCGTACCGCGCGACCGCCGGACGTAGGGTTTCACCAGCCCGGCGGGCGCCCCACGGCCTGACGCCCCTCCCCCCGCCACGATGCGGTCAGCGATGTGGATGGCGCGAGCGCGGTCCCCTCGCGCCATCCCGGCACTACGGCCGCCTGGCTCTCCGCGCCTTCTGCGTGCCCGTCCCCCCGACCCGCAGGGTCAGCGTGGCCCGGCCGCCGAAGATCACCACGCCGTCGGTGCCGAGCTGACGCCCGTCACCGGCCTCGGCGTCCTCACCCGGCAGCAGCAGGCGGACGGCGTCGTGCCGATCGTCCATGCTGCGGCGAATGATGCGCACGACGCGGCGCTCCGGCGCCCCGGCGCGATCGGTGGGCGGCCCCGCGGGCGAGATCCGCAGCGGCGCGGACGTACCGTCACCCTCCAGGGCCGCCACCAGGTCGGCGGCCGACGAGTCGAACCCCGTGGGGTCGTACGGGGTGATGCGAGCGCGGGTCACGCCGCGGCCCACACCGGCCGGCACGCGGAACGGGATGAGGATGCGCCTGCCCGGGCCGCGCCACATCCGCACCGTCAAGGCCAGCACGGCCCTCTTGCCGGGGCGCACGGTGCGGGTGGTGGTCCGCGCCGAGACGATCGTCGCCGCCAGGACGCCCGGCCGGAGGACCTCGTCGATCGTCACCTTGCGCGGCACCATCACGCGCGCCGGGTTGTCGGTGAGGATCCCCACGATGGAGCCGAGGCGCCCGCCCGCCACCCCGGTGACGTCGCCCTCCGCCGCGTACACGTTGCGGTAGTGGACGGTGGGCATGCCCGGCGTCTCGATGGTGTACCGCACCGTCAGCGTGCCCCGGCCCGACCCGTCGCGCACGCGCAGCACCGGCTCGATCTGCAGCAGGTCGGTGGACACGGGAACCAGCTCGGGCTGGGGGGCGACCAGCGACTCCATGTGCGACCGGGTGCCGCGCGCCGTGTCGTACGCGTCCGCGATCACCGTCACCCCCTCGACCGGGCCGGAGCGACCCACCACGCCGTCGCGCCGGTCGCCCACGATCATCCCGTGTGCGCGGCCGCCCACCCCCAGCTTGTAGCTCTGGCCCTTGATGGGGGCCGCGACCACGGTGGTGATGTGGGCGTCGGCCATGATGAGCTTCTCGGGGCCCGCCCCCAGGAACGGGTGGCCGAAGCCCAGGACGGTGTCGCCGTCGACGTACGTCACCGTGCCGATAGCGCCCAGCGCAACCGGCCCCTGGATGACCTGTGCCGACAGCGACGCGCCCGGCTCGAGCGTCACCGGGGGCCGCAGCGCGCCGGGCCCGGAGGCGTCCACCTGCACGCCCGCCCCGAGCCGGCGCCGCAGCACCCGCACCAGACGCGGGTCGAGGCCCGCCGCGGACCAGCGCATGAGCGGCGCGAACACGCGGTCGCCCGGGTGGGCGCGGCGCAGGCGGGCCGCGTCGTCGGCCGAGCGGGCGATGCGCACGGGACGGCCCACCGCGCGGGTGCGCTCGAGCTGGCGCGTGCCGACCGTGTTGGCGATCATCTGCTCGATGGGCGTCACGCCCCCCACCACGTTGGCCTCGTCGCCCTGCCCGTACGCCAGCGCCCCGATGACCCTGCGCACCCCGTCGGCGCCCGTGATGTAGACGGGGCTGCCGCTCATGCCCTGGGCGATTCCGCCCGTCTGCTGCATCAGCGGGCCCTCGGCGCGCACCACGATGAGGCTGCTGCCGGGGCCGTCGCCCGCGCGGGTGACGTCGAGGATCGTCAGCGGGAACGAGACGATCTGCGTGCCCTGCACAACGGTGTAGGCCGTGGCGGTCATGCCGGGGCGCACGTCGGCGAGCGGCATGACGGGGTCGGCGGCCAGCGCCGGCGACGTCGCCAGCGCCGCCAGGCCCGCGGCCGCGAGGGCGACCCGCCGGGCGCTAGCGATTGCCGTACTGGGTGTCGTAGTAGGCACGGTACTCGCCGCTCTTGATGGGCTCCCACCACTCCCGGTTGTCGGTGTACCAGGCCACGGTGTCCGCCAGCGCCTCGTCCATGGTGCGCTTCGGCGCCCACCCGAGGCCGCGCAGCTTCGTGGTGTCGAGCGCGTAGCGCCGGTCGTGGCCGGGCCTGTCGGCGACATGCGTGACCAGGCGGTCGTCCTTGCCGGTGAGGGCAAGAATCTGCTCGGTGATGTGCAGGTTCGTGGCCTCGTGGCCGCCGCCGACGTTGTAGACCTCGCCGGTCTCGCCGTTCTCCAGCGCCGCGAAGATTCCCGAGCAGTGGTCGGTGACGTGGATCCAGTCGCGGATCTGCATGCCGTCGCCGTACACCGGCAGCTTCTGGTCCTCCAGCGCGTTCGTGACGAACAGCGGGATGAGCTTCTCGGGGTACTGCCGCGGGCCGAACGTGTTGGAGCCGCGCGTGATGACCACGTCCATGCCGTACGTGTGGCCGTACGCCAGCACCTGCAGGTCGCCGCCGGCCTTCGAGGCCGAGTACGGGCTCGACGGCGTCAGCGGGTCGGTCTCCTTGAACGCCCCCCTGGGGATGGAGCCGTAGACCTCGTCGGTGGACACCTGCAGGAACCTCGCGACCCCGGCGTCGCGAGCGGCGCCCAGCATGACGGCCGTGCCCACGACGTCGGTCATGGGGAACGCGGCGGGGTCCAGGATGCTGCGGTCGACGTGGCTCTCGGCGGCCATGTTCACCACGGCGTCGACGCCCTCCATGGCGGGGCGCACCGCACCGTGGTCGGCGATGTCGGCGTGCACGAACGTGTAGCGGGGGTCGTCGGCGACGTCGGCCACGTTCGCCGGGTTGCCCGCGTACGTGAGCTTGTCGACGTTGACCACCTCGTGGCCGCGCTCGAGCGCGTCGCGCACGAACTGGGACCCGATGAACCCGCATCCGCCGGTGACCAGGATCCTCATGGCGTGCGTTCTCCTTCGTCCATCGGGTTGTCGCGTAGATAATCGCCCAGGGCGACGCGCCAGTCACGCAGCGCGGGCGCGCCGGGCTTCGTCACCGCCATCACGGACCGCGCGGGCCGGGGGGCGGGGCGGCCGAGCTCGGCGGTGGTGATGTCGCGCACCGCGCAGTCGATCCCCGCGGCGCGGAACACCTCGCGGGCCAGGCCGGCCCAGCTGGTGCTGCCGCCCCCGGCCGTGTGGTAGACGCCGGGCGGCGCCGAGATGAGCGCCTCGAGGGCGGGCGCGAGGTCGCGCGTCCACGTGGGGCAGCCCACCTGGTCGGCCACGACCGTCACCTCGTCGCGCTCGCAACCGAGGCCCCGCATGGTGTCGATGAAGTTCCGGCCGTGGGCGCCATACAGCCACGCGGTGCGGGCGATGCGCACCCCGCCGGGGTGGGCGGCGACGGCGGCCCGCTCGCCCGCCAGCTTCGACCGTCCGTATGCGCCCATGGGGGCGACCGGGTCGTCCTCGGCGTAGTCGCGGCCGGCGGTGCCGTCGAAGACGTAGTCGGTGGACACCTGCACCATGGGGATGCCCAGGGCGGCGCACGCCGCCGCGACGTTGCCCGCGCCGTCGCCGTTGACGCGCGTGGCCGTGGCCTCGTCCTCCTCCGCCGCGTCGACGTTCGTGTAGGCCGCGCCGTTGATGACCGCGTCGGGAGCGTGCGCCCGGACCGCGTGGGCGATGGCCGACGGGTCGGTGATGTCGACCTCCATGTCGATGCCCGTCACCCGGTGCCCCCGGGACTCCAGGTACGGCACGAGGTCGCGCCCCAGCATCCCCTGGGCGCCCGTCACGAGGATGTGCATGGGCTACAGCAGCCCGATGATGGACGAGTCGCCGACCATGAACCGCAGCGCCCGCGGCTGGGCGTCGGTGCGCTCGACCACCACGTCGCGGCCGATGAGGCTGGACTCGACGCGCGCCGGCAGGTCCTCGATGCGCGACCCGGACAGGATGATGGAGTGCTCGACCTCGGCGCGTCGCACCACCACGCCGTCGGAGACGGCCGTGTAGGGACCCACGTACGCGTCCTCGATCAGGGCGCCCGCGCCGATGATGGCGGGGCCGCGCACGGACGAGCGCACCAACCTGGCTCCCTTCTCGATGGCCACGCGGCCCTCGATGACGCACCCCTCTCCGACGTCGCCGTCGATGCGGTGGGGCATGACGTCGAGGATCAGGCGGTTGGCCTCCAGCATGTCCCCGATGCGGCCCGTGTCCTTCCACCAGCCGGTGACCACGTGCGGGTCGACCCGCCGGCCCCGGTCGATGAGATGCTGGATGGCGTCGGTGATCTCCAGCTCGCCGCGGCCCGACGGGGAGATGGACCGCGAGGCGTCGATGATGGAGTGCGTGAACAGGTACACGCCCACCAGCGCCAGGTCGCTCTTTGGCTCCTTCGGCTTCTCGACCAGCCGCACGACGCGGCCGTCCTCGAGCTCGGCGATGCCGTACGACGACGGGTCGGCCACGCGCTGCAGCAGGATGCTGGCGTCGGCGTCGCCGTGGCGGAACTCGTGCACCAGCTCGGTGATGCCGCCCTGCAGCAGGTTGTCGCCCAGGTACATCACGAACGGCGCGTCGCCCAGGAAGTCGGCGGCCGTCAGGACGGCATGCGCCAGGCCGAGGGGCTGCTCCTGGTGGATGAACGTGACGCGGGCGCCCAGCTGCGACCCGTCGCCCACGGCGGCCATGACCTCGTCGCGGGTGTCGCCCACGATGATGCCGATATCGGTGACGCCCGCCTCGACCATCGCCCGCAGGCCGTAGAACAGGACGGGCGTGTTGGCGACGGGCACCAGTTGCTTGGCGCTGGTGTGCGTGATGGGGCGCAGGCGCGTGCCCGCCCCGCCGGACAGCACGAGGCCCTTGAGCGGGGGCTTGGTGGGCTCCCCGGCGGACGGTTCGGACATGCGGCGGACCCTACCACCGGCACCCGGGAATCCCCCCGCCGCGCGCGGTCTCGGTACGGTTGCCGGGTGACCGGAGACGAGTGGCTTGCCCGGCGGACGTTCTCCGGCGCGCACGTGGATTCCGAGGCCCTGTCCGCCGCCAAGCGGGCCTCCGCGGTGACCGTCTCGGTGTGCCTGCCCGCCCTGGAGGTCGAGGACACGGTGGGGCCCATCGTCGACGCCGTGCGGACCCACTGGACGGGGGCGGCGGGCATCGTGGACGAGGTGGTGGTCGTCGACAGCCGCAGCACCGACGCCACCGCGGCCCGCGCCCGCGAGGCGGGGGCCCGCGTGGTGCAGGACGCGGACGTACTGCCCGAGGTGGGGCCGGGGTCCGGCAAGGGCGAGGCGCTGTGGAAGAGCCTGCACGCGACCCGCGGCGACGTCGTGCTGTGGCTGGACTCCGACGTGGTGGACTTCGACCCCGCGTTCGTGCCGGGCATGCTGGCGCCGCTGTTCGCGGACTCCGGGATCGACTACGTGAAGGCCGTGTACCGGCGCCGCCTGGGCGCCGGCGACGACGGCGGCCGCGTCACCGAGGTGTGCGCCCGTCCCCTCATCAACCTGCACTACCCGGAGCTGGCGGTGCTGGCGCAGCCGCTGTCTGGTGAGGCGGCCGGCCGCCGGTCGCTGCTGGAGCGTCTCCCGTTCTTCAGCGGCTACGCGGTGGAGCTGGGCCTGCTGATCGACGTCCTCGGCGCCGCGGGCCTGGGTGCCATCGCCCAGGTGGACCTGGGCCGCCGGGCGCACGCCAACCAGTCCACGGCGGCGCTGGGGGCCATGGCGTTCGCCATCACCCGGGCCGTGCGCCACCGGGCCGAGGGGACGCCGCTGGACGCCCCGACGGCCTACCGCCGCCCGGAGCGGGGCCCGGACGGGCGCTGGGCGCTGACCTCGCGCGACGTGCGCGTCGCCGAGCGGCCGCCCATCGCCTCGGTGCCCGGGTATCGCGCGGAGCACCCGGCGTGAACGCGCCCGACGGGCGGCGCGTGGCGTACCTGGACGTGGACGGCACGCTCACCGGGCCGGGGGGCGCGCTGTGGCGGGGCGACGGCGGCGGGTTCACGTACGCGTCCCTGCGGGCGCTTGAGGCGCTGCAGGCCGCCGGCGTGCCGTACGTGCTGGTCAGCGGCCGCAGCCTGCAGCGGCTGGCGACCACCGCCCGGCTGCTGGGGGCCGACGGCGCGCTGGCCGAGATGGGCGCCATCGACTGCGGGTACCCCACGGCCGACGGGCAGACCGTGTTCCAGGCCATCGACGCGACGGGGATCCCCGGGCGGCTGCTGGCCCGCGAGCCGCGGCTGTACGTCCACCCGGCGGCGGGGTACGGACGCGACGGCAGCCACCTGTTCCTGGGCCGCGTGGCGGCCGACGCGCCGTCCTGGGTGGCGCGCGAGAGCGGGGGCGCGCTGCGCCTGGCCGACAACGGCGGCGTGGACGAGGCGGGCACACACGTGTTCCACCTGCTGCCGCGTGACGCCAGCAAGGCCGCGGCCGTGCGCACCGACGTGGGGCGGCGCGGGGCCGACGCGGCGCAGTGCCTGGCGGTGGGCGACAGCGGCGAGGACCTGGGAATGGCCGACGTGGTGGGGCACTTCGCGCTGACCCGCAACGGCGCGGAGGCCCACCCGGAGCTCGCGGGTCGCGCGCCGTGGGTGACGAGGGCGCGCTACGGCGACGGCTGCCTGGAGGCCGTCACCGCATGGCTGGAGCGGACTGGCTGAGGGTCAGCCGGCGACGACGACGGTGACCGTCGGCGTGGGGACCGAGCACTGCGCCACGACGGCCTTCCAGGCACGGCGCGCGACTGCGGCGCGGGCAGCGCGCTTGGGGGCGGGGGCGAGCTCGGCGGCCCTCAGGGCCCTGTGGGCCGGAATGCTGGTGGGGCAGCGCCCCCAGTGGACGGCCAGCGTGCGGGCCTCGGTCAGCGCGGCGGTGCCGGTGGCGGTGGCCGGGCGGGCGGCCATCGCGGGGGCGGCGGAGGCGGCGAGGGCGGCGGCGGCGGCGATGAGGGCGATGGTGCGGCGCATGGGGTTCATCCTTGGGGAGCGTCCGTGCTGCACATGAAGGGTGCCTCGAGCCGCGGAATCGGCTCCCACGATTAAGGATGGGTCCACCTATACGGAGGTATAGGTCGCCCGGCCCGCGGGCCCGCCGTCACGGCCGCGCACGCCGCCTGGACCACCACCCGGTGCCGCCGTCTCATCGTGGCCGACGCACCACCTCGACGCGCGACGACGCGCCGGGGGCAGGCCCGCGCCCCGCATCACCGTGTCGTCCGCGGCACCCCGCGGCGCCCCGCGGCGGCGCGGCGCACCCCGGGCGCGGGGTGGGCATGCTCGACGACGACGCGATGCGGTCTGTCCGCGCCGCGCTCGCCCACCCCTGCTGCCGCGGCCGCGGACGGGTGGCGGGCGCCCGGCCTACGCCCGCCCGGCTCCCCACAGGCCGGCGACGGCCGCGCCCATGCAGGCCAGGTTCGTCTCGGTCAGCTCCAGGGCGTCCGGGAGGGGCGCGAGCACACGGTTCACCGGGAACGCCGCGACCAGCCCCACGTCGCGGACGCCCCGGGGGGTCAGGTCCAGCTGCCCGCACACGCCCACGGCGGGCACACCGCGGTCCCCCGCCGCGCGCGCGACGGCGGCGGGCGCCTTGCCGTGCGCGGTCTGGGCGTCGAGGCGGCCCTCCCCGGTCACGCACAGGCCCGCACCGTCGAGCGCGGCCGGGAGGCCCGCGGCCTCCAGCACCATCGGCGCGCCGGGCGTCAGCGTGGCGCCGAGGAACGCCACGAGGCCGGCGGCCGCGCCGCCCGCCGCGCCCCCGCCGGGCAGGGCCGCCACGTCCACCCCCGTGTCGCGGGCCACGACGCCGGCGAAACGTCGCAGGCCTGCGTCCAGGCGCGCCACCCCGGACGCGTCCGCCCCCTTCTGGGGAGCGAACACGTGGGCGGCCCCGCGGGGCCCGAACAGCGGGTTGTTCACGTCGCACGCCACGAGGATCCGGGCGGACGCGACGCGCGCGTCGAGGCCCGACGTGTCGATGCGTGCCACCCGTCCCAGCGACGCCCCGACACCCGGCAACTCCACCCCGCGGGCGTCCAGGAACCGCGCGCCGAGGGCCTCGGCGATGCCCATGCCGCCGTCCGTGGTGGCGCTGCCGCCCAGGCCGACGATGACGGTCGTGGCGCCCAGGTCGAGTGCCGCGCGAATCTGCTCGCCCGTGCCGCGGGTGGACGTGACCTCCGGGTCACGCTCCCCGTCCTCGAGGCGCTCGTAGCCAGACGCGTGGGCCAGCTCGACCACCGCGGTGTGGCCGGGAAGCTCGCCGATGTGGGCCTCGATGAGCCTCCCCAGCGGGTCGTGAACCAGGCCCCCGCGGCAACGGCCGCCGCGGGCCGCGACGAGCGCGTCCAGCGTTCCCTCGCCGCCGTCGGCGACGGGCACCACGCGCGTCTCCACCGCGGGCAGCGCCAACCGGACGCCCGCCGCGACCGCCCGGCAGGCGTCGCCCGCCGACAGCGCCCCCTTGAACGCCGCCAGCGCGACGACCACCGGCGGGCGGCTCACCCGAGCGTCGGACCCGGGTCGATGCCGAGGAAACCGCACAGCCAGCGGTGGAACGCGTCGTCGTCCAGGGCCGCTCGGGCGTCGGCCATCTCCCGTGCGTCCCCGCCGACCACGACGCGGAACGGGGTGGACGGGTCGGTCGCGGCGGCGAGGATGGTCGCGGCGACGTCCTCGGCGGTCGTCACGTCGGGCCGGGCGCGCCACGCCGCGAAGCCCTGTCGCAACTGGGCGAGCGTCGCCACGTGGTCGCCCTCCCCCCGCGCCAGCGCCCCCGTGACCCTGGTGGCGAGCGGGAACTCCGTGTTGACCATGCCCGGCTCGATGAGGTGCACGCGGATGCCGTGGCGCGAGTTCTCGACGCGCATGCTCTCGGCCCACGCCGTCATGGCGTACTTGGACGCGTGGTAGTAGCCCAGCAGGGCGTTGCTGAACCGTGCGCCCACCGACGACACGGCCACGACGGTGCCCCGCCCGCGGGCCCGCATGGCCGGCAACACGTGGGCGGTGGCCTCCGCGGCGCCGAAGAAGTTGGCCTGGAACATGGCGCGCACGGCGTCGAAGTCGGTGTCGTCGGCGGCGCCCATCAGCGCGTGGCCGGCGTTGTCGACCAGGCAGTCGACGTGCCCGAGGTACTCCATCGCCTCGTCCATGGCGCCGGGGATGCGCGCCGTGTCGGTGAGGTCGAGGGGGATGACGGCCAGGTCACCCGCGTCCCCCAGCGCGTCGCGGGCGGCGGCGGCGTCGCGGGCGGTGGCCGCCACGCGCCAGCCCTCGCGCAGCATCAGCTCCACGGTGGCGCGGCCGATGCCGCGGGCCCCGCCCGTGACGATGGCGGTGGGGCGGCTCACTCGGGCACGACGGTGGCGGGCATGACGGGGTGCTCCTGGGTGGGGACGGCGGCGATGGGCAGGCGAAGGGTAAACGCCGAGCCCTCGCCCAGCGCGGACGCGACATCCATGGAGCCGCCGTGGGCGGTGGCCAGGCCGCGGGCGATGGCCAGTCCCAGGCCCGCGCTGCGGCCCTCGCGACTCCGGTCGCCGCGGTAGAAGCGGTCGAAGACGAACGGCAGGTCGGCCTCGGCGATGCCCTCGCCGGTGTCGGCCACCCGCATCACCGCCGCGTTGCCCGCCACCTCCACCGAGATGTCGATGCGGCCTCCCGCCACCGTGTGCCGCAGCGCGTTGTCCATCAGAATCAGCAGGATCTGCTCGATGCGGGCGCCGTCCGCGTTCACGGTCACCGGTTCCGGGGGAACCGACACGCCCAGCTCGATCCCGGCGGCCTCGGCCAGAGGCCGGCGCGACGCGGCGACCCCCTCGGCCAGCGCGTCGAGGTCGACCCGCTCGCGCTCCAGGGGCAGGGCGCCGGCGTCCAGGCGGGCGAGCTGCAGCTGCTCCTCCACGAGGCGTTCCAGGCGGTCGGCTTCCGTGGTCATGATGGCCACGAACTCGCGCCGGTCGTCCGGCTTCACGTCGGCGCTCTCCAGCAGCTCCAGGAGCCCCTTGATGGCCGACAGAGGCGTCTTGAGCTCGTGCGAGACGTTGGCCACCAGGTCGCGGCGCGCGCGCTCAAGGCGCCGCTCCTGCGTGACGTCCCGCAGCGTCACGACCACGCCCCCGTCCTGGCCCACCTGGCGGGCCGTCACGACGCTCAGCTCCGTGCCGTCCCGCAGCACCGCCTCGCTCTCGGTGACATCCGACGCGCTCCTGGCACCGTCCACCACGGCGCGCAGCACCGGCGGGGGCAGCTCGGCCGCGGTGGTAGGCGGGTGCTCCGCGGACACGCCCAGCAGGCGCAGCGCGGAGGGGTTCATCTGCGTCAGCGTGGAGTCGTCGCGCACGGCGAACACCCCCTCCGCCAGGGACGAGATCAGCACGCGGGCGCGGTCGCGCTCCACCGTGAGCTGGTCGATCTGGCGCTCGATGCGCGTGGCCATCACGTTGAGCCCGTCGCCCAGCGTCGCCAGCTCCTGGGGACCCGTCAGGGGCGCGCGGGCCGACATGTCGCCGGCCGCGAGGCGCGCTGCGGTCAGCGCGAGGCGCCGGATGCGCCCGCCGAACACGCGGGCCAGCGCGACGGCGGCCAGCGCGGCCAGGCCGAACACGGCCGCGACGGCGATCATCACGCGGCGGCGCACGTACGTGAGCTCGGCGGATCCGCCCTGCACGGGCACCGCGACGTCCACGGTGACGGTTTCGGCGAACGTGGTGGACACCTGCAGCGGCACGCGCACGCGCAGCGCGCTGCCGTTGGCCAGCAGCTGCGACTGCCCGCCGTCGCGGGGCCCCAGCGGCGGGAACGAGTCCAGCAGGTTGCAGCACGTGCGCGACCGGCCGCGCACCACACCGTCCGCGCTGATGCGCACCTGCCCGCCGCCCAGCTCGTCGCCGATGCCGTCGGCGATCTCATCCCAGTCGGCGATGACCGGCGTGAGGTTGTCCGGCTGGTGGCTGCGCACGACCTGCGTGACATGGCCCGCGATCTCCCCGGCGCGGTCGCGGCGGATGGTCTGCTCGAGCGTCGGGAGAACGGTGACGAGCACGGCCAGGCTGGCGGCGAACCCCACGCTGACCATCGCGGCGGCGAGCCACCCCTGGAGGCCCAGCCACCGCGCCCGGCTCATGCCTTGGAGACCTCCCGGCCGAACGCGTACCCCACGCCGCGCACGGTGCGGATCAGCTCCGGCGCCGACGCGTCGTCCTCGATCTTCTGGCGCAGGTGGCGCACGTGCACGTCGACGCTGCGCAGATCGCCGAAGAACGACCCCTGCCACAGGTGGTTCATCAGCTCCTCGCGCGTGAACACGCGCCGCGGGGCGGACGCCAGCTTGTGCAGCAGCTCGAACTCGCTGAACGTGAGGTAAACCTCCTCCCCGTTCTTCGTGACGCTGCGCGCGACCGGATCGATCTCCAGGTCGCCGGCCCTCAGCATCTGGCCATGCTCGGGCGTGGAGCGCGCGCGGCGCAGGTTCGCCCGCACGCGTGACACCAGCTCCCGCGGCGAGAACGGCTTCGTCACGTAGTCGTCGGCGCCCAGCTCGAGGCCCAGGACCTTGTCCAGCTCCTCGCTGCGCGCCGACAGGATGATGATGGGGACCTGGCTCGTGGTGCGCACCCGGCGGCACACCTCCAGGCCGTCGACGCCCGGCAGCATGAGGTCCAGCACCACGAGGTCCACCTCGTTGTCGTCCAGCACCGCGAGGGCGTCGTCGCCGCGCGCCGCGCTCAGCACCTCGAACCCCGCGTCCTTCAGGGCGTACTCCACGACGGTGCGGATCGCCGCCTCGTCCTCGACCACCAGGATTCGCTCAGCCATGGGCGAAACGGTAATACACCGCCGCCGCTAGGGCGACGCCCCCGGTACGGCACGGCGCACGTGGTCGCGCAGCGCGACCGCCGCGGGGGACTCGTTGGACGACCACACCAGGTCGAGACGCGAGCGGAACTCGCCGGGTGCCAGGCGGTGGACGCGCACGCCGGGCGCGCCCGCCGCGGCCAGGGAGGCGACCAGCCCCACGCCCATCCCCGCGCGCACCAGCCGCAGGACCGCCGCGGGGGACGCCACCTCCAACGCGACCACGGGCGGCGGCGCTCCGCGTGCCCCCGCCAGGAACGCGTCGGTGGCCTCGCGGATGCCGGTACCGGGCAGCATCGCGACGATGCGCTCACCGCCCAGGGCCGCGGCGGTGAAGGGCCCTGGGCGCGCGGGAGCGCCGTCGGCGGCGGTGACCGCCACCAGCACATCGTCGGCCACGGTCACCGCGTTGCCCGCCGTGGGACCGGATGATCCCACGACGGCCAGGTCCACGCGGGCGTCCGCCACGCCGCGGGCGATGTCGTGCGACAGCCCCTCCGACAGGCGGATGCGGACGCCGGGGTGCGCGGCGTGGAACGCGGCGATGGCGTCGTAGAACCAGTCGTGGGGGCCGCCCGCCACGGTGGCCACCGTCACGTCGCCCGTCACCAGGCCCCGCACCGAGTCCGACGCGGCGGCGAACGCGTCCATCGCGTCCACGGCGCGGCGCGCGTGCGCGAGCAGCGCCGCACCCGTGGACGTGGGACGCACTGGGCGGGCGCGCCGGTCGAGCAGGCGGTGCCCCACCTCCCGCTCGAGCACGCCGATCTGCGCGCTGATCGACGGCTGCGACACGTGCAGCCGGCCGGCCGCCGCGGTGAAGCCGCCGCTGTCGACCACCTCCACGAAGTACCTGAGCCTCCGAACGTCCATAGCAGTAACCTATGCTTCTTATGCGCATCATGTCTTTGCCATATGTCCGGAGGGGTGGTGGGATGTGCGCATGACCACTCACGAATATCCCCAGACCCCCGAGGACATCACGCGCCTGTTCGTGGAGCGCTCGAACGCCGGCGACGCCGCGGGCGTCGCGGCCCTCTACGAGGAGGACGCCGTCGTGGCCTACCCGCCGGGGCGGGTCACGTCGGGCCGGGACGCCATCGAGCGGATGTGGGCCGAGGTCCTGTCCCACGGCCCGGTGTTCACGCTCGAGGAGCCGCTGCCGACGCTGGTGTGCGGCGACATCGCCCTGACGTCCACGCCGCCCCGCGACGGCGCGGGCGCCCGCGCCCAGGTGGTGCGCCGCCAGCCCGACGGCTCGTGGCTGCGCCTCATCGACCAGCCCGAGTTCGTCACGCCGGACGGGGGTGCGCGGTGAGCGGGTTCCGCCCCATGGACGCCGAGCTGGAGGGCTACTCCTGGCTGCCGCGCATGATCGACAAGTCGCGCGCGGCGCGGGCGGGCACGCTGAACGACCTGGTCCACCCCTGCCCGATCGACGGGCTCTGCCTGGAGCGCCTGGGGCTCGATGTCGAGGAGTTTGGCGACGTGGTGGCCGCGAACCCCGACGACGCGTCCGTGCTGGCCGCACTGCGGGCGCGGGGCATCGCGTCGGCGCAGGAGGCCTGGTTCGACGCCGAGGAGATCGAGAGGGGTCTTCGGGGAGGCCGGGCCGGGGTCGCGGACCCGGCCGGCGCCGAGGAGGGTCCGCGCGCTGGCAGGGTGTCGCCATGAGACGCCCTCACCGCCCGGGCCCCCATGGCCCCGCCTGAGCGCTGGCGGCTCGAGCGCGACGGCCGCCTACACGAGGTCGAGATCACCGATCGCGGCCTGCGGCGGGTCGTGGTGTGGCGGCGCGACGGCGAGGAGGTGGCCCGCGCTGCCAGGTCGGACGGGCGGGTGGTTCTCGACGGGGGCGGCGCCGGCGCGATGGAGGTCCGGCTGCCCGTGTTCGTGGGGCCCGCTCGCCGAGTGACGCTTCACGGCGCGTCCGACCCGGGCGGGGCCATGACGGCCGCGCGCACGGGCATGGGCGGCGTCGACCTGCGGCCGGAGGCCGGCTCGCGGGCGGCCGACCGCGAGCGCTGGATCCGCGAGCACCCGCGCCTGTACGCGTGGCGGGCGGCGGGAGTCGCCGCGGCGGGCGTCGTCGCCCCGCTGCTGCTCGTGGCGCTCGCCCGGTACGTCCCGTGGCCCGGCATCCCACTGCCGAGCGTGGACCTGCCGTCGCTGCCCCTGCCGGACGTGAGCATCCCGCTGCCCCGACCCCGCCCGCCCCAATGGCTGCGCGAGGTGCTGGACAAGGCCGGCTACGTGTGGCCCGTGCTCCTCGCCGCGGCCGTCGCCTACGGCGAGGTCAGGCGCCGGCGGGCGCAGGACCGGTCGCGCGACCCCTCGGATCGCGGCGCGGAGGACTGAGCCTCCCGCACCTCCCCGCTTGGCCCCGGGCCGCGGGCTCTCTACCGTGTGGTTCCGCCCCCCGTGCTCACCGAAAGGCCTCCCGTTGGACACCCCGCCCGAGCCGCCCGCGCCGCCGAGGCGCGGCACCCCCCGCCGGGTCACGACGTACGGGGCCGCGGCCGTCGTTGCGGCCGCCGTCTCGCTGGGGGTGACCGGGCTGATGAACGCCACGCGGGACGACCGCACGGTGACGGTCACCGAGCGAGTCGCCGACCCCCTCCCGCCGGCGTCCACGACGCCGGCGGACGACGCCTCGGCGGCGTCCGACGGCGAGGCCACCGGTCCGCTCGCGCCGGGCGCCGCGCCCGCCGGGCCCGCGCTGACCGCCGGGGAGATCTATCGCAAGTACCAGCTATCGATCGTGCGGGTGGAGTCGGGCAGCGCCACCACCAGCGGGCGCCTGGGCACGGGCTTCGTGATCGACGGGGCGGGGCACATCCTCACGAACGCCCACGTGATCATCGCCGGATCCAAGACGGCCACCATCCGCCTGTCGGACGGCAGCGAGCACAAGGCCACGGTGCTGGGACGCGACGAGGACATCGACCTGGCCGTGCTGCGGGCCCCCGACCTCCCCGCCTCGTCCGTGCCGGTGCCGCTGGGCAGCGTACGGACCCTGCGGGTGGGCGACCCGCTGGTGGCCATCGGCAACCCGCTGGGCTTCGACCTCACGGTGACGTCCGGGATCGTGTCGGCCCTCAAGCGCCCCATCGAGTCGCCCAACCAGTGCCCCGTCCAGAACGTCGTCCAGACCGACGCCGCCATCAACCAGGGCAACTCGGGCGGCCCGCTGTTCGACGGCCACGGCCGCGTCATCGGCATCAACTCCCAGATCGCCACCGAGAACGGCGGCAACGTCGGCATCGGCCTGGCCGTGCCCATCGACATCGTGAAGCCCGTGGCCCAGAGCATCATCCAGACGGGCACGGCGCAGCACGCCCGGCTGGGCATCCTGGGCCGCGGCATCACGCCCGAGATCGCATCCGCGAACGGGCTGAAGGACCGCAAGGGCGTGATGATCGTGGAGTCGCAGGGCGGCGGCGCGGCGGCGAAGGCGGGCCTCAGGGGCGCGACGTCGGGCACCGGCGAGAACGAGACGCCCAAGGGGGGCGACGTGATCACGGCGATCGACGGCCGGCCCGTGGAGGACATGCCCGACGTCAGCCTGGCCGTGAACAGCAACCGGCCCGGCGCGGTACTGAGGGTGACGGTGCTGCGCGGCGGCCAGACCACGACGGTGCCCGTGACGCTGCAGAACCGTCAGGGGCCCTGCAACCCGTGACGCGTCAGGCCGTGGCGGCCGCCACCTGGCGCTTGATGCCCGCCAGGATCGCCCCCATGCCGCGCAGGCGAAGCGGCGAGATCAGCTCGGCCAGCCCCATGCCGACGAAGAAGTCGGCGGGGGTGCCGAGCACCTCGTCGACGCTCGATCCGTCGAGGCCCGTGTGGAGCACGCCCGCGTAGCCGCGGGTGGTGGGCGCCTCGGGTGGGGCGTCGAAGAACAGCCGCACCTGCCCCTGCGACACCTCCGCGGCGACGAAGAACGGGGTCTGGCACTCCTCCACACGCTGCAGCTCGGACGAGTCGAAGCCCTCGGGCAGTGGCGGCAGGCCGTTGGCGTAGTCCAGCAGCAGCGGCAGCTTCATCTCGCGCGGCATGGTGGCGAATTCGTCGACCACCTCCTGGAGGCGCGGCGGGATCACGGCGCCGAGCCCGGCTCGGCGGACTTCTCGATGGGCACCCGCACCGCGTTACCCCACTCGCACCACGAGCCGTCGTAGTTGCGCACACGGTCGAACCCCAGCAGGTGGGTCAGCACGAACCACGTGTGGCTTGAGCGCTCCCCGATGCGGCAGTACGCCACGATGTCGTCGTCGTCCTGGAGGCCGATCTCGCCTCGGTAGATGGCGTTGAGCTCGTCCAGCGACCGGAACGTGCCGTCGTCGTTCGCGGCCCGCTTCCACGGCACGCTGCGCGCCGTGGGGATGTGGCCAGCGCGCAGGGTGCCCTCCTGCGGATACTCGGGCATGTGGGTGAGCTGCCCCGAGTACTCACCGGGCGAACGCACGTCCACCAGGGGGCCGGTCCCCAGGTGCGCCAGTACGTCGTCCTTGAACGCACGGATGGTGTCGTCGTCGCGCGCCACCACCGGGTAGCCGGCGGGCGCGGGCCGGGGCACGTCGGTGGTGATCGGCCGTCCCTCCTCGACCCACTTGGCGCGGCCGCCGTCGAGCAGCCGCACATCGGCGTGGCCGAACAGGCTGCACACCCACAGGGCGTACGCCGCCCACCAGTTGAAGTTGTCGCCGTAGAAAACGATCGTCGTGTCGGGCGTGATGCCCTTGCGCGACATCAGAGCGGCGAAGGCCTCGGGGTCGACGTAGTCGCGGGCGACGGGGTCGTTGAGGTCGGTGTGCCAGTCGATCTTGACCGCACCCGGGATGTGCCCGGTGTCGTAGAGCAGCACGTCCTCGTCCGACTCGGCCACCACGATGTCCGGGTCGTCGAGGCGTTCGGCCAACCAGGCGGTGGTCACCAGCCGCTCCGGGTGCGCGTACTGGGCCAGCTTGGGGTCGGGATCGAACGAGACGCCCATGGGCATTCCTCTCACGTCGCGGACGTCGAATGGCCCCTGATGCTAGTGGGAATGGGGATGATCGTGGTGTCCGTGGTGCGGGTCGATCTCCAGCGCGACGTCCGGCACGGCGTCGGAGCCGGCCAGCCCGAACGTCAGCCGGATATTCGCGTCCGTGACCGCGTCGGCGGAGGGGCCGTAGGCGACGACCCGCCCGGCCAGCAGCATCGCGAAGTCCGCGGCGAGCGCATCCCGCATGTCGTGAGTGGCCACCACGACGGCGGCGCCGCGTGCGACCTCCTCGTCAACGGCCCGCGCCAGCAGCTCGACTGCCGCCACGTCAAGACCCGCCGCGGGCTCGTCCAGCAGCACGAGATCCGCGCGCCACGCCAGCGCCTGGGCCAGGTACACCCGCTGCTGCTGTCCACCCGAGAGGTCCCGCAGGGGACGCCGAGCCAGGCTCGTGATCCGCATCCTGTCCATCGCCTCGCCCACCAGACGCCGGTCGTCCCGGCCGAGGCGTCCCCACAGCCGGCGCGCCGGATACCTGCCCATGGCCACCACGTCGCGCGTCCGCAGCGGAAGCACGAACCCCTGGGGGTGGAACTGCCCCAGATAGGCCACCCGGGCCGGCTGAGCCCCTGGCGCCCCGCCCAGCACGCTCACGGTGCCCGCCATAGGGGGCAGCAGGCCCGCGATGGTGCGCAGCAGCGTTGACTTCCCCGACCCGTTGGTGCCCACCAACGCCAACGACGCGCCGCGCGGCAGCGCCACGTCGAGACCGTCCAGCACCCGGTGCCGTCCCCATCCGACGGCCAGGCCGCGGGTCTCGACGGCGTTCACCGGGGCGCGACGCGGCGACGGGGAAGCATCGTGGCCACCAAGATCACAAAGAAGACGAGCACCTGCACCAGCACGATACTGGCCCCCGCCGCCAGGTCGTAGCGATACGAGGCCGCGAGGCCCCACCACACCGACAGGCATCCCAGGACGCCGGCCAGCGCGATCATGCTGCCGATCCGGTGGACCACGAGCGCGGCGGACGCGGCGGGCGCCACGATCATTCCGAACACCAGCATCGTGCCGACCGACTGGAACGACAGCACGACCGTGACGGCGATCAGCGCCAGCATCAGTGCGTGGTAGCGGCTCGCGGAGAAGCCCATGGCCTCGGCGCCGTCGGGATCGACAGACAGCAGCATGAAGGGCCGGACGCAGACCGCCGTGAGGCCCACCACGACGGTGGCGACGGCCCCCTGCAGGCGGATGTCGCCCCACGACACGCCCAGCACGTCCCCGAACAGGATGCGGGTGAGGTCGCCGGAGAAGCTCCCGGAGCGGCTGATGACCACCACACCCAGCGCGAGCATCCCCGCGAACAGCAGCCCGATCGCCGTGTCCCCCGACAGCCGTGAGCGACGCGTCACGAGCGAGACCCCGGCCACCATGACCGCTGCACCGGCCGCCGCCCCCAGCAGGCTGGGCAGACCCAGGATCATTGCCGATGCCACGCCGGGCAGCACCCCGTGGGCGAGGGCGTCGCCGATGAACGAGAGCCCCCGCAGCACGACGAACGTGCCGATCGCCGCGGCGACGATGGCCACCAGGCACCCGGCCACGAGCGCCCGCTGCATGAACGGGCTGTCCAGGAACGGGACGACGAGGTCGGTCAACCGCCGTCCCGGAGGTTGTCTGCGATGGTCGTCATGAGGTTCTCCATGGTCGTGTAGTAGCTGCCGTCATCGGCCACCGAGTGTGTCGTGAGATCCACGACCTTCGCCCCGGAGTCGCTGGAGATGGCCTCGGCCACCGCGCGCGGCGTGCCGGTCTCGCTGAAGATCGCGGGCACCTTCTCGCGCCTGATGGTCGCGACCACCCCGCCGACCTGCGCGGCCGACGGCTCGGCCTGAGAGCTGAGCGACGGGATCACGGCGCCCACCACCTCGAAGCCGTAGCGGCGCGCGAAGTACCCCAGGGAGTCGTGGCCGGTGACCAGCTTCCGCCGCGCCGCGGGGATCTGCGCCGCCGCCTTCTGAAGCCGGGCGTTGAGCTCGGCCAGACGCGCCCGCTGCTGGGCGGGCCGGTCTCGGAGGTCCACCGACAGCTTCGCCTCGATCACCGGCGCCAGGGCCGCCATGCCGCGTGCCATGAGCACCGGGTCGAGCCAGATGTGCGGGTCCGACGCCCCGTGTTCGTGGCCCTCCTCGCCGTCGTGGCCCTCCTCGCCGTCGTGCCCGCTCTCCGGCCCCGACCGCAGCGGAACGTGGGCGGCCATGACGAACGTCGGCACCCCGTCGCGCCGGGCCTGCGCGATGGCGCCCTCCAGCCCGGTCTCGAGCTCCGCGCCGTTGGAGACGATGAGGTCCGCACGCGCGAGCCGCTCGGCGTCCTTCACCGACGGCTGGAAGTCGTGGGGGTCGAGGTCGTTGGGGATGAGCACCTCGACGTCGGCGGTGTCGCCCACGAGGTCCCTGACCAGCGCGCCCAGCGGGGATGTGGTCACGACGACCGTCGGCCGGCCCGTGGCCGCCCCGCCGTCGTCACCGCCGCAGGCGGCGAGCACGGTGAGCAGCGCGGCGGCGACCGCGACGGCGACGAGACGGGCGGGAGTGCGGAAGGCGGGATATCTCATAACGAGAATCATTATCATCTGACCGGCTTGGTTGGCAACGCCCACCCCGGATCCGCCTAGAGTGCGTCGGGTGAACCCCGGAACGCGCATCCGCCCCGCCGTCGCCGCTGACGCCCGGCGCATCGGCGAGATCTACGACGAGGGCATCGGCGAGGGGGACTCGACGTTTGCCACGGGCCCCCACCCGCCCCACGAGCGGGAGACGTGGCTGGCGACCCGGGGCGACCGCGCGCCCGTGTTCTGCGCCCAGGGCGGCGACCGGGTGCTGGGATGGTCGGCGCTGGCGCCCTTCTCGCGACGTCCCTGGTTCGACGGGGTGGCCGAGTACACGGTCTACATCGCGCGCGATGCGCGCGGCACCGGACTGGGGCGCGCCATGCTCGCCCACCTGATCGGCGCCGCGCCCGGCCACGGGTACTGGAAGCTTGTGGGGATGATCCTGCCCGAGAACGCACCCGGTCTGGCACTGGCCGCCGGCGCGGGATTCCGCGTGGTCGGCACGTACCACGACCACGGCCGCATCGCGGGCCGCTGGCGCGACGTGACGGTGGTGGAACGCCACGTGGAGGCCCCGCCGCGATGAGCGCCCTGCTCGTGCGCACCGCGCGGATCGGCTACGCCCCGGCCTGGGACCGCCAGCGTGCGCTGGCCGACGCTCGTGCCCGCGACGCCGGTCCCGACGTGGTGTGGCTACTCGAGCACGACCCGGTTTACACCGTCGGCCGCCACGGCACCCGCGCCGACCTGTTCGTGTCCGACGACGCGCTGGCCGGGATGGGTGCCGCGTTCCACGCCGTCGACCGTGGCGGGCAGATGACCTGGCACGGCCCCGGCCAGACCACCGGCTACGTGATCCAGCGACTGCCCGAGGGCATGGGCGTGCGGGCGTTCGTGCTGGCGCTGCTTAGGTCCATGGCCGACGCGTCGGGCATCGCCGGGGCCGAGGTCGACGCCGAGTCCATGGGCGTCTACGTGCGGGGGCGCAAGCTGGGCAGCGTCGGGATCAGGGTCAAGAACCGGGTCAGCTACCACGGCCTGGCGCTCAACCGCGACCCAGACCTGGCGTGGTACGACGTGATGACCGCGTGCGGCGCGCCGGGCGTCAAGGCCACGTCGATCGCCGCGGAAGGCGGCGACCCGGACCGCGGGCGGGTGGAGGGGCTCCTGTCCGAAGCGCTGGCGCGCCGCCTGGGCCTGGAGCTCACCCCCGGCGGGCTACCCGCCCCCTGAGGGGCGGCTCACACGCAGCGCAGATCCCAGGCGTTCAGCACCGCGGTGACGAGCGCGTCGTCGGCGGGGTCGACGCCCGCGTCGGCCAGCCAGCCCGCCAGCACCGGCCACGGCGTCTCGTACGGCTCGGCCTCCGGGTGCGCCTCCTGCAGCAGGTCCGCGACCACGTCCGGGTTCACGGCAGCACGTTCACCGCGGCGGCGACGCCCAGCACCACAAGCATCCCCCCGTAGCCGACGTAGCCCGACATCAGCAGGCCCAGGCCGATGCCCCACAGCAGCACGGCCATGAACACCCAGAGCGCCTTCGGGAAGCCATCGGCCCCGAGACTCCAGCCCTGGGCGGGCAACCGCTTGGGTTCGGGTTCGTCACTCACACGGGCAGGGTAGTGCAACACCCGGACACGGCGACGCCCGGCCTGGTGTACGTTCGCCGCGACCGTCCGTCGACGCCGAAACGAGGAGACCCCGTGGCGCTCACAGTGGGAGACAAGGCCCCCGACTTCACCCTGAAGAGCAACGCGCAGGAGGAGGTCACGCTGTCGCAGGAGCTGACGAAGGGCCCGGTCGTGCTGGCGTTCTTCCCGCTGGCGTTCAGCGGCGTCTGCACGAAGCAGTTCACCGACATGGGCAGGGACGTCGACGCGTGGAGCGAGAACGGGGCCCGCGTGTTCGGCGTCAGCGTCGACCACGCGTACAGCCTCGACGCGTTCGCCAAGTCGGTCGGCGCCGAGGGCATCACGTTCCTGTCGGACTTCCAGCCGCGCGGCGAGGTGGCCAAGAAGTACGGGGTGTTCCTGGACGGTCCCGGCATCACGACCCGCGCGATGTTCGTGATCGACCAAGGCGGGAAGATCACGCACGCCGAGGCCATGGACGCGCCGCCCGACATGCCCGACGTGGAGGCCGCGAGGGCCGCCGCCTGCGCGCTGTAGGACGTTGATGCGGCGGGTGGAGGCCCTCGGACGGGGCTCCGCCCGCCGCGGCTAGTGCGGGTGGGTGTGCTCGTCCGGCAGGTGGACGACCGGCATCCCCACCGCCAAGAGGGCGGCGATGATGGTGGTGAGGGGCACCGCCGCGATGAGGCCGATGGAGCCCACCAGCATGGGCACCAGTTCGGCCGCCACGCTCTCGGATGTCACCGCGTCGGTGAACGACGTCCCCTGGGCCGCGAAGATCATCAGGACGGGCAGCGACGCGCCGGCGTAGGCCAGGATCAGCGTGTTCACCACCGCCCCGATGTGGTCCTTGCCCACCACCAGGGCCTCCCGGAAGAGGCCGAGGGTGGAGAGCGCCGGGTTGGCTTTCCTCAGGGCCATCACGGTGGACGACTGGGTCACCGCGAGGTCGTCGAGCACCCCCAGGGCCCCGATGATGAGGCCCGCGAGCAGCAGACCCCGCACCGAGAGGTCGGGAAACACGGACGACAGATACGAGGCTTCCTCGCTGGCGAAGCCCGTGATGTGCGCAACGCGCACGCCCACCTCACCCAGCAGCACCGTGATTCCCAGGGCCAACGAGGTTCCCACGAGGGCCGCGGCGGCCTTCGGCCCCACGCCGTGCGAGATGGGAAGACCCACCAGCACGATGACCAATCCGGCCGCAAGCGCCACCAACGTCGGGGCACGTCCGGCGGCGATGGCGGGCACGGCGAACGCCACGATGATCCCCAGGTTGAGGGCCAGGGCCACCAGGCTGCGCACGCCCTGCCAGCGCGTGACGGCCACCACCACCACGACGAAGAGCGCGGCCAGGAGCAGCAGGCCGGTTCCGCGGCGGAAGTCCGAGAACGCGTACGCGTCGGGACGCTGCCCCGCGGGCGGCTGCACGCCGGGCGGTATGGGGTTCTCGACCACCCGGATGCCGTCGCCCGTGCTCACGTCCACCGCGCGGGGCATATCGAGCGCCGCGGTGGATCCGGCCTTCGGGCCGTCCTCCACTCGGAAGGTGATGCGGGTGCACGCCGGGTCACCGCCGGCGTAACGGCATCCGGCGGGGACCACCTTTGTGACGGTGGCGTCGCGCAGCGAGCCGGGCGCGGTGGGACGAGACGACGAATCGCCCGAGGGCCACAAGGCCACCACCATGGCGAGGGTGAGGACGGCCAGCACACCCACGGCCGCGGCGCACGCCCGGGCCGTGGTGGAGGTGGCCACCCACCCCAGGCGTTGTCTTTTGAGAATCATTCTCATAATCTGGGCGGCGGGTCGCCTGGCCCCCCTATCGCCGCGTCAACAAAGGATGTCGCTGTGACCCCCGTCTCTCGCCTCCCCGTCACGGTGCTCTCGGGTTTCCTGGGAGCGGGCAAGACCTCCCTGCTTGAGCACGTGCTGCGTAACCGCGAGGGCCTGCGGATCGCAGTGATCGTGAACGACATGTCGGAGATCAACGTCGACGCCGACCGCATCGCGGGCGACCCGTCCATTCTGCGGGTGGGCGAGAGGCTGGTCGAGCTGAGCAACGGCTGCATCTGCTGCACCCTACGAGAGGACCTGCTGGTGGAGGTCGCCGCGCTAGCCCGCTCGGGGCGGTTCGACCACCTGCTGATCGAGGCGACCGGGATCAGCGAACCCCTGCCCGTGGCCGAGACCTTCACCTTTGCAGACGACGACGGCCGCAGCCTGGATGACGTCGCGCGCCTCGACACCATGGTGACCGTGGTCGATACACGGGCGTTTCTCGACGACTGGACTCACTTCGCAACCGTCGCCGAGCGCGAGGGTCGTGCCAGCGACGGCGACGTCGAGGACGAGCAAGGCGTCTGCACCCTGCTGGCCGATCAGATCGAGTTCGCCGACGTGATCGTGCTGAACAAGGTGGACCTGTGCCACCGCGACCTGATCGCCCGCACCCGCGCCGCGGTGGCCGCGCTCAACCCGAGTGCCCAGATCATCGAGGCCACCCACGGCGACGTGCCGGTGTCCCGGGTGCTCAACACCGGGCTGTTCGACTTCGAGAGGGCCGCCCAGGCCGCCGGCTGGCTGCAGGTGATGCGCGGCGAGGAAACGAGCGAGGTGGACGAGTACGGCATGAGCAGCATGGTGTACCGCGCCCGTCGCCCGTTTCACCCGGAGCGCCTGGCACGGACGCTGGAGGACCCCGTCGAGGGCCTGCTACGCAGCAAGGGCTGCTTCTGGATCGCCACTCGCCCCGACGTCGCGGGGGAGTGGTCACAGGCGGGTGGGGTCCTGACCCTCGGGCCGGCGGGCCTATGGTGGGCCGCGGCACCGAGGACGAACTGCCCGGCGGCGACTTCTACGACGCACACATCGGCCGGTACTGGGCCGAGCCGCACGGCGACCGCCGCCAGGAGATCGTGTTCATCGGCATCGGCATCGACCAGGACGCCCTCCGACGACGCCTCGACGCCGCGCTCGTGGACGACGCCGAGATGCACGCCGGGCTCGAGGCGTGGGCCGGCCTCGCCGATCCCTTCCCCTCGTGGGATCCTGAGAAGGCGGCGGTGTAGCCCCGACCCGGCCGCGGCGGCACCCGACCGCGCGCGGCGTCCACCTGCATGCCGCGTGACCGGTTACCGACGCCTCGATACCGGCGTCCGACGGCGTGGTGAGGGATGTCTCGCGGCCCCCGACCGGCGTCGTGCCCCGGCGCCGGCCCCACCGGGTCGACCGGCACGGGACGCTCGGGGAGAGCGTGTCCTTGGTCGCGCACCGCCCGAGAGCAGCCCACGCGACGCGTGCGACGGCGGCACCGGGCGCCACCCCGGGACGCCCCCGGCCACGGGCCGGCCTCGACTCCGGCAAGAGCCGCATCGTCCTCAACCAGGCGCGGCTGTTCGCCGACGGCGAGGAGGTCGACACCGCCAACGCCCCCACGGCGAGAAGGGGCTGAGGGCGACGCTCCCCGACGGCACCACGGTCGGGGCTCGTCGACAGCGGGACTGCCGGCGGATCACGGCGCCCGGGTTGCGCGATCTAGACGGCTCGTGGCCGGACCTCACGTCCTCCGGGGACCGACGGGGCCGGACGGTCCGGGCGACGGCCCCCGGGCCGCCAGCTGCCCGCATGCCGCGTCGACGTCCGCACCGCGAGAGCGCCGCACCGACGCGTCGATGCCCGCGTTGGCCAGCGCGTTGACGAACGTCTCGCGCCGCCCCACGGGGCTCGCGACATAGCCCCCGTCCGTCGGGTTGTACTCGATCAGGTTCACGTGAAACCGCCCGTCGCGCAGTAGCGCGGCGAGGTTGCGGGCGTCGGCGGCCGAGTCGTTGACGCCGTCCAGCAGCAGGTACTCGATGAACACCCGCCGCCCCGTGCGGTCGCAGTAGCGCCGGCACGCGGCCAGGACGTTGGCGATGGGGTACCGGGCGTTGATCGGCATCAGGCGCCCACGGGTCTGATCGTCGGCGGCGTGCAGCGACAGCGCCAGCCGCACGGGCAACGGGTGGCGGGAGAGCGCCTCGATGCCGGGCACCCAGCCCGCGGTGGAGATGGCGATGCTGCGAGCCGAGATGCCCAGGCCCTCCTCGGCGTGGAACGCCGCGCACGCCTCCAGCACGGCCGGCAGGTTCTGCATGGGCTCGCCCATGCCCATGAACACCACGTTCGACAGCCGCGCCCCGTCCTGTTCGGCGGCGTGACGCGCGATGAGGCCCTGTTCGACGATCTCGTTGGCGTCCAGGTCGCGCCCGAAGCCCATCGACCCCGTGGCGCAGAACCGGCACGCCAGCGCGCACCCCACCTGGCTCGACACGCACAGCGTGCGCCGTCCCTGGGCGTGGGCGATCAGCACCGCCTCCACCAGGCGGCCGTCCCCCAGCATCAGCCGCCACTTGACGGTGCCGTCCCGCGAGGTCAGGCGCTCGTCGGGCGTGACGCTCCACAGTGGGCCGACGGCGGCAAGGCGCTGGCGCAGGGGCTTGGACAGCGTCGTGACGTCGTCCCAGGTCCGCGCCCCGGCCCGCTTGGCCTCTGCGATCTGCCGCGCGCGAAACGGCTTCTCGCCCCACTCGGCGAGCGTCCGCCCGATCGTGCCCTCGTCCATCCCCACCCACCGTCCGCGTGCCGAATGCCAAGGGTAGCCCGCGGGCGCGGCGGCGCGACCCCGCCGGGCGTATCCTCGCGGACGTGACGCGCGAGAAGCTGTGGAACTACGGTCGCCTGTGCGCCGTGTGGGCATGGACGCTGGTGGCGTGCGCGCCGGCCGTCCTGGTGGTGGGCGCCCTCCTCGAGATGGGCGACCCCAAGGACGGGCTCGAGGGATCGTGGATCCCCATCGCCCTGGCCGCTTTCGTGTCGAGCCTCGTGATCTTCTTCTTCCTGCTGCGCATGTGGATGCGACCCACGGCCGTGCCCACCGGTCGCCTGAGCGACGCGCGGCGTGACAACGGCAAGCCCCGTCTGACCGAGGCGGGCCCCGGCGACTGGCGGGTGTGGGGGGGCATCCTCGCCGCGTGCCTGTTCGTCGCGTGCGTGATGATGATGACCTTCCTCGTGGGCATCCTCGGCTCGGGCGGCATGGCCGAGGGCGTCGTCGGGGGGGTGCTGCTGGCATGGGGCCTCGTGACGCTCGAGGACCTGCGCGGGCTGCGGCGCATCGAGGCCGAGGAGGGCCGCACGTACTTCGCCGCGTGCCGGCGCCCGGTGAGCGTCGGCACCGTCCTGGTGTGGCGACCGACCGCCGGCTGAGCCACTCCCACGGGGCCGTGCTAGGATACCCCCTAGGGTATCCACGAACGACCTGGAGGAGCGCGTGCCCGAGGTGCATGACGTCGTGATCGTGGGCGGTGGGCCCGCGGGCCTCACGGCCGCCATCTACGCGGGCCGGGCCAACCTGACGCCCGTGATGTTCGAGGGCTACGGTGCCGGCGGCCAGCTGATGACCACGACCGACGTGGAGAACTACCCCGGCTTCCCCGACGGCGTCATGGGGCCCGACCTCATGGAGAAGTTCCGCGCCCAGGCGGCGCGGTTCGGCGCGCAGATCCACACCGTGGACGTCGAGCGCGTCGACCTGTCCAGCCGCCCGTTCGGGGTGTGGGCCGACGGGCAGGAACACCGGGCCAACGCCCTCATCATCTCGACGGGCGCGTCCGCCAAGTGGCTGGGCATCGAGGGCGAGAGCCGCCTGCGCGGCTACGGCGTGTCCAGCTGCGCCACGTGCGACGGGTTCTTCTTCAAGGACAAGGACATGGTCGTGGTGGGGGGCGGCGACACGGCGATGGAGGAGGCGTTGTTCCTCGCCCGCATCGGCTCGTCGGTCACGGTGGTACACCGTCGCCACGAGTTCCGCGCGTCCGACATCATGGCCCGCCGCGTTCTGGAGCACCCCAAGATCCGCGTCGTGTGGAACGCCGTGGTGGAGGATGTCCTCGGCGACAAGGCCGTGGAGGGCGTGCGCGTGCGCGACGTGAACACGGGCGAGACCTCCGACATCCCCGCGGCCGCGATGTTCGTGGCCATCGGCCACACGCCCAACACGTCGCTGTTCGAGGGGGCGCTGGACATGGACGACCAGGGGTACATCACCACGGACGGCACCCGCACCAACATCGAGGGCGTCTTCGCGTGCGGCGACGTCCAGGACACGGTCTATCGGCAGGCGATCACCGCGTCCGGCAGCGGCTGCATGGCCGCGATCGACGCCGAGCGGTGGCTGGAGACCCAGCACTAGCAACGACGGCCGAGGCGCCCGCCCCGGCCCCCCACGAGAAAAGGACGAGCCGACATGGCCGAGGGTGTGATGGAGTTCACCGCCGACAACTTCCAGCAGGAGGTGCTGTCGAGCGACGTGCCCGTGCTGGTGGACTTCTGGGCGACGTGGTGCGGCCCGTGCCGCACCATCGCGCCCGTCGTGGAGCAGATCGCGAAGGAGCGGCAGGGCAGCCTCAAGGTCGGCAAGCTCGATGTCGACCAGTACGGCGCCATCGCCCAGCAGTACGGGGTGCAGGGCATCCCGTTCCTCGCCGTGTTCGAGGGCGGCAAGGTCTCCCGGCAGGCCGTCGGCGCCATGCCGAAGGCCCAGCTCGAGCAGCAGCTCGGGCTCAGCTAGGAGCCGGGCCGATGCCGACGTACGACCTGTCCTGCGACGCGTGCGACACGCGGTTCGAGAAGTTCCGTCAGGGTTTCCTGCGGGATGAGGACCGCGTATGCCCGGACTGCGGCGGCACCGAGGTGCGGCAGCTCATGACCGGGTTCGTCACCGCCCGCCCGTCGCGGCCCGCGGCCGCCCCGACGGTGCGCAGCTTCGCGCCCCCCGGCGGCGGCTGCTGCGGCGGGGCGTGCGGGGGGCACTCGTGACCACGCCGAGGACCGCGTGCACGCGCGAGGAACTGGTGGTGCGCCTGAAGCGCGCCGAGGGCCAGCTCCGGGGCGTGCAGCGGATGCTGGGTGAGGACGCCGAGTGCCGGGACGTCCTCACCCAGCTCGCGGCCATCAAGGCGGCGGTCGACCAGGTGGGACTGCACCTCATCTCCGAGCGCCTGCGCGTGTGCGTGGTGGAGGGAGGCGCGGACTGCGAGCAGCAGTTCGACGACGCCATGGCGACGCTGATGCGGTACGCGTCCCTGGCCCGGTAGCGGCGATGGGCGCCCGCGTCAGGCCACCATGGCGGGCAGAGGCGTGAGGTCGGGGATGGATCCCGGGGCCCGCCCCGCCCGGTCCACCAGCACCGCGCGCATGCCCAGCGCGGCCGGCGCCTCCACGTCGTTCGCGGCGTCGTCGCCGCAGAACAGCGCCTCGACGGCCGTCACCCCGAGTGCGTCGAGGGCCGCCCGGTAGATCGCCGGGTCGGGCTTCGCGACCCCCGCCGCGGCGCTGGCCACGACGACGCCGAACCGGTCGCGCAGGCCCAGCTCCCGCAGCCGGTCGTCCAGCGTGATGTCCCAGTTGCTGACGACCCCGAGGCGGACCCCCGCGCCCGCCAGGGCGTCGAGCACCCCCGGCACGTCGGGGAACGGCACGGCCCGCAGCACGCCCAGCACCGCCTCCCGCGCCCGCGGCGGCGACGGCGGGTCGGGCAAGGCCCCCGCGAAGATCCGCGCGCACTCGTCGCGCAGGCGCTCCAGCGCGGGCATGTCGCGCGCCGCCCCCATGTGGGCGCGGTAGTGCGCCACCTCGGCCGCCAGCGCCCGCCCCACCGCCTCGGGCGGGTTGTCCAGGCCCTCGCGCGCGAGCAAGGCGTGCAGGCGGGCGGCGGGGTCGTCGAAGTGCAGCAGCGTGCCCGCCGCGTCCAGCAACACCGCTCGGATGGCCATGCCCCAACCGTACCGGCGGACGGAGGCCGGAGCGCGGGGTGGGTCTATACTCGCCGCGCAACGGATCGACCGGGAGGGAGACGCTGGCTCGGCGTCGAAGTCGGCGAGCGATCGTCGTCGTAGGCACGGTGATCGCGCTGTGCCTGGTGTTCGTCCCGTCGTTCGTGGCGGCGCACTACGCCCGGGGACCGGGCGGGGTCGAGGGGGTCGCGTGGCGGCCCGACAAGGGATGGCGGTTCTTGGTGGAGGCGGTCGGTCACTCGCGTGGTGCGCAGCTGGGCTCGTCGCAGAGCGCGACGGAGCGCGCCCGCGACGTGTGGGCCGGGGCGCGCCCACGGGGCCGGCGCGGCGACGCCGGGCTGGGGGTGACGGCCCGCGCCACCGGCGTGGAGCTGGTGTGGACCGACGGGCCGTTCCGCGTGCCGGCGCCCGCGGGGCACCCGGCGCCGACCCCCGGCAACGACGTGGCCCGCCCGCGCGGGCCGTTCTCGTGGGTCGTGTACGGCCACCTGGCGCGCGGGCCGCGCCAGATGATCGGCATGCTCGACTACGACACCGGCGTGGCCGAGTGGGACATCCGCGACGGGGTGGGCGCCCCGTGAGCCGCTCCCGGCAGGCGCGCCAGGCCCGGCGTCGCGAGCAGCGCCGCGGCCGTCGCTGGCGGGGCCTGATGGGCGTGGGCATCGGCGTCGCGGTGCTCGGAGGAGGGGCGGCCGCCGGCGGGCTGGCCATCCACTCCATGGGCCAGAGCCTCGAGGGCACGAAGCTCCAGGAGATCAAGCTCGGGCAGAACACCCGCATCTATGACAAGAACGGCACGGCCCTCGGCTACATCGCGGCCAACACCAACCGCACCGAGGTGCGCAGCGGGCAGATCCCGCAGGTGCTGAAGGACGCCACCGTCGCCATCGAGGACAAGCGCTTCTACAAGCACGACGGCGTCGACTACTACCGGATGTTCGGCGCGGCCGTGAAGGACCTCGAGGCGGGCGGCAAGCGGCAGGGCGGCAGCACCATCACGATGCAGCTGGTGAAGAACCTGCACAAGGGCGGCAGGGTCCGCAGCTATAGCCGCAAGATCCAGGAGGCGTACCTCGCCTACCAGTACGAGAAGAAGTACTCGAAGGACCAGATCCTCACCCAGTACCTCAACGGCACGTTCTACGGCCACAACTCCATCGGGGTGCAGGCGGCGTCAGAGACCTACTTCGGCAAGCGCGTGTCCAAGCTGTCGCTCATCCAGGCCGCCGTCCTGGCGGGTCTGCCGCAGGCGCCGTCCGACTACGACCCGCTCTCCCATCCCAAGGCCGCGAAGGCGCGGCGTAACCTGGTGCTCCAGGCCATGGGCGAGCAGGGCTACATCCCCATGGCGAAGGCGAAGCGCGCCATGAAGGCCGGCCTGGGGCTGAGGCCGGGCAAGGCGTACACCGGAGCCAAGAAGCAGGGCTTCTTCTTCGACTACGTCCGCCAGGGCCTGATCAACCGGTTCGGCGCCCGGGCCGTGCGCCAGGGCGGCCTGCGCGTCTACACGACCATCGACCCGGAGCTGCAGACCGACGCCACCGAGGCCATCAAGAGCCAGCTCTACAGCTCCGACTCGCCGTCGGCGGCGATCGTGATGATGGACTCGCGCACCGGCCGCATCCGCGCCATGCAGTCCAGCGCGACGTACGGCGCCAACAGCCAGTTCAACCTGGCCACCGCCACCCGCCAGCCGGGCTCCACGTTCAAGACCTTCGTGCTCACCCGCTTCGTGGAGGACGGCCACGACCCGTACTCCACCGCGTACGTCTCGCGACCCCTGAAGGGGACGTTCGGTGGCTATGCCCTCGACGTGCAGACGTACTCGCACTCGTACAAGGGCCGCATCCCGGTCGCGCAGGCGCTGCTGTCGTCCGACAACAGCGTGTTCGTGCAGATGACCATCGACTTGACCCCGGCCAAGGTGGCCGAGACCGCGTACGAGATGGGTGTGCCGAAGTCGCGCGCGCTGCGCGAGTACCCGTCGCTGGGCCTGGGCTCCAGCGAGGTGTCGGTGCTCGACATGGCCACGGCCTACAGCACGCTGTCCAACGGGGGATGGCGGGTGACGCCGCTGAGCGTGCTGAAGGTGGAACGCCCGCGCGGCAAGCCCATCATCATCAAGCCGCGCCGCGAGAAGGTGCTGAGCGACGGCGTGACGTCGGTCGTCACGAAGATCCTGCACAACAACGTCACGGGCGGCACCGGCACGAGCGCCAACATCGCCCCCGCCATCGCCGGCAAGACGGGCACGACCGAGGACTACACCGACGCGTGGTTCGCGGCGTATACGCCGTGCTACACGACCGTGGTGTGGGTGGGGTATCCCAACGCGGACGGCACGCGCCGCACCATGCCGGGCGTCACGGGCGGCAGCATCCCCGCGGCCATCTGGGCCAACTTCATGAAGAAGGTGTTCGACAACCCGGCGTACAAGTGCCGGTACGCCGACTTCCCCGAGCCGCAGGACCCGGCCAGCCTCAGCGCGTACTCCAGCACGCTGACCAAGGCGCCCGACTACAACCCGGAGCCCACGACCACCGCGCCCGCCCCGCAGACGCCCACCGAGACCAGCCCCGGCGGCGGCGGCGCGACCCCGCAGGCCCCCGCGGCCCCCGCCCCGGCACCCGCACCCACCCCGG
>JAGQUM010000059.1 GCA_020438485.1 Thermoleophilia bacterium | reverse complement strand
TCTTCATGGAGGTCGCCAAGATGCGTGCCGCCCGCCTGCTGTGGGCGGGACTCGTGCGCGACTTCGGGCCCGCGAAGCCGGGATCGATGTCGCTGCGCACGCACAGCCAGACCTCCGGCTGGTCGCTGACGGCACAGGATGTCTTCAACAACGTCATCCGCACCTGCGTGGAAGCGATGGCCGCCACGCAGGGCCACACGCAGTCCCTGCACACGAACGCCCTCGACGAAGCGATCGCTCTGCCCACGGACTTCAGTGCCCGCATCGCGCGCAACACCCAGCTGTTCCTTCAGCAGGAGTCCGGTACCTGCCGGGTGGTGGACCCCTGGGGCGGCAGCGCGTACGTCGAGCGCCTCACGTACGACATCGCGCGCCGCGCCGGTGAGCACATCAAAGAGGTCGAGGCGCACGGCGGCATGGCAAAGGCGATCGAGGCGGGCATCCCCAAGATGCGCATCGAGGAGGCCGCCGCACGCACGCAGGCCCGCATCGATTCCGGCATTCAGCCGGTGATCGGGGTCAACAAGTACCGGGTTGAGGGCGACCCGGGTATCGAGGTGCTCAAGGTCGACAACGCGGCCGTGCGGCGGCAGCAACTGGAGAAGCTGCAGCGGCTTCGCGCCGAGCGGGACGAGGCGGCGACCCGGGCCGCGCTGGAGCGGCTCACGAACGCGGCGGGCAGCTCCGGCCCCGACGCGAACCTTCTCGCCCTGTCCATCGAGGCTGCACGCGCGAAAGCGACGGTCGGGGAGATCAGCGAGGCGATGGAGAAGGTGTTCGGCCGCTTCACCGCGCAGATCCACACGATATCCGGTGTCTATCGGAAGGAGGCGGGTACGAACGTGTCCGTCGACCGCGCCCAGGAACTCGCGGAGGAGTTCGAGAGGCGGGAGGGCCGCCGACCGAGGATCCTCGTCGCCAAGATGGGCCAGGACGGCCACGACCGCGGGCAGAAGGTGATCGCCACGGCCTTCGTCGACATCGGCTTCGACGTCGACGTGGGCCCCCTCTTCCAGACCCCCGAGGAGGTCGCCCGTCAGGCCGTCGAGGCCGACGTCCACGTGGTGGGGGTGTCGTCGCTGGCCGCCGGGCACCTGACGCTGGTGCCGGCGCTGCGCAGGGAACTCGACGCCCTGGGGCGCGAGGACCTGCTGATCGTGGTGGGCGGCGTCATCCCCGAGCAGGACTTCGACGACCTGCGCGCGGCGGGTGCCCACGCCATCTACCCCCCGGGTACCGTCATCCCCGACGCGGCGTGCGAGTTGCTGACGGGGTTGATGAGCGCGCTCTCCCATAGCTGATGCGCTATGTCGTGCCAGAGCTGGCGGCGGGCATCGCCGCCGGTTCACGGGCGTCGATCGCGCGTGCGATCACGCTCGTGGAGTCCGCGCACCCGGATCACCGCGCCTTGGCCCACGATCTGATCGCCGCGCTCGAGCCGCCGGGCGATCCCACTGTGCGGGTGGGCATTTCGGGCGTCCCCGGCGCGGGCAAGTCCACGTTCATCGATGCGCTCGGGACCAGGCTGATCGAGCGCGGTCATCGCGTGGCCGTGCTGGCCGTCGACCCGTCGTCGTCACGCTCCGGGGGCTCGATCCTGGGCGACCGCACCCGGATGGCCGCGCTGGCGGCCTCCGACGGCGCGTTCATCCGACCGAGCCCCTCGGGGCGTCACCTGGGGGGCGTCGCCCGCGCCACGCGCGAGTCGATGCTGGTACTCGAATCCGCCGGCTTCGACGTCGTGCTCATCGAGACGGTCGGGGTGGGCCAGTCCGAGATCGCCGTGGCCGACATGGTGGACACGTTCCTGTTGCTCGCGCTGTCACGCACGGGCGACCAACTGCAGGGCATCAAACGCGGCATCCTCGAACGCGCAGACGTCATCGCCGTCAACAAGGCGGACGGCCCCCACGCCCACGAGGCCCGCCTGAGCGCGCGGGAGCTGGCGGGAGCGATGAGACTGATGTTCTCGGATCCCGAGGCGCGACGTCCGCCGGTGCTCACGTGCAGCGCCCACACCGGAGACGGGCTGGACGACGTGTGGGACGCCGTCATGGAGCACCGTGACTTCCTGCGGGAAAGCGGGTCCCTGCGGTCACGGCGGGCGCTCCAGCAGAGGGAGTGGATGTGGACGATGGTCGACACCGAGCTCGCGACGACCATCCGTCAGCTCCCCGCGGTCGACGACCTGCGACGCGACCTGCAGGGGCGAGTCGAGGACGGGACGCTCAGCGCAGTCGACGCCGCCGACCAGTTGCTGGACGCGTTCGCCGTGCACTTCGCGCAGACCCGCCGGGACGCGTCCGCCGCCACGGCTACGTCCACCCCCGCCGGCGGAAGAACACCATGATGCCGATCACGGCCAGCACCTGGACGAGAGTGCCCAGCGCCCACGCCTGCCACGTGCCGACGTGGTCCACCATCCAGCCGAAGTTCTGGCCGAAGTAGCCGGTGATGAACGTCAGCGGCATGAAGATGGTGGCGATCACCGTCAGCTGCTTCATCACCTGATCGCGGCGGTTGGCCACCATCCCCAGGTACACCTCGATCACCGTGGTCAGCAGGTCGCGCTGAGTGTCGACCATGTCGGCCAGGCGGATCATGTGGTCGTACACATCGCGGAAGTAGCGGCGGGCCTCGTCGTCGACGCCCGGCAGGTCGGCCGTACCGGCGGCCAGCTGGGCGAACACGTCGCGCTGCGGCGACGCGACGCGGCGCAGGTGCCACAGGCGCTGCTTCATCTCGAACGCCTCCCGCAGCTGACTGTCGCGGGCGTCGCGCACGATCTCGTCCTGCAGCGCGTCGATGCGCTCGTCCCACTCCTCCAGCAACGGGAAGAAGCTGTCGGTCAGGGCGTCGAGCACCCGGTGCAGCACCGTGCCCGGGTCCGTCACGGGCAGGCCGCCGTCGACCCGGTGCAACAGCCGCGGGAACGCCAGGCAGTCGTCCCGGTGCAGCGTCACCAGCCACGACGGTCCCACGACGCTGTGCACCTCCACCAGCTCGTCCTCGTCGTCGGCGGCCCCGTAGGCCACCACCAGCGCGTGGTCGCCGTAAGCGTCGGCCTTGGGCCGCTGGCCGAATGCGGCGATGTCCTCCACCACCAGCGGGTGCAGGCGGAACATCCCCTCCAGCTGCGACACGTCCCGCGCCTCGGGCTCATGGATGTCCAGCCAGAAGAACTCGCCTGCATCCATGCGGCGCCGCACGGCGTCGACCCCGGGGTCGCGCACCACGCCGTGCGCGTCTGCCAGCGTCACATGGCGGCCCCGCAGGAACTCCGCGGCACCGACGGACGGGGCCGCCTCGGGCGCCAGGTCGGACGGCGTGCGTGAGGGATTCGGCACGCGCATAGCGTAATGCGCTGCGCGGCGCCCGGCGCTGTCACAGCCGGCCTCCACGCGGGGCGGCTCAAGAAGGCGTGCGCTACCGTCGATGAGCGGACGGATCCGCCGCGGCGAGCGCGAGCCGGCGCCCGCGGCCCTCATCCGCCGAATCCGCTGTTTGCTGCCCCACCGGGAGGTCCCACCGTGGCCGATGTGCTGGCCGACAACCCCCTGCTGCTCCTGTTCGCCTGCTGCGCCGTCGGTAGCGCCGCGGGCGCCGTGCGCTTCCGCGGGTTCAGCCTGGGCCCCGCCGCCGTGCTCTTCGCGGCGTTGGCGGTGTCCGCGTGGGACTCCCGGCTCGAGCTGCCCGCCGAGCTCGGCTCGATGGGGCTGGCGATCTTCGCGTACTGCGTGGGCGTCGCCGGGGGCCCCTCGTTCTTCGCGTCCCTGCGCCACCACCTGGCCGCCGTGGGTGCCGTCGTGGCCGGCCTGGCCGCGTGCGGCGGCGTGGCGTACGGCTTGGGCCACGTGCTGGGCGTCGCGCCCGACGTCATCGCGGGCACGTACGCCGGCGCGCTCACGAACACGCCGGCCCTCGCGGCCGCCACCGACAGCCTGGGCGGGGCCGCGGGGCCCACGGTCGGCTACTCCGTGACGTACCTGGGTGGCGTCGTGATGATGCTGGCCGCCGCCGCGTGGGTGCTGCGCCGCCCGCTGCCGCCCCCCGACGCCGACAGCCCGCCGCTGGTCGCCCGCACCGTGCGCGTCACCCACGACGACCTGCCGGACCTCGGCGCGCTGGCCGCCGACGCCGACTCCAAGGTGGTGTTCTCGCGGGTCAAGCACGGCGACGCCCTCGAGGTGGCGCGCGACGACATGCACGTCGCCGCCGGCGACCTGGTGGCCACCGTGGGCCCCGCGCCCCAGGTCGACGCCCTCGTCGCGCGCATGGGCGATCCGTCCGACGACGACGTGACGCTTGACCGGCGGGGCCTGGACATGCGGCGTGTGGCGCTGTCCAACCGGGAACTGTCGGGCCGCACCGTCGGCGAGCTGCACCTCGAGCGCTTCGGCGCGCGCGCCACCCGCGTGCGCCGCGGCGACGTGGACCTGATGGCCACGCGCGACACGCGCCTGCACCTGGGCGACCGCGTCCGCATCATCGCCCCGCGTCACAGGATCCCCGAGGTCTCGCGCTTCCTGGGAGACTCCGAGCGCGGCCCCGGGGACCTCAACCCGCTGGGCCTGTCGCTGGGCATGGCCGCCGGCCTGCTGCTGGGCATCGTGCCCGTGCCCCTGCCGGGCGGCTCCCACCTGGAGCTGGGCATCGCCGCCGGTCCCCTGCTGGTGGGGCTGATCCTCGGACGGATGGCCCGCACCGGACCCATCGTCTGGTCGCTGCCGTACACCGCGGCGCACCTGCTGCAGCAGCTCGGCATCCTGATCTTCCTGGCCGCGGCCGGCTCTCGAGCGGGAGGCGACCTGGCGACGGCGCTGAGCGGCGGCCAGGCACCCCGCATCGCGCTGCTCGGCCTCGCGGTGACCGCGCTGGCCTGCGCCACGCTGGTGGTGGTGGCCCGCACGTTCAACCTGGGCGGCCCCCGGCTGGCGGGCGTCGTCGCCGGCGCCCAGACCCAGCCCGCGGTGCTGGCATTCGCGCAGGAACGCACCGGCGCCGACCAGCGCGTCGCCCAGGGGTACGCCCTGGTGTTCCCCGCCGCGATGGTCGCGAAGATCATCGTGGCGCTGCTGCTCGCGGGCATGGTCTGACGACGTATCCTCCCGGCGTGCCCACCGCATACCTCCACGTCACGGCCGCCGGCCCCGACCGGCCGGGCCTGGCATCCGACTTCCTCGGCCTTGCCGCCGGCCTGCGCGGGAACCTGCGCGACATCGCGTATACCCGGGCGGGCGGGCAGGTGCTGATGGGCGTCGTGGTGGACGCGCCAGGGCCCGAGCCGGACCCCGACGTGGCCCGCGCGTTCGACGCCCTGGCCACCCGGCACCGCGGCCTGACGGTGCTGCTGGAGACCCGCGCCGAGGCCGCGTTCGCGCCGCCCGACCAGGCCGAGCTCACCGTGCTGGGCGCCGACCTCACCGCGTCGGCCGTGGACCGTCTGGCCGACCGCATCGAGGCGGGCGGCGGGCTTGTGGCCGGCATCCGGCAGGTCGCGACGGACCCCGTGCCCGCGGTGCGTGTCCGCTTCACCGAGCCGTCCCCGGCCGAGGCGCTCCACCGCGCCCTGGGCGAGCAGGCCCGGACGCTGGGCGTCGACGTCGCCGTCCACGACGCCGCGTCCCGCCGGCACCCCAAACGACTCCTGGTGATGGACGTGGACTCCACGCTCATCAGAGCCGAGATGATCGATGTGATGGCCGCCGACGTGGGCCGCGGCGACGAGGTGGCCGCCGTCACCGAGCGCGCCATGCGGGGTGAGTTGGACTTCGCCGAGTCGCTGCACCGCCGCGTGGCGCTGCTGGAGGGGATGCCCGAGGAGCGCGTCGACGCCTTGGCGCACGACGTCCCCCTGATGCCCGGCGCCCGCACGCTCATCCGCACGCTGAAGGCCCACGGCTACCGCATCGGCATCGTCAGCGGCGGGTTCACGCACGTCACCGACGTGCTGGCCCGCATGCTGGGCATCGACTACGCCGCCGCGAACACCCTGGAGGTGCGCGGGGGCCGCCTGACCGGGCGCGTGACGGGGCCCGTCGTGGACCGCCGCGGCAAGGCCGAGGCGCTGGCGCGCTTCGCCGAACGCGAGGGCGTACCCCTCGACCAGACCGTCGCCATCGGTGACGGCGCAAACGACCTCGACATGCTGGCCAAGGCCGGGCTGGGCATCGCGTTCAACGCCAAGCCCGTGGTGCGCGAGGCGGCCGACGCGTCGCTGTCGGTGCCGTACCTCGACGCCGCTCTGTACCTGCTGGGTCTCACGCGCGAGGCGGTGGTGGCGGCCGAATAGCGCGCCGTCAGAGGTCCACGTCGGCCTCCGAGGGGTGGACGCCCAGCCGCTCGCACACCGCGGCCATCATCCGTTGCACGGCGAGCGTGTCGTCCAGCGGCATCACGTCGCTCTCGGTGCGGCCCGCGCGCACGCACTCCGTCGCCTCCATCAGCTGGTGGCAGTAGCCCAGGCCCGTCGGCGGGGCCTCGATGACGCTCGGGACCTTGCCACGGGCCGACACGCGCACGGCGCGGGGGTGATGGAAGGGCGGCATCAGCTCCACGAACCCCCCGGTGCCGACGAGCATCGCCCGACCCGGCGACTCGACGTCGAACCCGGCCGTCACCACGGCGACCCGGGCCCCCCGGGTAGCGCAGCAACACGCCCAGGCTCGCGTCCACGCCGTTGGGCGCGAGCCCCCCGTGCGCGTCGATGGCCTCCGGCTCCCCCATGAAGTGCTGGACGATGGACAGCGGATACACGCCCAGGTCGAGCGTCGCCCCGCCCCCCAGGGCCGGCGCGTAAAGCCGGTCGGCGGGGTCGTACGCGCGGTACGCGCCCAGGTCGGCCAGCGCCTGCCGGATCTCGCCCACGGCGCCCGAGCGCACCAGCTCGCGGGCCTCCGCCACGGCGGGCAGGAAGCGCGTCCACATGGCCTCCATGCAGAACACGCCGCGGCGGCGCGCCGCCGCCACCACGGCCTCGGCGCCGGCCACCGTGGCGGTGAACGCCTTCTCCACCAGGGCGGCGACGCCCGCGTCGATGGCGGCCAGCGCGACGTCGCGGTGGTGCGGATGGGGCGTGGCGACGTAGACGGCGTCGACGCCGCCGGCCAGCAACTCCCCGTAGCCCCCATGGGACGCGGGAATGCCGTGCCGGGCGGCGAACTCCGCCGCCCGGCCGGCATCGCGGGAGCCCACGGCCACGAGCCGCGCGTTCGGGACGTGCGCGAACTCGGGTGCCACCTTGTCGGCGATGCGCCCCGTGCCGATGATGCCCCAGCGCACGGTATCCGTCATGCGCCCACCCTAGCCCCCGGGCGCCCCCCTCCCGCGAGGGGGGCGCCGAGGCTCACCGGCGGCGAAACGGGTCCGAGATGCTCTTGCGCGTCAGGAACGCCCGGTCCGTGAGCGTCCCGAGGAACGCCACCAGGTCGGCCTTCTCCTGGTCGTTCAGCGTGATGCCGCTGACCAGCGGGTCCTTCAGGGGACTGGCCCTGCCGTCTCCCGCGTTGGGCCCATCGGGCACGTTGCGGCCACCCTCCGCATAGAAATCGACGACGTCCTGCAGCGTCGCCACCGACCCGTCGTGCATGTACGGGGCCGTCACGGCGATGTTGCGCAGCGTCGGCGCCCGGAACGCGCCCATGTCCTGCGGGCGGCCCGTCAGCTCGAACACGCCGCGGTTCGGCTCGGGGTACGCGCCGGCGCCGTCGATGTTGAACAGCCCGGTGTTGCGGAACGTGCGGTTCGTCTCCACCGCGCCGGCGTACGTCACCTGCTCGCTGAAGTTGAACCCGCCGTGGCAGTGGTGGCATTCGGCCCGTTCGCCGAAGAACAGCTCGGCGCCGCGCTTCTCGGACGCCGTCATGCGCGCCCTGCCGTCGAGCCAGCGGTCGTACCGGCTGTCGCCCGAGATCAGCGTGCGCTGGAACGCGGCGATCGACTGCCCGATGTGCGGCCAGGTGACGGCCTTGCGCGAGCGGGGGAACGCCCGGGCGAACCGCACCCGGTACGCCCTGTCGCGGGAGAACCGCGCCAGCACGCGCGCCCGGTTGCGATCGTTGACGCCCATCTCGACGGGCCGCTCGCCGAACAGCGGGGTCTCGAGCTGCTTCTCCAGGCGCACCAGTGACGGGTTGGCCCACGTCAACGTGGAGTTGTACGCCACGTTCGCGAGCGACTGGGCCGAGCGGGGATGCACCTCGCCCGTCGAACCCACGGACCGCGCTCGCCCGTCCGTGAACGCCAGCGACTGCACGTGGCAGCTGGAACACGACTGCGTGCCGTTGCCCGACAGGCGGCGGTCGTAGAACAGGAACCGGCCGAGATCGACCTTGGCCTGTGTCATGGGGTTCGTGCGGGGCACGCGCGGGGTCGGGAAGTTGGGTGGCAGCCTCCACGTCCACGCCGCCGCACGCGCGGGGGCCTTGGCCCGGGTCGCGCCCTCCGCGGCCGGGGGCGTCGCCACGCCGAGCGCGGCGACGCCGAGGGCCGCGATGCCCGCGGCGGCGACCAGGGGCCGCCGCGGGGATCGTGGTCCGCTCATGGCCTACCTCGCGATCGCCCGGAAGACACGCTGGTGCATGCCCCCATGCATGCTCGCGCCCGTGGTCCGGTCGATCCCGAACGCGTCGAACACCGCCGGGCACTCGGGGTCCGTGGGGCCCGACATGCACCCGGGGGCGGTCCTGGGCGTGTTACGCGTCACGTCGACGCCGGACAGCATCGCGCGCAGGTCGACGGCGACCTTCTGGCGGGCCGGGTTGAACCTGGCCAGCTTCACCGTCGCGCGGTTGGACGCGGCGCAGCTCGCGGTGCCCCCGGTCGCCGGGTTCCCGGTACAGCCGGTGCTACCGAGGTGGACCATGAAGCTCTTCGCCGTCCACGTCCCGGTGGCCCCGCCGGGGTCGCCCACCTCGATCTTCGTGAACTTGCGGCCGGATTGCCACGACCAGGCCATGGCCATCGACGCCAGGGGGCCGGGCGCCCCGATGACGTCGGTGTGGTTCATGCCGAACGGCACGCCGACGTAGAAGCGCACGCCGCGGTACGCGCCGCGCGGCACCCTGCCGCGCACGGCGGCGTTCACCAGCATGTCGCCGGAGCGGGCGCACGAACCGGTGCCGTTCTCCAGGTCGATCAGCGTCGTGCGCCCGGCCTTCGACGAGACGTTGTAGCGGGTGCTGCCGGTCAGCTTGACGGCGGCCGACGTGCCGTTGGCACGCACCATGCGCACGTTGGACACGAAGAACCGCAGGTCCTCGAGCCGGGCGGCGGCGTTCGTGGTGCCGAGGCCGGGGATCTCGGACGCGCACGACACGGGCGTGGTGCCCGCGACGGCCGCGAAACGGATCTCGACCGGCATCGTCTTGGGCTTGGTGGCGGCGACCGCCGGGGCGGCCGCGGCGAGGGAGGCCGCGATGGCGGCCCCCGCGAGAATGCGATGGGACATGGGTGTCTCCCGATGATGATGCGCGAACGCCCGGCGTTGGCCGGGTCGCGCGGATTGGACGGTGCGGGGTGCTCAGCGCGCGAGCGCCGGCGTCCGTCCAGGGGGTCCTCGGGACGTGCGGGGGGAGCGTGCGGCGGCCCGGGCGACGCCCATGAGCGCGGGGGCGGCGGCGTCCGACGCGGCGGCGCGCAGGGGACGACGCGGTACGAGGGCGCGCCACACCCGGCGGGCGAGGCAAGCGGCGCGCTCCAGCCAGAGCTCGCCCCACGTCACGAGGGCGAACAACGCCGCCGCGGCGGCGCCGTGCGCCCACAGGGCGGCGGCTCCCCACGTCGCGGCGTGGCCGTGGGCCTCGAGCCCGAACGCCCACGGCGCGCCCATCATCGCGGCGTGCGCCGCGCCCTGGGCCGCCACGACTGTCGCCACCCGCCGGGCCGCGCCCCAGCGCGCGAAGTCCCCGCCGCCCGGCCCGCCCGCCACCACGCCCACGAGCACCACAAGCGGCCAGGCCACGAACGCCGCCCGCGACACGCCCATCATCGCGCCCGACGCCGAGTGGGCGCCGAGCGTCGAGGCGAGCGCGCCCGCCGCAACGAGGGCGCGGCGCACGAGTCGGGCGTGGACCGGGTTCATGCCACCGCGAGTGTAGGGGGTACGCGCGATGCCGCGTCCGCGGGCGCCCGCGGCCCCGGTGCGGGACACCCGCGGGCCTTACCGACCCATTACCCCCTCCCCCGGACCGCTGCGTAGTGTTCCCGCCCAATGGCCCCGCCGCTCATCCAGGTGGACGACGTCGTCGTCAAGTACGGCAACCACCTCGCCCTCGACCGCGTCTCGGTGACGGTGGACGCCCCCGCCACCGGGCTGCTGGGGGCCAACGGCGCCGGCAAGTCCACGCTGATGAAGGCCATCCTCGGGCTCCTGACGCCCACCCAGGGCCGCATCAGCATCATGGGCCACGACGCCGCGAAGGCCGCCGACCTGGTGCGGCGCCGCGTGGGGTACATGCCCGAGCACGACTGCCTGCCGCCCACCATGACGGCCGCCGACACCGTGGTGCACCTGGCCCAGTTGCGCGGCCTGCCGCGCCGCGACGCCGTGCGGCGCGCGTCCGAGGCCCTCTTCACGGTGGGCCTCGAGGAGGAGCGCTCGCGCCTGATCGAGGGCTACTCGCAGGGCATGAAACAGCGCGCCAAGCTGGCGCAGAGCATCGTCCACGGACCCGACGTGGTGTTCCTCGACGAGCCCACGACCGGCCTCGACCCGGCGGGGCGCGGCGAGATGCTGGCGCTCATCCGCCGCATCTCGCACGACCTCGGCATCCACGTGATCGTGTCCTCCCACATCCTCGACGACATCCGCCGCACGTGCGATGGGGTGGTGGTGCTGCGCGACGGCAGGCTGGCCGCCGCCGAGGCGCTCGAGACGCTGGCCCCGACGTCGGCGCAGGGCATGCGCGCCGAGGTCGGCAGTTCCGAGGCCGCCGACCGGCTGGCGACGGCGCTGACTCAGGGGGGGTTCCCCGCCCACCGCGACGGGGAGCACGGCGTGGTGATGCCCGACGGGTCCGACCGCTCCCTGGACGCACTGCGCGACGCGGCCGCCCATTACGGCATCGCGCTGCGAAAGCTGGCGCCCGCCGGCGGCACGCTCGAGGACGCACTCGTCACGGCGATGACCGAATGAGTACCTCCCCTCCGCCTCCTCCGCCCGGGTTCGGCGGCCCGCCCCCGCAGGACCCCGCGTCGGCGACCCCGCGCGCCCAGGTGCACGACGTGCGGTTCGCGGGCTACACGGGCGAACGCACGCCCACGTGGACCGCCCCGCTCACGCTGGCGTGGTGGAGCCTGCTGCGCGCGTTCGGCCGCCGGCGCGGCTGGACCTCGAAGTTCGTGCCGTTCGCCCTGCTCGGGCTGGCGCTCATCCCGGGCGTCGGCGTGCTGACCGTGCGGGCGCTGCTCAGCAGCGAGTTCCCCGGGCAGGAGCTGCCCATCGAGTTGCTGCCGTACTCCGCCTATCTCGGGATGATCGGCACGCTCATCGTGCTATGGGCGGCCGTCGTCACCCCCGAGCTCGTGTGTCCCGACATCCAGGCGCGGGTCACGTCGCTGTACTTCGCCACCGCGATCTCCCCCGGGCGCTACGTCCTCGGCAAGTGGCTGGCCTCGATGGCCGCGATGCTGGGCATGACTCTCGTGCCGGTCGTGGTGCTGTGGCTGGGGAACGTGATGTTCGCGGACTCCATCCCCGACGCGCTGGCCGACGACGCGGCGAACCTCCCCCGCATCGTGGGGGCCGGCGTCATCGTCGCCGCGTTCTTCTCGACGCTGGGCCTGGCCGTCGCCGCGGTGACCGGCCGCCGGGCGTACGCGATCGGCGCGTTCGTGGGACTCACGCTCGGCTCCGTGGTGCTCGCCGGCGTGTTCGACTCGACGGGCCACGAGACGCTGGCATTCGCGCTGAGCCTCGTCGCCATCCCCACCCTGCTGGCGCAGCGGCTGTTCGAGGACAACGACATCCCGGTCGTCGCGATGTGCGTGTCGTACGCCGTGGTGATCGTCGTCTCGCTCATCGCGCTGCGCGCGCGGTTCCGGGTGCAGCCGTGAGCATCGTCGTCGACCACGTCTCGCGGAACTTCGGCGACACCGTCGCGCTATCGCACGTCAGCTTCACGGCCGGCCCGGGCATCACCGGTCTGCTGGGCCACAACGGCGCCGGCAAGTCCACCCTGCTCAGCCTGCTGGCCGGGTTCAGTAGCCCCAGCGAGGGCAGCGTGCGGGTCAACGACCGCGACCCCAAGCGGGACCTGGCCGTCCACACCGATCTCGGGGTCGTGCCCGATGGCCAGGGGCTGTGGCACCACCTCACCGCGCGGGAGGCCGTCACGGCGCTGGCCCGCATGCGGGGCGTGGGCGACCCGTCCGCGGCGGCCGCCGCGGCGCTCGCCGAGGTCGGCCTCACCGACGCGGCCGACCGGCGGCTGGGTCAGTACTCGAAGGGCATGGGCCAGCGCGCCAAGCTGGCACAGGCCCTGGTGCACGACCCCGGGGTGCTCCTGCTGGACGAGCCTCTCAACGGTCTCGACCCGGCGCAGCGCCGTCACATGATCGACGTCGTCACCCGGCGCGCCGCGGCGGGCTGCACCGTGCTGGTGTCATCGCACGTGCTGCACGAGGTCGAACGCATGGCGCCACGCGTGGTGGTGCTCGTCAACGGCCGGGTCGTGGCCGAGGGCGAGACATCGGGCATCAAGGCACTGCTGCGCGACCGCCCCCAGACGGTGAGGGTCACCACCGCGGCCGATCCCCGGGCGCTGGCGTCCGCGCTGGCGGGAGCGGCATCAACGCACGCCGTCCGCGTCCACGACAACACGCTCGAGATCGAGACGTCCGACCCGGAGCAACTGGGGCAGTCCCTGTCCCGGGCCGCGGCGGCCAGCCGCACGACCCTGCGCGGCATCGAGCCGGTCGGGGAGGACCTGGAGTCCCTCTACGCCTATCTGACCGCCCGGGCGAGGGGCTCGGCACGATGACCGTCGCGACCATCGTCTTCCGACGGGTGCTTCGCGCGAAGCGCACGTGGGCGCTCGCCCTCCTGCCCGCGCTTGGCATCGTCGTGGGGTACATGATGCTGACGAACGCCACCGACGAGAAGGCGGCGTACGCGGGTTACCTCTCGGGCCTGCTGTTCCCGCTGATCGTCGCGCTGGTGTCGTGGGTCGTCGCCGCGTCGGCCGTGACCGACGAACGCGACGAGCTCACCATCCTGTACCTGGCCCAGACACCCGTCGCGCGGCTGCGCACCGCGGTCGAGACGTGGCTGGCCACGTGGGCCGCGTCGCTGATCCTGGTCGCGCTGCCGGTGCTGATGGCGGCGCTGCTGGCCCGGAACGCCGATCTGGCCGCGTCGTCGGTGCTCGACGTCGTCGTCGCCAGCGTGCTGGCGAGCGCCGCCTACTGCGGGCTGGGGGTGCTGGTGGGCTTCTTCACGAAGCGGGCCGCTATCTGGGGGCTCGTCTACGTCCTGCTGTGGGAGAGCATCATGTCCGGCTTCGCCGCCGGCGCGCGGAACCTGTCGATCTCGCAACATGCCCGCGCCATCGCGGCCCGCGGGGTGGACCCGTGGACCCGCCACGAGATCGATCCGCCCTCGACCAGCGCGGGTGTCGCCCTGGTCGTGCTGGTGGCTATTGTCGGCGTGTCGCTGTTGCTGGCGGGCCGACGCTTCTCCCGAATGAACCTCCCGTAGGGGTTCGCGGGCCGGTGGCCGCCGCCGATCCGAGGAGCCCGATGACCCGCCCGACGTTCACCCTGATCGCCGTCGCCGCCGGCCTGGCCGCCGCCGGCGCCGCGAACGCCGCCACCATCATGCTGTCGCCCCAGTCGCCCGCCAACGGGGCGGTGCTCGGCCCGCAGGACGCCCCGTACCGCGTGGTGCTGGGGTGGACCGCCGACCCCACGGGCTGTCAGGCGCCGCCGACCGACGCGAAGATCGTGGTGAGCCGCGAGGGCGCCACCAACAGCTCGGAGCCGGTCAACGCCGCGCCGTACACCGATAGCTTCCCGCTGACCATCGCCAGCCTGCGGCCCGTCACGTACACGTGGTATGCGCGTATGACGTGCGTGGGCGCACCCAACAACGAGGTGGTGTCGGAGACCCGCACGTTCACGGTGCAGGGCAACCCGCCGCGGCTCGAGGGGTCGTTCCGCGTGACGGTTCACGGCACGCCCCAGGTGTGGCAGTTCACGCCCCGGTGCCCGGCGGGCGCGTGCGACACGGTGATGACGCGCAAGGGCCAGCGCGGTGCGCTGCTGGCGTACAACCCGGCCACGTGGGCGTACAGGGGGCGGTTCCGCGTGCAGTCCCTCGCGCCCGAGCGCGTGTGCACCATCAAGACGACGCTCGGCGGCAAGGTGCTGCGCAAGCGCACCATCGAGAACGTCTACGCGGCGACGAACGGCACGCTGACGCTGAGCCCCCGCGGAATCACCCGCAGCGCCGACGGCGCCCGGGCGCTTTCGGCCGGCTTCGTCGGCCGCCAGGTGGCGCAGTACCGCTACACCAAGCGTGGGCGCTCGCTGGGCTGCCCGCGGGGCTCGCGCGCCGCGGCACCGCTGGTGGGTACGCTGCGCTAGGCGCCCGCCCACCCAACGACGAAGGACCCACAGTGCCCGACATCCTCACCATCACGTCCGACGGACCCGCGTTCGCCGACCGCCTGCGCGAGTTGCTGGAGGACCGCGGCCTCAGCGTGGGCAGCGAGGACCTGGACGAGCTGGGCCTCATCCCCGCGCTCGTGCTGGCCGGCGCGTCCGTGACCACCGACGCCCACGCGCACGGCGAGAACATGCACGTGGTGCGCATCGGCGCCCACGTCGCCCCCGAGCTCGAGGAGGCCTTCTACCACACGCTCGACGCCATCCTGGTGGGCGAGGACCCCCACGAGCACGAGGACCACGAGCACTAGGCGCGGGGTACGCTCACAAGGCTCGCGCGCCGATAACGGGGGGGTGGAGCGTCCCGCCCCCCACCCGTCCCCCCTGCCCACGCCGTGGCAGTGGCTCTGGCGGTACGTCGTGGCGGCCCTCGTCATCGGGGGCCTGGGCCTGCGCTACTACGCCGCCGACCGGGCGGTGGCGCCGCTGGAGATGGTCAACCTGGCGTTCCACGAGTCCAGCCACTGGGCAACCGTGTGGGCGCCGCGCGGCGCGTACGTGCTGGCGGGCAGCGCCGGGCAGGTGCTGATCCCGCTGGCGGCGGGCGCCTACCTGTGGCGCGTCCGGGCCGACCGGCTCGGCGGTGCCGTCGGCCTGGCGTGGGCGGGGCTCTCGTGCGACGGAGTCGCGCGCTACATCGCGGACGCCCCGCACCAGCGGCTGCCCCTCGTGGGCGGCGACGTCCACGACTGGGGGTACCTGCTGGGCCCGGAGCAGTGGGACCACCTCGCGCTGGCGGGCCCGCTGGCCACGGCGGTGCGAGTGGCGGGCGCCGCGGCCGTCGCCGCGGCGGTGCTGATCTGCGTGGCGCTGCCGGTTCTCACCGCCCGCGGCCTGCTGGCCCCGCCCACGCCGACCCGTCCCACCCGGCTGCCGCGCTTGCTGGTGCACGACCCGGCGCCGGCCTCCGCGCCGGAGCCGGAGCTGCCCGCGTTCGCCCACCCGGCCGCGCGCCCGGA
>JAGQUM010000058.1 GCA_020438485.1 Thermoleophilia bacterium | reverse complement strand
TCGGTGCCGATGTAGTTGTGGCCCAGCGAAAGCGCCTCGCGCAGAGCCAGCTCGAGCACCTTTTTGGCCCGCGGGGTGAACGGGATCTGACCGGACGTGACCTCCTCGCCGGAGCCCACGATGCGGATCACCTGCGCGCGGACCTCCTCGACCGTGATCTCGAGGCCCTCGAGGACGCGGGCCGCCAGGCCCTCCTCTTCGCGCAGCAGGCCGAGCAGGATGTGCTCGGTGCCGATGTAGTTGTGCTTGAGGGTGCGCGCCTCTTCCTGGGCCAGGACAACGACCTGACGGGCCCGCTCGGTGAACCTCTCGAACACAGGGAGTCCTCCTTGTCAGCCGATCCGGCGGGGTGCGGGAACGACGGGCCCGGGCCGCGCACTGGTGCGGACCCGCGACGCGACTGCCGGGCGACGGAACGGCGCGCACTGGACACCGGCGCGCCGCGCAGCGGCTGTCGTCGTAGCGAAGGCCAAGATAAGGGATTCTAGCACGGTCCGTGCCCTCACGAATCCCCCGCAAAGGCGCCGAAAACGTGACGAGAACCGAGACACGGGCGCATGGTCGCGCGGGCCGGCGCCGGGCGCCACCTCCCCCGGCGGGGTTTCGGAGGTGCCCGGGCCGTCCTTTCGGACGGTTCGAACGGTCCCCGGGCGGAGACGGTGCGGGGCGCGCGGCGCGCCCCGCGGCGCCGTCGCCCCTAGTGGCGGACCTTGCGGTCCTGATCCGGGTAGGCCAGCAGGCCCATCGTCCGGGCGCGCTTCACGGCCGTCGCGACCATCGCCTGCTGGCGACGGGACAGGCCCGTGATGCGACGGGAGCGGATCTTGCCGCGCTCGCTGACGAAACGGCGCAGGGACGGGAAGTTCTTCCAGTCCAGGTCCTCGGCGGGAAGGCGGGGGCGGCGCTTGCGCTGCGCCGGTCCGACCATCCCCTTCTTCTTGTTCGCGCGGCCCCGGGCCCGTGGCTTAGCCATTCACTCCTCGTTCTGGATACGTGCGTCGTGTTCGGTGGGACGACGCGACCGAGAAGGCTAGCACGGCCGCGCCCGCCGGCCGCGTCACTCGCCGGCGTCGATGTCCATGATCTGGTACTCGATGCTGCCCCGCGGCGCGGGAATGGTGATCTTGTCGCCCTTCTTTCGGCCCAGCACCGCCTTGCCGACGGGGCTCTCGTTGCTGAGGCGCCTGTTACGGGGGTCGGCCTCGGCGGAGCCGACGATGGAGTACTCCACCGTCTCCTTGCTCTTGGTGTTCTTCAGCGTGACCCGGTGACCGATGCTGACGCTGCGGTTGTCGAGGTGCTCCGTGTCGACCACCCGCGCGTTGCGCAGCTTCTGCTCGAGCTGCTGGATGCGCGACTCGATCTGCGCCTGCTCGTTCTTGGCGTCGTCGTACTCCGAGTTCTCGGAGATGTCCCCGAACTCGCGCGCCGTCTTGATCCGCTCGGCGACCTCGCGCCTCTTCACCGTGGAGAGATGCTCGATCTCCTCACGCAGCAGTCGGTGTCCCTCTTCGGTGAGGATGAATTCGCGGTCCAAGATGCACCTTCCCCGGGTGTCCGGGCGCGCGAAAACGCGCCCCTACGAGCGGCGAGAAACCGTAGTGGAGACGGCGCGAGGTTTCAAGCGTGCCCCACCAGCCGGGCCAGACGGGCCAGCGCATCGTCCAGCGTGGGGTCGGTGAGCAGCGCGGCGACCTCGCGCGCCGGAACGTCCTCGCCCGCGAGGTACCACGGGTAGAACTTGCGCATGTAGTGGCAGGCGGTGTGGTCGCCGAGGGTGGCGCGGACGTCCGCGGCGAAGCGGGCGACCTCGGCGACGACGCCCTCGAGGCCGGGGCGCGCCGCGTGGCCGCCGGCCATGGCGCCCAGCAGCCACGGGTCGCCCAGCGCCGCCCTGCCGATCATCACGGCCGCGCACCCGGCCGACCTGAGCACGCCCGCCGCCTGGCCGGGCGTGAGGATGTCACCTGACGCGACGACGGGGATGGCGACCGCGGCGGCCACGTCTCCCGTGATGCGGTGGTCGGACGTGCCGGCGTACTCCTCCGCCGCGGCCCGCGGGTGCACGGTCAGGGCCGCGGCCCCGGCCTGCTCGAACCGTCGGGCCAGGTCCACGGGCCGCGCCTCGTCCGGCGTGAGCCCGCGCCGCATCTTGACCATCACCGGGATGCGCACGGCGTCGGCCATGGCGCGCACGATCGACGCGGCGTGCACGGGGTCGGCCAGCAGGGCCGCGCCCGCGCCCGTCTTGCAGATCTTCGGCACCGGGCAGCCCATGTTGATGTCGACCGCCGACGCACCCGCATCCTGCGCCGCCCGCGCGGCCTCGGCCATGACGGAGGGGTCCGCGCCGAACAGCTGGATCGCCGTCACGCCCTCGGCCGGATCGATGCGCAGCATCCCCGCCGTCTTGCGGTTGCCGTGGTGGATGCCCATGCTGGCCACCATCTCGGATACCACCAGTCCCGCGCCGTGGCGGTGGGCCTGCAGGCGGAACGCCCGGTTGCCGATGCCCGCCAGCGGCGCCTGCACGACGCGGTTGGGGATCCGCAGGCCGCCCAGGTCCCACGGCTCGCGCAGCCCGTCGAGGCCCGGCGCGTCGGCCACGGCGTCGTCGTGGCCCCCCGTGCGGTGCGCCACCACCACGCGCATGCGCTTCTTCACCGGCCGCCCCCGGGGCGCCGGTTGAGGTCGTGCACGAGCCGCAGGCCCTCCAGCGTGAGGAGCGGCTCGTACAGGTCGATCTCCTCCGACAGCGGTTGCACGAGGCCGGCGAGGCCGCCGGTGGCGATCACCGTCGCGTCCTCGCCCACCTCCGCCCGGGCGCGCACGACGAGGCCGTCGACCATCGCGACGGTGCCCAGCACGAGGCCGGAGCGCATGGCCTCGACGGTGGAGCGCCCGATGAGCCGCTCCGGCGGGACCAGGTCCACGGTGATCAGGCGGGCCGCCCGCGACGCGAGCGCCTCCAGCGACGTGTGCACGCCGGGCGCGATGACGCCGCCCAGGTACTCGCCGGCGGCCGACACCACGTCGACGTTCGTGGCGGTGCCGAAGTCCACGACGATGCACGGGCCGCCGTGGTGGTGGTACGCGGCGACGGCGTTCACGAGGCGGTCGGCGCCCAGCTCGCGCGGGTTGTCGATGAGCAGCGGCATGCCGGTCTTGATGCCCGGACCGACGACCAGCGCCGGACCGCCGAGGTACTTGTCGGCGAGGCCCCGGTAGCCGGCGGTGAGGGTGGGCACCACGGACGCCACGATCAACGCGTCGAGCTCGTCGAGGCTGCCACCCCTCAGGCGCATGATCTGGTCGTGCGCGGCAGCCAGTTCGTCGGCGGTGGCCGTGGGCTCGGTGGAGATGCGCCACTCGTGCAGGAGGCGCTCGCCGTGGTAGACCCCGGCCAGCGTCTGGGTGTTGCCGACGTCGATGGCGAGCAGGTGCTCGTGCGCCATCAGCCGGTCTCCTCCTCCGGTTTGAGGATCTCGACCGTGACGTCCTGCGTGGTGTGGATCTCGACGCGCGGGATGATGCGCGACGGGCGGTTCTTGTCCCATACCCACACGTCGTCCATCACCAGGTGGAACAGGGGATACGCGGCCTGCGGTGTGAGCGAGCGCTCGAGCCGGTTGCACAGGTACGTGGCCTCCTGCGTGAGCACGCAGAAGCGGAACAGCGGGTACACGTCGGCGTACTCGCGCTTGAGCCGCAGCTCCAGCTCGGCGTCGTACTCGTCAAGGTCTTCGGTGTGCGACATGCGGTTCAGTGTAGAGAAGCCTCGGTGGCAGGCAGCCGCCGGACGGGCTGCGACGCGGCGTCGATCGCGGCGAACGCGTCGGCCAACGGCCCGCCGTCCGGCAGCGGCACACCGGGGTCCACCGCCAGGGGGCCCGCCATGGCGAAGCGGCGGCGCACCAGGCGCGGATGGGGGATCTCGAGAGCCTCGTCGCGCCACGCCCCGCCGTCCCACAGCAGGATGTCGGCGTCGATGGGGCGCGGGCCGAACCGCACGCCCTCCGGCACGCGCCCGAGCGTCCGCTCGATGCGCTTGAGCAGGGCCAGGAGGCCGCGAGGATCCAGGCGGGTCCGCACGCGGGCCGCCGCGTTGAGAAACGCAGGCTGGTCCACGAGGTCCTGCGGGGCCGTCTCGAACACCGGGCTGACGGCCTCCACGCACACGCCCTCGGCGCGCAGCGCGTCGAGGGCACCCTGGAGGGCCGCGCCCCGGTCGCCGAGGTTGGAACCCAAGCCCACCCAGTATGCGTGCCCGGCCGCGTCAGCCACGGGCACCGCGGCGCAGCGTCACCGCCGTCTCACCCACGGTGTGCGGCAGCGCAACGTGCGGCTTGCGCACCGTCACCTCGGTCCACGCGGCCCGCGGCTCGTCGAGCACGTGGTCGGCGATGCGCCCCGCCAGATGCTCCAGCAGGCGCGACGGGGCGCCCGCGACGATCGCCGCCACCTCGTCGGCCAGGCGGGCGTAGTCCAGCGTGTCGGCGATGTCATCCGTGCCGACCCCCGGGCACTCCGTGAGGCACACCGTGAGGTCCACCACGAACCGCTGCCCCAGGGCGGTCTCCTCGGCCAGCACGCCGTGGCGGCCGAACACCTCCAGGCCCCGGACGTGAACCCGCACCTCGTCGCTCATCGGCTGCCCCCGGCGGTCAGCGCGCCCCACACGGCGAGCGCGTCGACGGTCTCGGCCACGTCGTGCACGCGGACCACGTCGGCTCCCGCCGCCACGGCCGCCAGCGCCCCGCCCACGCTGCCCGCCGCGCGGGCCTCGATGGGTCTGCCCGTGAGCGCCCCGATCATCCCCTTGCGCGACAGCCCCACCAGCACCCGGCATCCCAGCGAGCGCAGACGCGGCAGGCCGGCCAGCAGCGCCACGTTGTGCTCGAGGGTCTTGCCGAACCCGATGCCGGGGTCCACCAGGATCCGGTCCCGGGGCACGCCGGCCGCGACGGCGGCCTCGACGCGGCCGTCCAGGAATGCGCGCACATCCTCGACCACGTCGTCGTAGCGGGGGTCGTCCTGCATATCCCGGGGCTGACCGCGCATGTGCATCAGCACCACGGCGGCGCCGCGGGCCGCGACCAGGGGCAGCAACTCGGGGTCCTCACGCCCCGCGGACACGTCGTTGACGACGCGCGCACCGACGTCCAGCAGGGCCTCCGCCACGGAGGCGCGCGTGGTGTCCACCGACAGCGGCAGGGGCGCGGGGTGGCGCCGCAGCGCCGCGACGAGCGGGCCGAGGCGCCGCAACTGCTCCTCCGGGGGCACCCGCGCCGATCCCGGCTTCGTGCTCTCGGCCCCCACGTCGCAGACCGCCGCGCCCGCGGCGGCGTCGGCGTCGATGCGCCGCCGTGCCGCCCCGGGCTCCAGCGACAGGCCGCCGTCCGAGAACGAGTCGGGGGTCACGTTCACGATCCCCATCACGGCGGGCGGGCGCAGCCAGCCGAGCGGGCCGCGCGCGTCATCCATCGCGCGCGGCTATCCCTCGGTGACGGGCGAGCTCGACGGCGGGGGCGGCGGAATGGGCAGGCGACGCGGATCCTTGGGCTCGGAGTCGGCGTCCTGAAGGCGCCGGCGAGCCTCCTCGTCCTTGGCCCGGAACACGTCGTCCTCGTCCGCGCCGGCCAGCAGGGCGATGAACTCCTCGCGGTCGATGGTCTCGCGGCGCAGAAGCACCTTCGAGAGCTGCTCCAGGTCGTTGCGGTGGTCCTTCAGGATCCCGATGGCCACCTGGTGCGCGCCGTCGATGATCCTCCGGATCTCGGCGTCGATCTCGCGGGCCGTCTCGTCGGAGTAGTCGGGCTCGGAGTGAAGGTCGCGGCCCAGGAACGGGGCTCCCTGGCTGTGCCCGAGCACGCGGGGGCCCAGCTTCTCGCTCATGCCGAAGCGCATGCACATCTGCTTGGCCGTCTGCGTGACCTTCTCGAGGTCGTTCGACGCGCCGGTCGTGATCTCGTCGAACACGATCTCCTCGGCCGCGCGGCCGCCCAGCGTCATCGCCATGCGGTCCACCAGCTCGGCCTTCGTCGCGTTGAACTTGTCCTCGGCGGGCATCGATACCGTCACGCCCAGGGCCTGGCCGCGGCTGACGATGCTGATCTTGTGGACGGGGTCGGCGTGGGGCAGGAAGTGCCCCACCAGCGCGTGCCCCATCTCGTGGTAGGCGGTGACGGTGCGCTCGCGCTCGGACAGCAGCCGGCTCTTCTTCTCGGGCCCGGCGATGACCCGCATGATCCCCTCTTCGAGCTCGCTCTGCTCGATGACGCGCTTGCCGCGACGGGCCGCCAGCAGCGCGGCCTCGTTGACCAGGTTGGCCAGGTCTGCGCCCGTGAAGCCCGGGGTCTGACCGGCCAGCGCGTTGAGGTCGATGTTCTTCGCGATCGGCTTGCCCTTGGAGTGCACCTTGAGGATCTCGGCGCGGCCGGCGCGGTCGGGGCGGTCCACCACGATCTGCCGGTCGAAGCGGCCCGGGCGCAGCAGCGCGGGGTCGAGGATGTCGGGCCGGTTCGTGGCGGCGATGAGGATGATGTTGTCCTTCGCCTCAAACCCGTCCATCTCGACCAGGAGCTGGTTCAGGGTCTGCTCGCGCTCGTCGTGCCCACCGCCCAGGCCGGCACCGCGGTGACGCCCGACGGCGTCGATCTCGTCCATGAAGATGATGCACGGCGAGTTCTGCTTGGCCTGCTCGAACAGGTCGCGCACGCGGCTGGCGCCGACGCCGACGAACATCTCGACGAAGTCGGAGCCGGAGATGGAGAAGAACGGCACTCCCGCCTCGCCTGCCACGGCGCGGGCCAGGAGCGTCTTGCCGGTGCCGGGGGGGCCGAACAGCAGCACTCCCTTGGGGATGCGCGCGCCCAGCGCCTGGAAGCGCTTGGGGTTCTCCAGGAACTCCTTGATCTCGTGCAGTTCCTCGACGGCCTCGTCGGCCCCGGCCACGTCCTTGAACGTGATCTTGGGCGCGTCCATCGACATGCGCTTGGCGCGGGACTTGCCGAAGCTCATCACCTTCGAGCCGCCGCCCTGCATGCGGTTGATGATGAAGATCCACAGCGCGATGAACAGCACGAACGGCAGGAAGCTCAGCAGCAGGCTCCACCACGGGTTGTTGGGGATGCCCTTCACCTGGAAGTCCTGCACGCCCGCCGCCCGGAGCTGATTGGCCAGGTCGGCGGCGGTGCCGTCGGGGATGCCGGTGGACGCCTTCGTACCGTCCTTCAGGGTGAAGGACGCCGTCTGCTCGCGGTTGTTGATGGTCGCCGACTCGATCTGCTTGTCCTGCACCGCGGTGATGAGCTGGGTGTAGGTGAGCTTCTTGGCCTCGCCGTCGCCGGTCGAGATGAGGCGGAACGCGAACGCCGCGAGAAGCAGCACGATCACGATCGGGAAGACTGCGCTCTTGAAGAACCGGTTCAACGACGCTCCCGCGTGGTGTGGGCCGCGACGCCTGTCGGCCGGCCCGGACGGCACCCGGGGTCGCCGCCGGGCGGCGCCGACCCATCGCGGCAGGATAGCAGCGGGCGGGAGGGCATCAGGGACCCGGGGTCAGCCGGCACCGTCGAGTTCGGCGATGCGCGTGAGCCCCCGGAAGTGCTCGTTGTAGTCGAGGCCGTAGCCCACCACGAACACCTCGGGCAGATCGAACCCCGTATAGCGCGCGCTTATCGGCAGCGCCCGGTGCCGGGGCTTGGTCAGCAGCGTGCAGATCTCCAGGCTCGCGGGGCCGCGCGACTGCAGGTTGCGCACCAGGTACGTGAGCGTGAGCCCCGAGTCGATGACGTCCTCCACCAGCAGCACGTGGCGCCCGGCGATGGGGTGGTCGAGGTCCTTGAGGATGCGCACCACCCCGGACGAGTGGGTGGACGAGCCGTACGACGACACCGCCATGAAGTCCAGCTCGCACGGCACGGTGAGCTCGCGCACGAGGTCGGCGATGAAGAACACGGCGCCCTTCAGCACGCCGATCACCAGCAGGTCGCGGCCCTTGTAGTCGCGCGACACGTCGGCCGCGAGCTCCGACACGCGGGCGCGCAGGGTCTCGGCGTCGATCAGGGTCCTGCCCGGGCGGGGCTCGGTCACGCGTCCTCCAACTCCAGCACGACGGCGGGTTCTCCGCGAAGCACGAGCGCGTCCCGCGCGCAGCGGTGGCCTGCGATCCAGACCAGGCGATCGTCGGCGAACACCAGGGGCACGTCCGCGCGACGCTCGAAGGGTACCCGGGCGCCGGCCAGCACGCGCCGCACCAGGGCGTGCCCACCCCCGTCCAGGCCGATGCGGTCGCCGGGCGCGCTGCCGCGCACCCCCAGCCGCACCCCCGGGGGCAGCGCGATGCGCCGGGCGGTGGGGGCCTCCGCGGCGCCCAGGCGGGCGCGCACGGCGCTCCGGCCCACTCGCACCCGGCCGCCGGGAGCCAG
>JAGQUM010000057.1:18839-19332 GCA_020438485.1 Thermoleophilia bacterium | reverse complement strand
GCGTCGGCGTCGCGCTCGGCGCGCACGGCGCCGGCCGCGGCGTGGGCGGCGCGGGCGGCGTCCAGCGCCCGGGAGGCGGTGTGCGCGGCGGCCCGGCGGGCGTGATCGTGCGCGACCTCCAGCGCCCGGTCGAGCTCGACCGCGCGTTCGGCGGCCTGTGCCTGACGCTGGAGGGACGCCCGGCGGTCCTCCAGCTCGCCCTGCAGGTCGCGGGCGCGGTCGAGGCGCTCGGCCACCTTCTCCAGGCGGCTCTCGGCCCGGCGCCGCCGGCGGCGCGATAGCGCCACGCCGGCGGCCTCCTCGAGGATCGCGCGGATGTCTCCGGGCCGCGACGCGCACACGGCCTCCACCTGCCCCTGGCGGATAACGGCCAGGGCCTCGGGTCCGAGCCCCCGCAGGGCCAGGGCCTCGTGGACGTCCAGCAGCCGGCAGTTGGCGCCGTTCAGGCGGTATCCGGCGTCGCCGGCCCGGGTGATGCGGCGGGTGACCTCCA
>JAGQUM010000057.1:0-18685 GCA_020438485.1 Thermoleophilia bacterium | reverse complement strand
GCCTCGGCGAGGTTGCTCTTGCCCGAACCGTTGGGGCCCACGATCACGTTGAGGCCCGGCCCGAACTCCAGGGCCATGGAACCCGCGAACGACTTGAACCCGCGCAGATCGATCCGGCGAAGCATCACACCTCCGGCGTGCGGCCACTCACCCCCGCGGGGGCCGGGCCGGACGGTCGGTCAACTGACCGCCGGAGTCTGACGGGGGGTCAGGACGTCGACGCGGGCGGCGGATCTCCTCCCGCCCCCAGCGCGGCCAGCGCCCCCCGCGCGGCCTCGCGCTCGGCGGCGCGCTTGCTGGGCCCCTCCCCCTCGGCGAGGGGGCTGCCGTCCACGTCTGCGCGCGCGCGGAACACGCGGGCGTGGGCGGGGCCGCGGGTGCCGACCAGCGTGTACGTGACGGCGGCGCCGGTGCGCTGCACGTGCTCCTGCAGCGCGGTCTTGGGGTCGCGGTGCCCCGGGCGGGCCGCGGCGAGCGCGTGCCCGAACGCGCCGCGGACGGCGGCCGTCACGTCGGCGCGGGGCAGCTCCAGCCACCCGGCCCCGATCACCGCCTCGGCCAGGGCGGCCTGCACGCGGGGCATCTCGCCCACCGCGGTGTTGGCGCCCGGCGGCGCCTGGGCCGCCATCCGCGCGGGGAGCCCCGCGTCGCGGGCCACGGCCGCGCAGTGGGCCTGGTCGACGACGTCCTGGCGCATCCAGGCCAGGTCGCCCTCGGTGGCGTCCGGGTGACGCTCCATCAGCGCCTCGGTGACGATGACCATGAGGGCGCTGTCGCCCAGCAGCTCCAGGCGCTCGTATGAATCGCCGTGGGCGCGGGCCCACGAGCGGTGGGTCAGCGCCCGCCGGCGCGATCCCTGGCCGAGCCGGTCGAGGAGCCCGGCCAGGGGCGAGGGTTCGTCCTGCGTCAGGACTGGTGCGCCATCACGTAGTCGACGGCCTTGCCGACCGTGGTGATCTTCTCCGCCTCCTCGTCGGGGATCTTGACCTTGAAGCGGTCCTCCATCTCCATGATCAGCTCGACCAGGTCGAGCGAGTCGGCGTTGAGGTCCTCCTGGAACGAGGCCTCCTCGGTCACGTCGGAGGCGTCCACGCCCAGCTGCTCCACGAGGATGCTGCGCACCTCGTCAACGACCTTGTCGCGTTCCAAGGGGTCTCCCTTTCTCGTACGGCTCGGTGCGCCCACTTGGCGCACGCGGCGCAAACCTACCATCGCCCGCGGCGCCGCGGTCAGGCGAGCGCGGCCCCGGGGAGGCGCTCCAGCTCGGCCGAGATGCGCCCGATGACGTTCTCGCGCACGGCTCGGGCGGCCACCTCCACCGCGTGTCTGACGGCGACCTCGTTGCCGCTTCCGTGGCCGATCACGGCGGGTCCCCGGACACCCAGCAGCATCGCGCCGCCGTACAGGTCGGGGTCGAGCCGGTCGCGCATGCGCCGCAGCGCGGGCCGCAGCAGGGCCCCGCCCACCTTGGCACGCACGCTGGACATGGCCGCGGCGCGCATCTCCTCGAACAGGAACCCCGCCGCCGACTCGTACAGCTTCAGGGCGACGTTGCCGGTGAACCCGTCGGTGACCACCACGTCGACGGTGCCGCGCGGGATGTCGCGCCCCTCGACGTTGCCGACGAAGCCCGGCACGTCCCGCAGGAGCTGGTGCGCGGCCTGCACCATCTCGGTGCCGCGCTCGGGCTCCTCGCCGATGGACAGGAGGCCGATGGTGGGCTCGGGACGCCCGAGCACCGTCTGGGCCAGCAGCCGACCCATGAGGGCGAACTGGCGCAGATGCTCGGGCTTGGCCTCGGCGTTCGCGCCGGCGTCCAAGAGGACGGTGTAGCCGCCGCCGCTGGGGATCACGGTCGCGATCGCGGGCCGCAGCACGCCGGGGGCGCGGCGGATGTGCATGACCGACGCGGCCATCATGGCGCCGGTGTTGCCCATCGACACCGCCGCGTCGGCCGCGCCGTCCTTCACCTGCCGGCACGCGAGCACCACGGAGCTGTCGGGTTTCGCGCGGGCCGCGCGGGCGCCGTCCTCGCTGCCCGTGACCCGATCCGGCGCGTGCACCACCACCACGTGCCCGCGGCCGGGCAGCCCCTCGTGCCGGGTCAGCTCCTCGGCGATGGCGACCTGGTCGCCCACGAGCAGCACCGTCAGGTCGGGCGACGCGGCCAGCAGCCCGCCGTGGACGGCGGTGCGGGGTGCGTCGTCACCGCCCATCGCGTCGAGGGCGACGCGCACGCGAGACATCTTGCGCGCGGGCGGTGCTTACTCGGTGATCTCGACGATCTGCCGGCCCCGGTACTGGCCGCAGACGCCGCAGACGCGGTGCGGGCGCACGGGCGCCCCGCAGTGGTTGCACCGGCCGATGCGCGAGGCCTCGATGGCGTGGGTGGCGCGGCGCGTGTCGCGGCGCTGGCGAGAGGTCTTACGCTTGGGGACGGCCATGGTGCTCCTCGAAGATCAGGTCGGCCGGGAAGACTAGCGCCCGGGGGGCCTGCGAGCAAGCGCAGGGAGGCGTTATCCGTCCCCGCCCTGCTGCATCCGGCGGGCCAGGTCGGCCAGCGGACCCCAGCGCGGGTCGGGCTCGGGCGGGCCGCACCCGCAGGGCCCGTCATTGAGGTTCGCGCCGCAGCGCGGGCAGATACCCGCGCAGTCCTCGCGGCACAGGATGCGGGCGGGGAGCGCCTCGGCGACGGCGTCGCGCGCCCAGCCGGCCACGTCCAGCACTCCGTCCGCCACGTAGGACGACCGCATGTCGGGGTCGTCCGTGTCGGCCTCGTGGATCTCGGTGGCATCGACGTCGACGGGAACGTCGGCGGCGGCCAGGCATACCCAGCACGGCCCCTCGACGTTCACCCGACCCCGTAGGCGCAGGTGCCACGCGGCGCCCAGGGCGCGCACCAGGTCGAGCCGCAGGTCGGGCTCGTGCGGCCGGTAGGCGTAGGTCTGGCCGGCGAGTTCCAGCGGCTCGACGGCCACGGGTCCCTCGGCCCGCTCGGCGCCCCCCACGGGGACGCCGATGCCGCGCAGGTCGATGAGCGGGGTCAACTCCATGCGGTCCTCCGGCGTCCGCGCCGGGGGGACGGGCTACTCGTCGTGCCCGCCGTCCATGGCCACCTGCTCCTCGTCGTGGAGCTGCAGGTGCCGCTCTTCCTCGAGCTGTGCCTTGCCCTGCAGGCGGTCGCGGCCGCGGCGGACTGCCTCGAGGAACTTGCCGAGGTTCACCTCGAGCGTGCCGAGCACCTCGTCGGCGTAGTCCTCGGCGCCCAGGCGCACCTCGCGCTCGCGCAGGCGGGCTTCCTCCTCCACCCGCTCGGCCTCGCGCTCGGCCTGGCGCACAATCTCCTGCTGCGACACCTCGCGGGCGGCGTGCTCGCGCGCCTCGCTGACGATGCGGTCCGCCTCGCGCTTGGCCTCGGCCAGCATCTCCTGGCGCTCCTTGACGATCCACCGCGCCTGCTTGACCTCCTCGGGGATCGTCGAGCGCATCTCGTCGAGCAGCTCGTAGATCGCCTCGCGGTCGATGCGCACCTGGTCGGTGAGCGGCACGGCCCGCGCGTTGTGGATGAGGTCATCCAGCTTGTCGATGAGTTCCAGAACGTCCATGAACGCCTCGTTGGTGAAGACTATCCGGTGGTGTGGTGGTTCATGTCGGGGGTGACCTTGGCCCGACCGCTCTGGGCCTCGGCCATGCGTGCCTTCAGCGCGGGTGCCACGTGGGACGGCACCCAGGCATCGACGTCGCCGCCCCAGGCGGCCACCTCCCGCACGCCGCTCGAGCTGATGAAGCTGTAGCGCGACGACGCGGGAAGATAGACGGTATCGATGTCCGGGGCGAGTTGGCGGTTGATCTGGGCCATCTGAAACTCGTAATCGAAATCTGCAATGGCCCGCAGCCCCTTCACGATGGCCCGCGCACCCATGTCGCGCGCGTGGTCCGTGACGAGGGAGTTGAAGCCGCACACCCGGACGTTGTCGAGGTGGCCGACCGCCCGTTGCACGAACGCGATCCGCTCCTCGGTGGAGAACATCGGGCGCTTCTTGAAGGATCCGTCGGTCACCGAGACGATAACTACGTCAAAGAGGACCGAAGCCCTTTCCACGATGTCGATGTGCCCCAGCGTGACGGGGTCGTACGTGCCGGGGCAGATGGCGATGTCGGGGTTGCGCGGGTTGGTCACGACGACGACGGCTCCGGGTCCAGTTCGACGATGGTGATTCGCACGGAACCATAGGTTCGATCGCGCCTGCGCGCCACGCGCAGGGGTGAGACGTCCGGTTCCGGGCCGCGGGACGGGCTCTCGACCACCAACCGGCCCCCGGGTGCGACGACGCCGGACAGAGCCGCAGCGAGCCGGGGCAGGACGTCCGGCAGGTCGTCGAAGGGAGGGTCGAGCAGGACCAGGCCGGCGGGGGCGGCGGTCTCCAGTGCCCGGCGCCACCCGCGGGGTTCGACAAGCGCGTCGGGGGGTCCCAGACCCAGCGTCGCGAGGTTCGCCCGCAGCACCCGCAGAGCGTCGCGGTCGCGCTCGCCGAACACACACGATGCCGCGCCTCGCGACAGCGCCTCGATGCCGAGGGCCCCCGAGCCGGCGAACGGATCGGCCACCGCGACGCCGTCGAGGGGCCCCAGCGACGAGAACAGCGCCTCGCGCACGCGGTCGGGCGTCGGGCGGGTGCCCATTCCCGGGGGGGCCTGCAGGCGCCTCCCGCCGAACATGCCGGCCACGACCCTCACGCGTCGAGCAGCCGGGGGATGTCGGCGAACCGCCGCCGCACGGCGGCCCTCAGCGGCCCGTTGCGGGGGTCGGCCAGCCCCGGGTCGGCGCCCAGCACGTCGCGCACGACGCCCAACGCCCGCTCGAGCCGGTCGCCGTCGCGCGCCAGGCTGGCGTAGCGCAGGTCGGTCATGCCGGACTGGCGCAGGCCCAGCACCGCCCCCTCCCCGCGCAGGCGCAGGTCCAACTCGGCCAGCCGGAACCCGTCGTTGGTCTGCGTGAACGCCTCCAGCCGCCGCTGTCCCTCGTCGGTGACCTCGTCGGCCACGACCAGGCACAACCCGGGGTGGGCACCGCGCCCCACCCGGCCCCGCAGCTGGTGCAGCTGCGCCAGGCCGAACCGCTCGGCCCCCTCGATCAGCATGACGGTGGCGTTCGGCACGTCGATGCCGACCTCGACAACGGTCGTGGCGACCAGCACGTCGGTCTCGCCCCCGGCGAACGCGTCCATCGCGGCGCGCTTGGCGTCGGCCTTCATGGCGCCGTGCACCAGGCCCACGCGCAGTTCGCGGAACTCACCGTCGCGCAGCCGATCGTACTCGGCCGTCGCGGCCCTGGACTCGCTCTCGCCCTCGCTGACCAGCGGGCAGATGACGTAGGCCTGGCGGCCGTCGCGCACCTGCGCGCGGATCTCGGCGTAGGCGTCGTCGCGCTCCTCGTCGCGCACCCACCGGGTGACGGTCTGCGCCCGGCCGACCGGCCCCGTGCGGATGGTGGACACCGTGAGGTCGCCGAACGCGGTCAGTGCCAGGGTGCGCGGGATGGGCGTAGCGGTCATGTACAGGATGTGGGCGGCCGTGCCGGTCGCGCCCTTCGCCCGCTCGCTGAGGGCGTGGCGCTGTTCCACGCCGAACCGGTGCTGCTCGTCCACCACCACCAGTCCCAGGTTGTGGAAGTCGACCCCCTCCGACAGCAGGGCCTGGGTGCCCACGGCGACCGACTCGGTGCCGGTGCGCAGCGCCATCAGGCGCCGCTCGCGCTCGGCGGCGGGCACCTTGCCGGTGAGCAGCACGGGCGCGATGCCGACGGGCGCGAGCACGCGATCGAGCGTGCGCAGGTGCTGCTCGGCCAGCGTCTCGGTGGGCACGAGCACGGCCGCCTGGGCGCCGGCCTCCACGGCCTGGCAGATGGCCATGATGGCCACCATCGTCTTTCCCGACCCCACCTCGCCCTGGATGAGGCGGCGCATGGGCGTGGGCTCGCGCAGGTCGGCGGCGATCTCGCCGAGAGCCGCTTCCTGCTCGGCCGTGAGGCGGAACGGCAGGCCCCCGCGGACGGGCTCCGACAGCGCGTGGGTGGGCTCCAGCGGGGTCGCGGCCCGGCGGTGTCGCTCGGCCCGGCGGATCAGCGCCAGTCCGGTCAGCAGCACCACGAACTCCTCGGTCACGAGACGGCGCCGGCCCGCGTCGGCCTCGCCGGTGGTGCGGGGGAAATGGACGGCGATCAGCGCGTCCGGGGCGGACATGAGCCCCTCGCGTGCCCGCACCGCGGCGGGGAGCACGTCGGCCGCCCACCGCGCCCACGGGCGCGCCGCGTCGACCAACTCGCGGATGCGGGCCGTGGGCAGCGCCTCCGACGCCGGGTACACGGGGACGAGGCCCTGGGTGTGCAGGCCGGCCGACATCCCCCGCCCCAGCGACTCGTGCGCCTTGACCTTGATCTGCCGCGGCGCGCCGGCCTCGACGGTACCGCGCAGCATCAGCGTGTCGCCGGGGTGGAGCATGCGCGCCAGGTGGCGCTGGTTGAACCACACGGCCTCCAGGCGCCCCGTCGCGTCGGACACCGACGCGCGGACGATCACGAGGCCCCGCCGGCGGGTGGGCACCACCCGGATCCTCTGCAGCGTGACCCGGATCGTGGCCTCCTGCCCCGTGACGGCCTCGGCGATGGTCTGCGCCGCCCCGTAATGCTCGTAGCGAGCCGGGATGTGCTCCAGCAGCTCGCCGACCGTCCGCAGCCCGAACGCATACGCCCGGTCGGCGAGGCCCGCCGACACGCCCGGCAGCGCCCCCACCGCCGTGGCCCACGCCACGCCCCGGTCGGGCGCGGGCGGCGCGCTCTCCGCCTCGTCGAGCCCCGCGAAGGGCGGAATTATGCGTGGGGGAGTTGCGGGCACCGGCCGCGCACAGCATAATCGGCGGTCGCGCGTGCGTGAGGGCCGCAGGCCCGTTCGCGCCCGCACCCAGTTTCCGAGACGAGGGCCGAAGTCATGTCGAAGGTCTGCAGCGTCTGCGGTAAGGGGCCGGCCTTCGGCAACAACCGCAGCCACTCCATGCGCGCCACCTCCCGCAGGTTCGACCCGAACCTGCAGAAGGTCCGCATCCTGAAGGGCTCCACGCCCGTTCGCGCGTACGTGTGCACCCGCTGCCTGAAGGCCAACAAGGTCGTGAAGGCGGTCTGATCGGCCCGGGCGGCGCCCCGCGCCGCCCACACGTCCATCCGGGCGACGAGGACGGGCGGCCCCGCCGTCACGGCCCGCGGACAGGTGTTACCGACCCGGATGCGTCACCGGGCGGGCCGGCGGGTACCCTTCCCGTGAGGCAGAGGACGTCTGCCCGCCAGATCGGGAAAGGACTACTGGATGGGATTCCTCGACGACATCCGCAAGGCCGGCCAGGAGGCCCTGGACAAGGTCACGAAGGATGACAAGGAGAAGGAGGGCGCCCCCAAGGAGGACGCCCCCGCTCCCCAGGACACCGCGAGCGCGCCGCCCGCACAGGACGCCCCGGAGGCAGGGGGCGGCGGCTCCTTCACCGAGCAGATCCGCCAGGCGGGTGAGGACGCCCGGTCCGGCGACACCGCGCGGGCGGACGACTCGTTCACCGAGCAGATCCGCCAGGCCGGCAGGGAGGCCCGGGGCGGCGGCGCCGACACCGCGCAGGCGGGCGGCGCGGCCACCGATACCCCGCCCGCGCAGGCCCCCGCGGATGTCCCGGCCGGCCAGCCGCAGGCCGCGCCGGCGCCCACCCCCACCCAGGCCCCACCGCCGCGGCAGGCCCCCAAGCCCAAGGAGACCCGCCCGGCCGAGGCCGGCCGTGGCGGCCACATGCCCCCGCCCAAGCGCCAGGCCGAGCGCCCGGCGCCCAAGAAGCAGCGGACGTACGTGGTGAAGAAGGGCGACACGCTCAGCGAGATCGGCCAGCGCTTCGGCGTCGACTACCACAAGATCGCGCGCGTGAACAAGATCCAGAACCCGGACCTGATCTACCCCGGCCAGGAGTTCATCATCCCCGACGACTGACGTCGCGAACCCGGCGGGGTGGCCCCGGCCGCCCCGCCACGCGCGTCTACGGAACGACGATGCGCCCCACGGGGTGGGGGTTCCACGCCACCTCCCAGCGGTACCCGTCGGGGTCCGCGAAGTAGCCCGAGAAGCCGCCCCATTCCCGGTCTTCGGCCTCCCACACGCGGCTCGCGCCGGCCGCGCGGGCCGTGTCGAGCACGGCCGTCACCGCGGGCCCGGTGGGCACGTTGTGGGCCAGCGTGATGGGCGCCACGCCCACGGCCGGCTCCTCCCCCACCTCGGCCGCGAACGCGGCGCGGTCCCACAGCGACAGGACCACGCGGTCGGCCACCTGGAACATCAGCACGTCGTCGGCCTGCAGGCATGGGGTCCAGCCGAGACCCTCGACGTAGAAGCGGCGTGACGCGTCGAGGTCGGCCACGGCCAGCGTGACGAAGCTGAGGCGCTGCTGCATCAGCGGGTGAGGCCCAGCGAGCCGCGCAGGTTCAGGAGTTCCACGGCCGCGTCGGCGGCATCCGCTCCGGCATTGCCCACGTCGCCGCCCGCGCGCGCCCAGGCCTGCTCGACGGTGTCGACGGTGAGGATGCCGAACGTGCACGGCACGCCCGTGTCGGTGGCCACCTTGATGAGCCCCTGCGACGCGCCGAAGCACACGTGCTCGAAGTGGGCGGTCGCGCCGCGCACCACCGCCCCGAGCGCCACGACGGCCGCGTAGCGCCCGCTGTCGGCGCAGTAGCGGGCCGCCAGCGGCGCCTCGAACGCACCGGGCACCCAGTGGACGTCCAGGTGGCCGTTCGGCAGGCCGCTCTCGGCCAGGCGCCCGCGGGCGCCCTCCAGCAGCGCCTCGGTGAGGCCGCGGTGAAAGCCGGAGCAGACGGCGGCGATGCGCACGTCCGCGTCCGCCAGCCTCGGTGCCTCGGGGGCCGCGTCGATCCTCGCCATGTCAGGCCTCCTCGGGTGCGGTGTCGGCGTCGTCGCCCGCGCCGAGGGGCGCGGTGGGGCGCAGGTCCTGGTGGTGCAGGATGTGGCCCATCTTGTCGCGCTTGACCTCCAGATAGCGGGCGTTCTCGGCCCGCGGGTCCACCTCGATGGGCACCCGCTCGACCACCTTCAGGCCGTACCCCTCCAGGCCCACGATCTTCTTCGGGTTGTTCGTGAGCTGGCGGATGGTGGTGAGGCCCAGGTCCACGAGGATCTGGGCGCCGATGCCGTAGTCGCGCAGGTCGGGCGGAAAGCCGAGCTTGAGGTTGGCCTCGACGGTGTCGTAGCCCTCGTCCTGCAGTTCGTACGCGCGCAGCTTGTTGAGCAGGCCGATGCCACGCCCCTCCTGGGCGATGTACAGCAGCACGCCGCGGCCCTCCTCGTCGATCATGCGCATGGCCGCGTGCAGCTGCTCGCCGCAGTCGCAGCGCTGCGACGCGAACACGTCGCCCGTCAGGCACTCGGAGTGCACGCGCACGAGGACGTCCTGCTCGCCCGCCACGTGCCCCTTCACCAGCGCCAGGTGGTGCTTGCCGTCCACCAGGCTGCGGTAACCGACCGCCTGCCACTCTCCCCAGGCCGTGGGCAGGCGCGCCTCCCCGCCGCGTTCCACCAGCTTCTCGTGGCGGCGCCGGTACTCGATGAGGTCCTCGATGGTGATCAGCGCCAGACCGTGTTCCTGCGCGTACGGCACGAGGTCGGGCACCCGGGCCATCTCGCCGTCCTCCCGCATGACCTCGCAGATGACGCCCGCGGGGATGAGGCCCGCGAGGCGCGCCAGGTCGACGGCCGCCTCGGTGTGGCCGGTGCGCTCCAGGACGCCGCCGGGCTTCGCCCGCAGCGGGAAGATGTGGCCGGGCTTCACCAGGTCGCCGGGTCCCGACTCGGGGTCGATGGCCACCATGATGGTGTGCGAGCGGTCCGGCGCCGAGATGCCCGTGGTGACCCCCTCGCGGGCCTCGATAGTCTCGGTGAACGCGGTCTGGAACTGGGCGTCGTTGCGGCGCACCATCGCCATCAGGCCGAGCTGTTCGCAGCGCTCCTCGGTGAGCGCCAGGCAGATGAGGCCCCGGGCGTGCTTCGCCATGAAGTTCACGGCGTCGGGCGTGGCGAACTGCGCGGCCATCACCAGGTCGCCCTCGTTCTCGCGGTCCTCCGAGTCGACCACCACCACCATGCGGCCCGAGCGGATGTCCTCGATGGCCTGCTCGATGCTGCTGAACGTGGGGGGCGCGGAACTCGTCACGGGCGGTCCTCCGTGTGGATGTACGGCCGGGTGAATGCCTCCACGTATTTTGCCACCAGGTCGACCTCCAGGTTCACGGCGCGCCCGGGCGCGGCCTCGCCCAGCGTGGTGGCGTCCATCGTGTGGGGGATCAGCGCGATGGTGAACGCGTCGTCGCCTCGGCCCGCCACGGTGAGGCTGACGCCGTCCACCGCCACGCTGCCCTTCTCGACGACGTAGCGGAGGATCTCGGGGGGCGCCGCGACGGTCAGCAGGCAGCCGTCGCCCTCGGGGACCACGTCCCTGACCCGCCCCACTCCGTCGATGTGCCCCTGCACGATGTGCCCGCCCAGCCGCGCGTTCGCCGGCACCGCACGCTCGAGGTTGACCCGGTCGCCGGCGGCGCGAGAGCCCAGCGACGTACGCCGCAGCGTCTCGGCGACGGCCTCGACGGCAAAGCCGGCGGCGTCGAACTCCACCACGGTCAGGCACGCGCCGTCCACGGCGATGGAGTCGCCCACCGCGACGCCGTCCACCACCACCGCCGCGTCGATGGCCACGCGCGCCCCGGGCCCGCGCGGCGTGACCTCGCGGATCCTGCCCGTCTCCTCCACCAGCCCCGTGAACACGGCCTACACCTCTCCGGGAAGGGGCGTGAGGCGCCCCGTGATGAGCGCGTCGTCGCCGACCGCCTCGATGGTCGCGCCGGACGGGCGCGGCGCGTCGGCAAGGCGCGGCCAGCCCACCCCGGCGACGGCGGGCCGGGCGTCGTCACCCAACACCAGGGGCGCCGCGAACCAGCGCAGATCGTCCACCACCCCGGCGCGCAGCAGCGCCCCCGCCAGCACACCTCCGCCCTCCACGAACACCGACTGCAGGCCCATTTCGGCGAGGATCCGCAGCGTCGCGGGCAGGTCGACCCGTCCCGCCCCGGCGGCCACGACCCGCACGCCGCGCTCCTGCAGGGCGGCGACGGCGGCCGCGGGCGCGTCCTGCGCGGTGGCGACCACCACCGTGGCGCCCCCCGCTCCCCGCACGAGGGCCGACTCCAGCGGCAGCCGACCCCGGGAGTCCACCACGACCCGCACCGGCTGGCGTACCGGCCCGTCGAGGCCCCGGGCGGTCAGCAGCGGGTCGTCGGTGACGGCGGTGTTGACCCCCACCATCACGGCGTCGTGGTCGGCCCGCCAGCGGTGCACCAGTGCGCGCGCCGGCTCGCCCGTGATCCAGCGGCTTTCGCCCGCGGACGTGGCCACCCGGCCGTCCAGGCTGGCGGCCAGCTTCAGCGTGACGTGCGGCCGTCCCAGCAGCGCGTGGGTGAGGAACGGGGCGTTGAGGGCGCGACACGCCCGCTCGTCGTCGCCCGATGCCAGGGCCACATCGATGCCGGCCCCCCGCAGCACGTCGGCGCCGCGGGCCCGGTCGCGCTCGAGCGGGTCCAGGGCGCCCACCACGACGCGGGCGACGCCGGCCTCGATGAGCGCGTTCGCGCACGGTGGCGTGCGCCCCCAGTGGGAGCAGGGCTCCAGCGTGCAGACCACGGTGGCGCCGCGGGCCTCGTCGCCCGCCAGGCGCAGCGCCATGGCCTCGGCGTGCTCCTCCCCGGGCCCCTCGTGCCAGCCCTCGGCCACCGTCCGGCCGCGCGGCGACAGCACGACGGCCCCGACCAGCGGGTTCGGGCTCACGCGACCGCGCCCGTTGAGCGCCAGCTCACGCGCCCGCGCGAGAGCGTCCCGCTCGACGGGGGTGGGCGCCGCGCTCACGCCCCGCGCGACCGGCGCGCCAGGTCCGCGTAGGCCGCGATCGGGTCCGGCGAGCCGAAGATGGCCGAGGCCGACACCAGCCACCGGGCGCCGGCATCGCGCACCCCGTCGATGGTGGACGGGCCCACGCCGCCGTCCACCTCGATGATCACGTCGTCGCCCAGCAGGTCGCGCAGGCGCCGGACCTTCGCCGGGGTCCCGGGCACGAACGACTGCCCGGCGAACCCGGGGTTGACGCTCATGCAGTTGACGTAGTCGAGCATGGGCGCCAGGTCGGCCAGCGCGTCGGCGGGCGTGCCGGGGTTGATGGCGATGCCCGCCAGCAGCCCCGCGTCGCGGATGGCGCCCAGCAGGCGGTGCGGGTGCGGGTCTGCCTCCAGGTGCACGCTCATGGCGTCCGCGTGGGCCGCGAACAGCGGGATGAGGTTGCCGGGTCGCTCCACCATCACGTGCACGTCGATGAGCATGCCGCGGGGCCGGGCCGCGCGGGCCACGGCGGCGGTGAAGTCGGGCCCCACGGTGAGGTTGGGGACGAAGTGGTTGTCCATGACGTCGACGTGCAGCGCGAGGGCCCCGGCATCGGCGAGCGCGTCGATCTGGTCTCCCAAGTGCAGCATGTCGGCCGACATCACGGACGGCAGCACCTGGGTGTGGGTCAGTGCGGGATGTGAGCGGTCCACGCGGGCGATTGTGTCAATTCGGCGCCCGCGGCGCCGGGGTCAGCGGCCGGCCGCGCGGCGCGGGGCGGTGGCGCAGCGCGTGGCCGAGTACGCCATGGCGCACACGCCGGCACGGACGCCCGCGCGGGTCACGCGGGCCCGGTACAGGACCCCCGTCGCCCCGGACCGCGTGACGCGCAGCTCCACCACCGCGCCGGGCCGCAGCGCCAGCGTGCGCACGGAGCGCCCGAGCATCAGCCGGGGGTCGGCGCGCATCACGCGCACGGGCACCGCGCGTCCCCTCACGCGGCAGCCCCTCACGCAGTGCAGACGCGCCCGCAGCCCGCGCGCGGCGGGGCGACCGCGCACCACGGCGTTCGTCGCGGTGCGCACGCGCACCGTCAGGCGAGACGCCGGGCTGAGCACGCACGCCCCCGACGCGCACCGGAACCGGACACGGCCGTTCAGCGTCAGGCGGCCGGCGGGCAGCGTACGCGCGGTGCGCACCGCGGTCCGGACGCGAGTGCCCCCGACGGTGGTGACGAGGCGGTAGTAGTAGGTCGTCCCTGGCTCGAGGCCGGCGACGCGGACCCTGACGGGCACGGACGCGGCCGCGGGCCCGACGGAGCTGCGGGCGGTGGTGTGCCCCAGCCGCGGCGACGTGCCCCACTCGAACCACCAGTTGGACGGGGCGGCGGCGGGCGCGATCGTGCCGTTGAACGTCAGCGAGGTGCGGGACGCCGCCGTGACGACGCCGGCCGCGGTGCCGTCCGGTCCGCCCGGCGCCGGCGGCGGCGCCGGGGGCGCCGGCGGGGACGCGGTAGTGAACGCCAACGCGGCGCTGCGGGTCTCTCCCCACGCGTTGCGGGCCACGACGCGGTACGTGTAGCGCGTTGCGGGCGTCAGGCCCACCAGCGGCACCGCGAGCGCCTGCGGTGCGCCGGGCGGCGAGGCCGCCGGCGCCGTGGATACCTGGGGCTGGCCCTCGACGCCATACTCGACGAACCAGTCGGTGCCCGTCCCGAGCCCGTCGACGGTGCCGGGGATGACGGCCCGGTCGGTGCCGATGTCGGTGGCGTCGCCCGCCTGGGCCTGCGGGGCCGGGAACGGGGTGAACAGGGCGATGCCGCGCCCGTCGTCGGGGGCGATGTCGCTGGCGGCGCCCTGGTTCCACACCGCCTCGAACCACATCCGCGTGTTCACGCCGCGGACGATGCCCATGTCCGCCGGCGTCGCGGTCCACGAGAAACCCGTCTCGATGCTGGTCTGCAGGGCGATGGCCCGTCCCGTGGACTCGAACGCCCCGTTGACCCACCGGCGGACGTACGCGCGGTTCTGGTCTCCGGAGGACGAACCGAACGCCACGACCACCACGTCGGCACCCTTCATGTTTCCCGTCGTGGCCCCCGTGTTCGGGTTGCCGTCCGTGTCGACGCGCCACGACATGGCGCGGCCGGCGTAGAGCTTGGTCTGCACGCCCGGGTCGGGGGACGCGTCGATGCGCATCTGACCCTGGACGACGTCGTCCGTGAGGTCGGCGTCGGCGCCGGTGATGTACGACAGCGAGGCCCCGAGGATGTCGGGTGCCTTCCACTGGGGGCCGGCGGGGTCGACCACCACGTCGCCCTCGCGGTCGGCCACGCCCGCCGTGGCGTCGGCACCCGCCGCGCCCAGCGGCCAGCACGCGCACGCGATCGCGCTCGCACCGAGCCAGCGCGCCAGCTTCCGGGTCGTCGCCGGGGTCGTCGATGTTCCTGAAAAGTGCGGCGTGGGGATCCCTTCCGTGGGCATCCTCTAGTGAGTACCCGTGCCGGGTCAACCCGCATCGTCGTCGCGGCGCGAAACATGCCGCTCAGTGCGGCCGCAACTCCGCCACGAAAAAGCCGTCCGTGCCGTGGATGTGGGGCAGCGACAGCAGCGCGCCCGGCAGGCGCGGGTGGGCGTACGCGGGGAACCGATGTGACAGGTCCACGACATCGGCCCCGCTCGCCCGCACGACGTCATCGTTCTCGGCGGCCAGGACGGTGCACGTGGAGTACACGACGCGGCCGCCGGGGCGCACCAGGTCGAGCGCGCGCGCCAGCAGCGCCCGCTGCGTCTGATGCAGCGGCCCCAGCAGCTCCGGGCGCCGCCGCCAGCGCGCGTCCGGGCGGGCCGACAGCACGCCCAGGCCGGTGCAGGGCACGTCCACCAGGACGGCGTCGAACCCGCCGTCCAGCGGCGTGGTGACGCCGTCGCCCGCCACCACGCGCAGCCGGGCCCCCATGCGCCGTCCCAGGACCCGCAGCTGGTCGGCCCGCGCGTCGTGCAGCTCCACGCACGTGATGTCGGCGCCGTTGGCGGACAGAGCCGCCAGGTGCGTGGACTTGGCGCCGGGTGCGGCGCACAGGTCCAGCACGCGTTCGCGCGCCCGCGGGTCGAGGACCCGGGCGGGTAGCATGGAGGCGCGGCTCTGCGGCATCGCCAGCCCGCGGCGCCACGCCGGCGTGTCCTCGAAACCCAGGGGGGCGTCCAGCACCACGGCCTCGGGCAGTTCGGGGTCCCCGTGCCACGGCACGCCGAGCGCGTCGGTGAGTGTTCGCTTGGGACCCCTCAGCGGGTTCCACCGCAGCGCCGACTCGGCCGGGCGGTTGGCGGCCTCCATCAGCCCGCGCGCGTCGGCGGCGCCCAGGTCGCGCTCCAGCGCCTCCACCATCCAGTCCGGGAACGAGAAGCGGATGCCGGGGTCCAGGCCGTCGCCCGCCAGCCGTTCGCGTGCCTGGTCCGCGTCGCGCGCCAGCGTGCGCAGCACCGCGTTGACCAGGCCTGCCCGCGCCGACGCCCGGGCGGGAGCGCCGGGCACAGCCCGTGCCAGCCGCACGGCCTGGTCGACGGCGGCCGACGGCGGCGTGGCGTCGCTGAACACCAGCTCGTACGCGCCCAGCCGCAGGACGTCACGCACCTCGGGCTCGACCCGCTCCGGCCGGTCAAGGTGGGCGTCCACCAGCCAGTCGAGCGTGCGGCGCCGCTGCACGGTGCCGTAGCTCAGGCGCATCGCGGCCCCCCGGGCCTGGCGGGGGACGGCGCCGCGGCGCATGACGGCCGCGAACGCGCGATCGGCGAACGCGCCGCCGTCGACGCGGCGCAGCACGTCGTACGCGGCCACGCGCTCGGGGCTGATGCCCTCCGCGCCCGGCGGGCGGGGGCGGCCCGGGCGCCGCGGCGACCGGGGGCTCACTCGCCCATCTCCAGGCCGCCCCGCCAGCCGCGCAGGAAGTCCGCGGCGCGCATCCGTGCCTTGCCGGGCGGCTGCAGCTCGAGGATCTCGACGACCCCGTCGGCGAGGCCCACGACCAACTCGCCGTCGCGCACGGACAGGCCCGGCGGGGCCTCGCCGTCGGTGCGGCGGGCGGCCCACACCTTGAACGGCTCGCCGCCGATGCGGCACGTCGCCCCGATGTGGGGCGCCAGCGCCCGGATGCGGTCGGCGAACACGGCCGCCGTGTCGGTGAGGCTCAGCGCCCGGTCCTCCGGGCCGATCTTCGCGGCGTACGTCGCCCCCTCGGCGGGCTGGGGGATGGTCACGAACGCCCCGGCCTGGACGTCGTCCAGCGTGTCCTCCAGCGCCGGTCCGGCGAGCGCGCAGAGGCGGTCCATCACGACCCCGGCGTCGTCGGCGGCGCCGACGGGCGTGGTGACCACCCGGGCCGTTGGGCCGGTGTCAAGGCCGGGGTCCATCCGCATGATCGTGACGCCGGTCTCGGTGACGCCGTCCATGAGGGCCCGCTCCACCGGCGCCGCGCCGCGGTACGCGGGCAGCACCGAGAAGTGCACGTTGATGCACGGCCACCCGTCGAGCAGCGGGTCCCGCAGGATCTGGCCGAACGCCACCACCACGAGGGCGCCGACGCCCTCGGCGCGCAGGCGCGCGAGCACGTCCTCGGCGTTGATGGACCCCACGCGGAGCGCATCGATGCCCAGCTCCGCGGCCGCCTCGGCCACCGGCGTCGGGCTGGGTGTGCCCTTGCGGCCCCGGGGCTTGTCGGGCTGGGTGATCACCAGCGGCACGTCGTGGCGCCCGCCCGCGAGGTGGCGCAGGATCGCCGCGGCGGGACCGGGCGTGCCGGCGAACGCGACCCTCACTCGGGCCGCTCCCGGAGGGCCCGGAGCGCCTCCTTGCGCTGGTCCCTGGGCGTGCGGTCGAGGATGAGGATGCCGTCGAGATGGTCGATCTCGTGCTGCAGCACGCGCGCCTCGTAGTCGTGTGCGTCGACGGTGACGGGTGAGCCGTCGGCGTCCCGGGCCTCGACGGTGACCGACACCGCCCGCGGCACGTCCATCAGCAGTTCCCCGATGGACAGGCACCCCTCCTGGTCGACCTCCGTCTCGTCGGACGACCACGTGATGGTGGGGTTGACCAGCGCCCGCGTGGGGCCCTCCTCGCCGAGGCGGTACACCAGCAGGCGCCGCAGCGCGCCGATCTGGGGGGCCGCCAGCCCCACGCCGCGGGCGTCGATCATCAGCTGCGACATGCGGGCGATCTCCCGGCCCAGCTCCTCGTCGAAGTCCTTCACCTCGCCGGCGGGCGTGCGCAGCACGGGGTCGCCGTACTGGCGGATGACCCCCAGCGCCGCCAGGCGGCGCCGCTCCAGCTCGTCGTCCTCGAACGCGCGCGACGACACGGGCTACCTGCGGGCTGGAAGAGCGTTGCGGGCGGCCTCGAGGAACCCCGAGCGCCCCTCGATGTACGCCTCGCGGCTGCTCAGCGACACCGACGGGCCGCCGGCGACGGAGGCGGCCGGGCTGCCCTCGCCCAGCGTCACCGTGACGACGGGGTCACCGGAGCGCGGATAGCGGATCTCGCCCGCGGTTGTGGACGTGTTGACCACGGTGGGCTGCGGCGAGATGTCGTTGAGGTCGGCGAACAGCGACGCCACGGCCACCCGGGCCGCCCCGTCCGTGCGCACCAGCAACTCCTCCAGGCGATAGAGCTCGGCGACCCGGGGACCGAAGAAGTAGTCGGCCTCGCGCAGGATGAACGCGTCGGTGCCGGTGACCTTGCCGCGCTCGGTGCGCTCCTGCACCCAGTCGCGCACGCGCTGCCAGCTGCGGTGGCGGATGCGGCGTCCCTCCTGGGCGCGGGCGACGTCGTCGGGCACCGCCCGGTCGGGCGTGACGACCACGAGCGTGGCGTGTTCCACCTGCGCCGCCAGCGCGTCGTGGAGCGCGGTCCAAGCGTCGGTGCGGTCGATGTCGAGGCCCAGGCACCCCTGGACGGCGACGCCCCACTCCTTGCCGGAACGCACGACGATGTCGGCCACGACCGTGGTGCCGTCGCCGGCGGGCAGCGGGCGCCGCTCGGACACCTGGGCTCCCGCCGCGTCGGGCGTGTCGTCGCCCGCGAGCTCGCGCAGCAGCGCGGTGCGGGTGGCGGCCTCGGTGAGGCCGGCGACGGTGGCCAGCACGTGCATCCACTGCTCGCGGGGCAGCGACGGCACATCGAACAGGCGTGGGGCGGGCATTGGTCCTCGCGGTCGGATTGGTTCGCTCCCTCGAACACTAGCTGGCGGCGCCGCCCCCACCGCCCCCCGCGGGCCGTCGTCTCATGACGTGGGACCGGGGCGCGCGTATCCTCGATTGCGTGACGGCCGACGTCCCCTCCCCCGCGCCACCGCGGCCCCGCACCCCGAGGGGCCGCGCCCGCGCCGTGGCCCGGATCTTGGCCGCCGAGTTCCCCACGTACCGCGTGCCCCTGGACCACACCAGCGCGTTTCAGCTGCTGGCCGCCGTGATCCTGTCGGCCCAGTGCACGGACGCGATGGTCAACCGCGTGACGCCCGAGCTGTTCGCCCGCTACCCGGACGCCCCATCCATGGCGGCCGCCGACCCGGACGACGTCGGCCGCATCATCCATCGCACGGGGTTCTTCAACGCCAAGACCCGCAGCCTCATCGGGATGGCGACGGCCGTGGTGGAACGCTTCGGCGGCGACGTGCCGCCGGGCATGGACGACCTCGTGAGCCTGCCGGGCGTGGGCCGCAAGACCGCCAACGTGGT
>JAGQUM010000056.1 GCA_020438485.1 Thermoleophilia bacterium | reverse complement strand
CTGTGTGGTTGTCCGCGACACGCTGGATCTCGGCCTCCAGGTCAGCAGGTGGTTCATAGCACCGCGTCGTGATGGCGATGGCAAGGATTGGACATCCTCCGCCATCGCCGCGCGTGACTCTCGTGACGAGCTTCTCAAAGTTGGAGGTGGTGGACGTCCCCAGAGGATCTGCCGGAGTCTTCCGCAGCCGCTCGCTCCACTCAGCGGAGGTGAAGGTGGTGCTGTCGAGCTGTTTCGCGCGGGCGATTGTGTCGCTCCAAAGCGCCCTCATGCCAGTTTCACGGCGCACGACGAGGATCCCGAGGTCAAGGACGCCCGCATCGTAGAGGTTACGAAAGTTCGAGAAGTCCCGATCCAGGTTCCCGTCCTTGGGGTTCCACTCAACGTCCAAGCCGACCCGACCCTTCACATTGTCGATCTGGTGACCTTCGTACTCACTCTCGGTCGTGCGAGTGACTTTGGTTCTCTCACCCGCTGGCCCATAGGGGTTCAGCACAAGATCAGTGATGAGCTTCTGCCTGAACTTGGCCTCCCGCCAACCCGCCACCCGGAACGCCTCATCGAGTTCTGCCGAGATGAAGTGTTTGCTCCCTCCGCCTCGAACGATCCGCTCCACGTCGAAGTGGAAGCCATCCAGCACCATGGCCATCTCGGTGAGCAACTCAGGGTTTGAAGCCTTGAACATCGCCGCAGCGTTGCGGGTCTCAATGATGTCGTAGCGCGCGACGATGGAGGGAGGCAGCTCGGTGCGCCACGATTCGGTGAGTTCCATAGCAAGAGGGTATCTGAGAGTCCTCGACTCGGGCGGGCGTCAGACTGCCGCACCCACGTCACGCTTCGAGTCACCGACGCAGGTTTCGGTCTCGGGACGCCACGGCAGTCAAGGTATCCTGCGAGGCGGCCTTCGGCCGTTCGCCAAAGGTCTCGCGAACCGTGTCCCCGTCCATACCCTGACACGATGACCGCCGAACTGCTTTGCCAAGGCAGAAACGCTGATGCCATTGGTGGGGGCTGTTCGCATAGCCTCTGTTCCTCGTCGGTCAGCAGTGTTCGAGCGCGTCGCCTTGGCGTCGCAGCGGCCTCGATGAGCAGAGGTCGTCGGGGCCAATGTGCCCCAAGTCTCGGCGGGACGAACGGAGATACTTGGGTCGACGTTAGGTCGGTGGCGTCGTCTCCCTGTCGCCCAACGTCAGTGGTCACAACTAGGGTCTAGTCATGCTTCGCCGACTCGATCTCAAGGCTCCCTGGCGGTCGCTTGACCAGGGCTTCTGGCCAGACGACCTTCCGCTCGGCTGTCGGACGGTGATCTACGGGCACAACGGCAGCGGCAAGTCGACCCTGTCGGAACTGCTACTCGGGCTAGCCGAAGGAACGTCATCGGCTGCTGTGGTGTGGGAACGCGATGACATGCGGCGGACCACAGTCAACGCGGGCGGGGCAAGCCCATCGCCATCGATGGCCGTGTTCACACGCAAGTGGGTGGACGCCAACCTGTCGGCGTTCCTCGATGGCGCGAGCGCCTCGGCCATCGTGACGCTGGGGCGTGAGGCGATCGATGCCAAGGAGGAAGAAGCTCGGCTCACAGAAGAGATCACGACGCTGCGTGGCGAGGCTGGTGAAGCGGAGAAGCAGCGGAAGATCGCAACCGGCAAGGTCGACAAGCTCGTCCGCGAGGTCCAGGATCGGATCGTCTCCGAACTCAAGGAGTTCGACTACAACTACTTCACGAAGAGCCGCTTCTCCGTCACGAAGGTCCAGGACGACCTTCGTGGCTACAAGGGCGAGTTCCCCGACAGCAATGCACATGCTGAGGCATTGAAGCGGCTGGGCGAGGGTGCGCCCGCTCTCGTTGCCGATGTTGCCACACCACCTGTAGGGGTTGTCGCCCGGTTGGAGGTGCTGTCGGACCTACTCGCAGAGACGCCGACCCGAGTCGCCATCACCGCGCTGGAGGGGAACCCAACCGCACAGGCTTGGGTCGAGCGGGGACTCGAATTGCATGAGGGACTGGATCACTGCCTTTTCTGTGCTGGGAACGTAACGAGTGAGCGGCGGGCACAACTGGCGCGTCACTTCGATGAGAGCTGGCTCCAGATCCGGGGCAAGGCCAAGGATCTGCTCGGTGCTGTCACGCGCGAGAAGCAGATGCTCTCTGCCTGGCACTCGAATCTGCCCGTCACCGGCAGCCTTGTAGGTGACCTCCAGCCTGCGTACAGCCAAGCCCTAGGCAAGGCGAAGGCAGAGGTCGATGAGCGGGTGGCCGCACTGGAGGCGGTCGAGGTTGCCGTCAGCGCAAAGGTCGATGACCCGAGCGCGACTCCCGAAGCCCCGGACTGGTCGGTGCTGGTCAGCGCACCGTCCACGACTGTGCTCGCGCAAGCCATCGCAGAGCACAACGATCAGGTCCGTCGTCATAGCGAGGTGATCACCGAGCGGAAGCAGACCGTCCTGGATCATCTAGTTGGTTCGCAGAGTGAGGTATTCCGTGGTCTAGAGGAAAAGGCTAAGGACCTGGGGACCAAGAGCACGGCGAGCAACAAGGCAGCTGAACTGGCAGAGCGTCGGCTGGACAAAGTTCGTCAGGCGCAGTTCACGACTAAGGACATGGCGGATACGTTGACCCGCGACCTGGCTCGCGTCTACGGCAAGGACCACCTGAGCGTGGCGGTGACTGAGGACGGGAAGTCGTATGCGTGTCGGCGAGGCGACCAGCCTGGAACCGATCTCAGCGATGGCGAGCGAACGACTCTGTCGCTGTTGTACTTCCTGCGAAAGCTTGAAGATGAACAGGTCCCTGGCGGTGACCCGCTACAGCGGATCGTGGTCATTGACGATCCGTCCAGCTCGCTCGACCGGGAGGCGCTGTTCGCAACCCACCAGTGGCTTGTGGACACGCTCAAGGGCTTCGGGCAGTACATCGTTCTGACGCACGACTTCAGTCTCCTACGGCTGTTCGTCAAGTCGCACAAGAACTCCTGGGGTAAGTCGATGAAGCAGATCAACGACGGCAACGTGGACGAAGCCCGGTTCCCCAAGGTGTCCTTCCTGGAGATGTACGCGGCTGTTGTCGATGGCGAGCGTCGTTCGAAGGTGGGCAAGCTGCCGAGGCTGCTACTAAACAACACCTCGGAGTACGCCTACCTCTTCTCGATGGTCATGGCCGGGATCGCCGACTCCGAAGACCACGAGCGTCTCTTTCTACTGCCAAACGCTGCCCGCCGGGTACTGGAGGTTTTCGCCAGCTACAAGGCCCCGCATAGGACCGACTTCCTCCAGGCGCTGGAGGTGCTTGTCCAGGCCCAAGACGGAGAACCATACCGGGACGTCTACGACTTCTGTAACCGGTTCTCACATGGGGAAGGCAGTGAGAGTGTCGACGTGCTCGACGCCCGAGCTGTCTACGGGCAGATCCGGCGTTGTATGGAGTTCCTACGAGCGGTCGATGGCGAGCACTTCGAGCGCATGTGCGCGGCCACGAGCGCCAATCCAGCGGTCCTGCCATAAGGGCGTGGGCGCAACCAACCACAGCCGCCTCTCCCGCCCGTGTCGGTCCCGCTTCGGACACCTCGCTGGAGCAGGTGGCCCCACCCCGCGCCGGCCGTCACTCCGATGCGTTCGCCAACTCGGGCCAAGCGACGTGCCTTCTCGATAGTTGCCATGTGTGCTAGACATCTGGACCTACCCGCGTCTTCGCCCACACCGTCCCCCGGTGCACCCTGAACCTGCGCGCCAGCGCGTTCACACCGAAGCCCTGCGCGCGGGCTGTTCGCATAGCGTCCACTTCCTCCTGCGTCAGCCGTGTTCGAGTCCGACTCCTTGGCTCCGTGGAGGCCGCGATGAGCGGGTCGTCCGGCTCGCTAACTGACTCCATCACCCCGACTAACCTCTGATTCCACGCGGCAACCAGCCGCTCGACACGCTGTAGCCTGTTCCCGCAACGCTCCATTGCTTCCACCTCGTCGGACGAACCGCGGGGACGCTTCTGGCGGCGCGGTCGGCTTTCGGACGGGTCTTCGGCCGTGAAGGCCGGGCCGGGCGCGTCTGCGCTGCCTGAGGCGGCGCGGACGGCGGCGAGTTCGGGCGCGCACTGCGTGTCGGTGATGCCGCCGTCGTCGATCCAGATGGCCTTCAGGATCGCCCGGCTTTACTAGCCGTCGGGTCGCGTAGTCTGCCTTACCGCACAACGCCGCACTGCGGTCGCCGAGCAGGTCGAGCCCGAGATCGAGTGTTCGCTCGATGTCGTCGTGGCGCAGGATGAGGCCGTCGAGGACTGGGATCACCCAGCTTTGACGGGCAGTTCCCCCCAGGCCGCCGACTCCCGCGCGGCCACGAACTGGGCGGGGCTGAGGGAGCCGAGCGCCGAGTGCCGCGTGCGCGGGTCGTGCCAGCCTCACCGCACTCGTGCGAGACCGCAGCCGGCGAGCCTACGACCCCGGTCAACCAGGGTTCAAGAGCCTCTCTCATCACGCCGCGGCGCTTCATGATGCGCTCCGTGAACGAGGGCAGGCTGATCAGTCTTCGGGCTCTGCCCCCTGAGCGCAGTGGGCATCGCTGGTCGGAACCAGGATGGCACTGCCTGGTTGGTTGCCGTTTTGGTTGCATCACAGGTAGTATGGCTTGTGTGAGGGAGCGAGAGATTTACCCGAGCGCGCCCATCGTCCTGATGGCGATCGAGGTGCGGCACCCGCAGTGCGAGCCACTTGAGCGTAAGCAGGTGGCGGAGTTGTCGGCGCGGGTCAAGCACCTGCTGCCACTGCCAGGTGAGATGAACGAAGTCTCAGTCACTGTGGGGGCAAGCCCCGACGGTCCTCCGACACAGCAGCAGGTCGTCAGGAGCTTGCCGAGGTGGACGAGTCGCGACAAGCGGACTGCCCTGTCGGTCCGTCCGGACAGCCTGGTGATCGAGACCACCAACTATGGTAGCTACGACAGGATGCGTGACCTGCTCGATGTCGCAGTCGAGGCGCGTCTGGCCGTCGCATCCCCGGCCGGAGTCGAGCGGATCGGGCTTCGGTACATCGACGAGATCAGGGTTCCGGCCGAGAACGGCCGCAGCGTGCCCGCGTGGGGACAGTGGCTGGACGCCTCCTTGCTTGGTCCCGCGCATGTCGGCGCAGGGCTGAGCCTCGTACCGGTGGCCAACGAAGGGGTATTTGTTTTCTCGGGCGGCAGTGATCACGCACTGGTGTTGAGGTACGGCGCGCAGAGCGAATACGTCGTGCAATCGACGCCCGATCTGCGTCGCCCGCTCCCGCCGCCGGGGCCCCTGTTCAAGCTGGACATCGACAGTTTCTGGCAAGCAGCCGACGAGGTTCCTGAGTTTGATGTGGACCTCATCCTGTGCCAAGCCGACGCATTACATGAGCCGGTGCGAGGGGTGTTTGAGAGTGTGATCACCGATCGACTACGAGAGGAGGTGTTGCGACATGGCTGACGCGTTGGTGCGGAACGCCGCGGTGGAGTCGGCGCTGGAAACGCGCGCCACCGCGGGCGACTCCACGTTCACTCGGAATCTGACGGAGACGCGGCTGACACCTCCTCGTCTCACGAGAGAGGTTGGCGGAATCCGGAGCGAGGCCCGCGTACTCCACGACGACGTCGACGACCTTCACAAGCGCACCCACGAGGACGAGTGGCGCACGGCGGCAGCCGAACGCGGCAAGGCCAGTGTGACGTGGATGCTCACGGAGTTGGCTGACCTCGGATTCGCCTGGCGCGACATCGCACGGATGGTCGGCGTGAGCGTGCCTGCAGTGCAGAAGTGGCGGAAGGGCGAGAAGGCATCGGGTGACAGCCGCATCCGGATTGCGAGCCTGCTTGCCGCGTGCGATCTGATCGCGAGTCACTACATGGTCTATGAGATCGCCTCCTGGTTCGAGATGCCGCTCTCCGCGTCTGCTCCTGTCACGCCGATCGTGCTCTACGCAGCCGACCGTGCTGACCTCGTGTTCGAGTTCGCGAGCGGTCATGTAGACCCCGAAGCGCTGCTGTCGGAGTTCGACCCCGACTGGCGCGAGCGGTACCGGTCAGACTTCGAGGTGTTCGAGGCGGGCGACGGCAATCGCTCGATTCGCATGAAGGGCTGACCTTGAGCCACGATCTCGAATCCCCGTACGAAGAGGGTGTCCCAGTCTGGGACGCCCTCTACCGTGCGCGCGGCGACGAGGTCTCCCAGACGCGGCCCATCTTCACCGGCGACGTGTTCACCGGCGTGCAGTTGCCCGGTTCGACCGGTACGACCAAAGCACGCTCAGTCGTCGTCCTCCAACACCCATGCTCCATGCGCACGAACGGCGTCGATCTCGCTTGGCAGGTTCTCGTCGCCGAGGTGACCAGCCGCAAAGAGATCGACGAGCCGGGTTGGACCGGCGGGAACTTCAATTTGATGCCGTTGCCCGGTATCCGCCCCGACGTGACGAGCCAGAACCGGCACCAGGCAGCGAACTTCGACAACCTCTACACGGTGGCACCCGACAGCCTGATCACGCGGATCGCCTCTCTGTCACCAGTCGGAGTGAACCTGCTGCTTCAGCGTTGGGTGCACTACAGCTCCCGTGTCGTGGTGCCCACCCACACGTTTCACGAGCAGACCGTCGCCTTCTACGAGGAAGCCGACCTGATCGAGGAGTGGTGCGACGAAGCAGGCAGCGGCGATCTGAGGGCGGAGACGCAGGCTTGCTTGGACTGGCTGCGCGCCGACAGGGGCGGCTCGACCCATCAGCATCTTCTGAAGAACCTGCAGTCGCACAGCATGATTCGGCGCGCGATGCGCCAGGAACTCAGAGAACGGAACCAAGCGTGAAAGCAACGGACCTCGCCGGAGTTCGGGCGACGCCTTTGCCACCTGGGGCAGGGTTGGAACGTACTCTCGGAACTTCCACCTTGGCGGACGGACCGCGGGGACCGCGCGGCCCTAGCCCGGTGCCCCCGGGGCGGCGGACGCCGGTGTGCATCGCACCCGCAGGATGCGGGTCCCGCGCGCATCGTCCACCTCCAGCCGCCAGCCCGCCGCCTCGACGACGTCACCGACGCGGGCGGGGCGTCCGAGGCGGGCGAAGATATAGCCGCCGATGCTGGTGACGTCCGCGTCGGTCAGGGCCAGGCCGTGGTTCGCCAGGTCATCCAGCGACACGTGGCCGCGGGCGACGATCTCCCCCGCGGGGCTCACGGCCACGTCCGGGTCCGGGTCGCTCTCGTCGTGGATCTCCCCGACGATCTCCTCCAGGACGTCCTCCAGGCTGACCACGCCGGCCAGCTCGCCGTACTCGTCGAGCACCACCGCCAGGGACGCCCGCGCGCCGCGCATGCCGGCAAGCAGGACGTCCAGCGGCTGGGACTCGGGCACCAGGTGGACGGGACCCGCCAGGTCGCGCACGGGCGCGGCGGGAGTCTCGACGAAGCCGCGGGCGAGGGTGCTCACGTGGACGAGCCCCTCGGGCTGGCCCGCGGCCCCGACCACCGGGAACCGGCTGTGGGGGCTGCCCAGCACCCGCAGGAGGGCGTCCTTCGCCGAGACGTCACCGGGGATCGTGATGGCGGACGGTGCGGGCGACATCACCTCTGCGGCCGTCGTCTCGTGCAGCTCCAGGACCCCCTCGATCATCCCCGCCTCCTCGGGGTCCAGGGTGCCGCCCCGCTCGCTGTCGGCCACGAGGCGCTGGAGATCCTCCGGCGTCAGCGCCATCTCGTGCTCGGACGCGGGCTCGATGCCGAACAGCCGCACCAGCTTCACGCCCGCGCCGTTGAGCACCGCGATCACTGGCGAGAACACCACCCGGAACGCCTCCAGGGGGAAGGCCAGTTTCACCGCCGTCTCCTCCGCCTTCTGGATGGCGAGGGTCTTGGGCGCAAGCTCGCCGACGACCACGTGCAGGACCGTGATGACCGTGAACGCGATGACCCCTGCGGCGACCACGCCGGCGGCGGACCCCACCCCGAGCCGGTCGAACGCGGGCTCGAGGACGCTCGCGACGGCCGGCTTGCCCAGCCAACCCAGGCCGAGGGCGGTGACCGTGATGCCCAGCTGGCAGGCCGCGAGGTACCGGTCGATCTGCCCGGACTGCCGCCGCGCGAGACGCGCCGCCCGCGCGCCGCCCGCCGCCATGGCCTCCAGCCGCACGGGGCGGGCCCGCGCCAGGGCGAACTCGGCCGCGACAAAGAACCCCGTGGCGGCGATGAGGATGACGACGGCGATGATGCCCACTGCTGTGCCCGCCACGCGCGATGACTCCCCGGTAGTTGCCCCGAAGGAGGCTACCGGTGCGCCCCATCGTCCGGCGCGCCGCGGTTCCCGCGCGGCGGCACGCGCCCGTCCGGGGCGGGCCGGGGGGGCTACCATCCGGCGGGAGCCCACGACGCCGCCGAGGAGCCGGAGGCCGGTGAACCGCCCGCCGACAACCCCCCGCCCCGCGGGACATCCCCCTCGACCTCGCTTCGCCCGCCGCCTGGCCCGCGCGAACGCGGCCGCCGACGCGCGGGGCGGCGCCGCCCACCGGCGCGAGCTGCTCTGCCCCGCGCGGGGTCACGTCGTGGAGGTGGGCTGCGGCGACGGCCTCAACTTCCCCGCCTACCCGGCCGCCGTCGCCCGCGTCACGGCCGTGGAGCCCGAGCCGACGCTGCGCGACCTCGCCACCCGCGCCGCCGCGTCGGCCCCCGTGTCCGTCACCGTCGTCGACGGCGTCGCGTCCCGCCTGCCCGTGGGCGACGGGGAGGCCGAGGCCGTCGTGTTCAGCCAGGTGCTGTGCAGCGTTGGCGACGTCCCCGCCGCCCTGCGCGAGGCCCGCCGCGTGCTGGCGCCCGGCGGCGTCGTGCTGCTCTATGAGCACATCCGCTCAGACCGCCCCGTGCCCGCCGCGCTGCAGACCGTGGTGTCGCCGCTGTGGGCCCGCGCCGCCGGCGGCTGCAGGCTGGACGTGGACCTCCCCCGGCACCTCGCCGCCGCGGGTTTCGCCGTCGACGCCCGGCGCTTCGGGTTCGCCCCGTCCCCCGGGGCGCCGCCGGTGACGTTCCTCCTGGGCACGGCCCGCCCGGCGTAGGCTCCCCCGGGGAGCCGACCGAGGAGGGGTGAGGCATGGAAACCATCAGGATCCCGGGCATCGACGAGCCCGCGTCCCGCGTGGGCCTGGGCACGTGGGCCATCGGCGGATGGATGTGGGGCGGCGCGGACGACGACGCCTCGGTCGAGACCATCCGGCGCGCGTACGACCGGGGCATCACCGTCTTCGACACCGCCCCCGTGTACGGGTTCGGCCACTCCGAAGAGGTCGTGGGACGGGCCGTCGCCCCGTTTCGCGACGACGTCCTCATCGCCACCAAGTGCGGTCTGGGGTGGGGAGACGACGAACAGCCGTTCAGGGATTCCCGCCCCGACAGCATCCGTCGGGAAGTCGACGCGTCGCTGCGGCGCCTCGGCACCGACCGCATCGACCTGTACCAGGTGCACTGGCCCGACCCGCGCGTGCCGTTCGCCGAGACGGGGGCCGTGCTGGAGGAGATCCGCCGGACGGGCAAGGTCCGAGCCATCGGCGTCAGCAACTTCGCGCCGGCCGAGATGGACGCGCTGGCCACGGCCGCGCCCCTGGCCACCGACCAGCCGCCGTACAACCTGTTCGAACGCGGCATCGACGACGACGTGCTGCCGTACGCCGAGGACAACGGCCTCGTGCTGCTGGCGTACGGGGCGCTGTGCCGCGGCCTGCTGTCGGGCCGGATGCGGCCCGACACCACGTTTCAGGGCGACGACCTACGCGTGTACGACCCCAAGTTCCAGCCGCCCCGCTACGACCGGTACCTGGCCGCGGTGGACGCGCTGTCCGAGATCGCCGCCGGGCGGGGGAAGTCGGTGCTGGCGCTGGCCGTGCGGTGGGTGCTGGACCGCGGCCCCACCATCGCCCTGTGGGGCGCCCGCACGCCCGCCCAGCTCGACGCGGTCGGCGAGGTCTTCGGCTGGGAGCTCACCGCCGGCGACATGGCCGCCATCGACGACGCGCTGGCGCGCACCATCACCGACCCCGTCGGGCCCGAGTTCATGGCGCCGCCGGCCCGCGACGCGTAGGGCGCGGACATGCCCGAGCACTCCGCCACGGTCGACGTCGCGGCACCGCCCGGGGCGGTGTTCGCCATCCTCGACGCCGTCGAACGCACGCCGGAGTGGCTCGCTCCGTGCACGCGTCTCGAGAATCTCTCCGGCGGCCCGGCCGCGGCCGGGACCCGCCTGCGCCTCCACTACGCGCTCGGGGGGCGCACCGGCACGATGGACGGGGCCGTCGCCGAGCGCGTCGAGGACCGCGCGCTGACGGACCAGTTCGCCGACGGCATGATGGACGTGAGGGTCGCGTTCACGCTCGCCGCCGGGGTCACCGACGGCACGTCGCGCGTGACGGTGGCCATCCGCGTCGACGCGAAGGGCCTCAAGGGAAGGCTCCTGCTCCCACTCATCGGGAGCCAGCTCCCCGGCCAGACGGGCGACGCCGCGGCGTCGCTGAAGCGCCTGGCCGAGGCAGGCGGGGGCGCCTAGCCGCGCAGCGGCTTGAGGGCCCCGGCGAGCTGCTCCACCTGGTCCAGCACGGTGCCCAGCTCGCCGGGGCGGCGGTCGATGGGCGCGAAGCCGTCCTGGCCCCAGTCCTGGAACAGCGACAGCGCCACCTGGGCGCGCACGGCGTACAGCATGGCGTTGGCGGCGATGGTGCGCCACTGCTCCACGGCCCGAACACCGCCGTCGGCGCCGTAGGCGACCAGGCCCAGCGCCTTCTGGCTCCACTCCGGGTAGATCACGTCGAACGCGTTCTTGAGCGCACCCGGCACGCCGTGGTTGTACTCGGGCGTGACGAACACGAACCCGTCGAAGCGGTCGATCGTCGAGCCCCAGGCACGGGTCTCCTCGCGCTCGTACTGACGGTTGGCGGCCCCGGGCACCGTGGGCTCGCACAGCAGGGGCAGGTTGTACGTGGCCAGGTCGACCAGCTCGTACGTGGCGGAGCGACCCGACGTGTGATCCATCACCCAGTTCGCGACGGCCTCGCCGTTGCGGCCCGGGCGCGTGCTTCCGAGGATCACACCGATGGTGAGTGAGTTAGTCATGGCCGCGACCCTAGCAAATGCTTGCCGAGGCAAACAACCGGATGGGGTCGAATCGTCGGTTCCGCGTGCGCGGCGGCCCCGGGTGGCCCGCGGGCGCCGGGGTCTAGGCTGGGGGGGTGGAGAATCTGCCCCCGGCCCCCGACGGCATCGACCCCGACGCGCTGCGCACCGCGCTCGACGTGGTGGCGGCCGCGGCGGCGCTGCCGGCCGACCACCCCGATTCCCTGGCCGTGCAGCGGGCCGCGGCCGGCCTGTTCAAGCATCACCGCAAGCGCCGGCGCCGCGAGGCCCGTGAGGCCGTGCTCGCGCACGATCGCGCCGTCGACGCCCGCACGGCCACGGCGGCGCCGGGACGCATCGACGACGAGACCGGCGGCCTACCCCTGGAGTCCCGGGCGACGGGGCCGACGGCGGGCACCCTGCTGCGCGCACGCGCCTGCTACGTGTGCAAGGAGCCCTTCACGGACGTCGACTCCCACTACCACCAGCTGTGCCCGCGGTGCGCGTCGCGCAACCACGCGCGGCGCGACGCACGCACCGACCTGTCCGGCCGGCGGGCCCTGCTCACCGGGGGCCGGGCGAAGATCGGCATGTACATCGCGTTGCGCCTGCTGCGCGACGGTGCCCACACCACCATCACCACGCGGTTCCCGCGCGACGCCGTGCGGCGGTTCCGCGCGCTTCCCGACGCCGACGAGTGGTTCGACCGCCTCAGCATCGTCGGCATCGACCTGCGCAACCCCGCCCAGGTCGTGGACCTGGCCGAGTCGGTCGCGGAGGAGGGCCCCCTCGGCATCCTCATCAACAACGCCGCCCAGACCGTGCGCCGGTCGCCCCGGGCGTACGCGCTGCTGGCCGACGCGGAGGCCGCGCCGTTGCCGCCCGGCCCCATGCCGCCGGTGCGGGTGTTCGGCCCCGACGCCCACGCCTCCCACGCGCTCGAGGACGGGGCCCATCCTCCCCACTGGTCGCCCACGCCCGAGGCGGTCACCCAGCTGGCCCTCACCGCGCTGTCGGCCACGCCCGAGCGCATCGCGGCGCGCACCGCCATCGACGCCGGAGGCCTCGTGCCCGACCTGGACGCCGACAACAGCTGGTCCCAGGTGGTGCACGAGGTGGACCCGCGCGAGCTGCTGGAGGTGCAGCTGTGCAACGCCACCGCGCCGTTCATCCTCATCAACCGCTTGCGCGCCGCGCTGGCGGCGGGTGCGACCGCGCACGGCCGCGCGTACGTGGTTAACGTGTCCGCCATGGAGGGACAGTTCGGCCGCGGCTACAAGGGCCCCGGCCACCCCCACACAAACATGGCGAAGGCGGCCCTCAACATGCTCACCCGCACCAGCGCGGGCGAGATGTTCGCCACCGACCGCATCCTGATGACGGCCGTCGACACCGGGTGGATCACGGACGAGCGGCCGCACCCCACGAAGATGCGCCTGGCCGACGAGGGCTTCCATGCGCCCCTGGACCTGGTGGACGGCGCGGCCCGCGTGTACGACCCCATCGTGCGGGGGGAGGCCGGCGACGACGTGCACGGGTGCTTCCTCAAGGACTACGAGCCGTCGCCGTGGTGAGGACGCCGCCGTGATCATCCGCCGCGAGACCCCCGCGGACCGCGAGGCAATCGCCGACGTGCACCGCGGCGCCTTCTCCACACCCGAGGGGCGCGAGCCCGTGGAGGTGGCACTGGTCGACGCGCTGCGCGAGGACCCGGGGTGGGTTCCCGAGCTGTCGCTGGTGGCCGTCGACGTCGAGCCGCGCGTCGTCGGCCACGTGTGCCTGACGCGGGGGGACCTGGCCGGCACGCCGGTGCTGGGCCTGGGCCCGCTGGGTGTGCTGCCCCACCTTCAGGGCAGGGGCATCGGCGCGGCGCTGATGCACGCGGCGCTGGGCGCGGTGGAGGCCATGGGAGAGCCGGTCGTGGTGCTGCTGGGCGAGCGCCGCTACTACGACCGCTTCGGCTTCGTGCCGGCCTCCGGGCTGGGCATCGCGGCGCCCGACCCGGAGTGGCGGGAGCACTTCCAGGCCCGCACGCTCAGCGCGTGGCGCGGCGACCTGCGCGGCGTGTACCGGTACGCGGCGCCGTTCGCCGGCGTCGGCTGACCCGTGCCGGCCCCGCGCGCGATCGAGACCACGCGGGGGGTGGCGCGGGCGCATGTCGAAGGGCCTGCGGCCCCGCGTGCGCTGCTGGTGCTGGGGCACGGCGCCGGGGGAGGCGTGGACGCACCCGATCTCCTCGCGGCGCGCGACGCGGCCGTTGCGGCGGGCCTGCGCGTGGCCCTGGTGGAGCAGCCGTACCGCGTGGCGGGACGCCGCGCGCCCGACCGCGCGCCCGCCTTGGACGCGGCGTGGATCGCCGTGGTGAAGGCACTGCGGGCCGACGCGCCCGGCGTGCCGTTGATCGTGGGCGGACGCTCCAGCGGCGCCCGTGTGGCGTGCCGCACTTCCGGTGCTGTGGGGGCCGCGGGCGTGCTGTGCCTCGCGTTTCCCATGACGGGACGGCCCCGCCGCGACGGGTCGCCCACCCCCAGCCGCCTGCCGGAGCTCGACGGCGTCGACGTGCCCGCCCTGGTGGTCCAGGGCGACCGCGACCCGTTCGGCGTGCCGCCTCCGGCGCCGGGCCGAGACGTCGTGGTGGTCGCGGGCGACCATTCGCTGCGCCGTGCCGCGGGCGACGTGGGGGCCGCCACCGCCACGTGGCTGAGGAGGGTCGCCCCGGCGGCGTGATGCCGTGGTCCCGTGGTCCACGCGGCCCCCGGCGTGAGACCGACGTGGCGGGCGCGGCCCGCCCGGGGTCCGTCGCGCCGCTCTCCCGCGACGGATGGTTCGCGAGCATCGTCGGCGGCGGCGTGTCCGAGACCCTCGCGGCCGAGTTGGTCGGCCGGTACGACGGCGGCGAGCGCGGCCCGCTGGTTCCCGGCGGGGGCCGACGGGTCCGGTGCTCCACGCCTCTGCGGGACACGCTTCGCCATGTGGTCGGCGCGAGCACCGTCCCGTGACGGGCGCCGGGGACGCCGAGGCTACTTCAGCAGTGTGGACGCATGGTCCGGCACCTCGTACTGGAGGCCCCGGTCCGTGCGCTGGTACCCCGTGGACGGGGGGCGCTTGGGCAGCTTCAGCTCGTCGTGACCCACGGGCTCGTACGGGATGGACGTCAGCAGGTGGTGGATCACGTTGAGCCGGGCCCGCTTCTTGTCGTCGCTGTCCACCACGTTCCAGCGGGCCTCGGGGATGTCGGTGTGCACGAACATCTCGTCCTTGGCGCGCGAGTAGTCCTCCCAGCGCGTCAGCGACTCGAGGTCGGTGGTCGACAGCTTCCAGCGCCGCATGGGGTCGGTGAGGCGCGACTTGAACCGCTTGTGCTGCTCGGCGTCGCTCACCGAGAACCAGTACTTGCGCAGGATGATGCCGTCCTCCACCAGCATGCGCTCGAAGATCGGGCACTGCTGCAGGAAGCGCCGGTGCTCCTCGGTGGTGCAGTAGCCCATCACACGCTCGACCCCGCCGCGGTTGTACCAGGAGCGGTCGAACAGACGGATCTGCCCGGCGGCGGGAAGGTGCTCGATGTAGCGCTGGAAGTACCACTGCGTGCGTTCGCGCTCGGTGGGGGCGGGCAGGGCGACGATCTGGGCGACGCGCGGGCTGAGGTACTCGACGATGCGCTTGATCGCGCCGCCCTTGCCGGCGGCGTCGCGTCCCTCGAACACCACGACGATGCGCTTCCCCTCGGCGCGGACCCACTCCTGCAGTTCAACCAGCTGGGCCTGCAGGCGCAGCAGCTCGGCCTCGTACACGTCGGTGGGGAGCTTGGGCTTCTTGGGGGCGGCGGTGTCCTTGGTGGCCATGCTCCTAGGCTAGATCGGCCGCCGCTCCGGGTCCAGACCCGGCCTGCGCGGAAACGCGGCACCGGGCGGCGGGTCATGCCGTGTGCAGCCCCCCACGGAAAGGCCCGCCCCGATGCCCGCTCCCCTCACCCTCCGCACCGCCGTCCTCGCCGCCGCGTGCGCGGCCGCCGCCGCCCCCGCGCTCGCGGGGCCCTCCCGCACGCTCACCACGAGGGACTTTCGCGTGACCGTCACGCAGCGCTGCGCCGAGGGCGACATCGGGTGCCGCAACGCCACGTACCGCGGCACCAACCGCCGCACGGGGGCCACCATCCGGCTGCGCGGGGCGGTGATGGTGCGGATGTGCGCCGACGGCGTGACCCCCTGCGGGGTGCTGGGCTACCGGTTCACCCGCGGCCGGTTCGTGTACCGCGTCACCGAGGGCGGCACGCTGCTCGTGACCCGGGGATCGCGCGTGCTGGTGCGCCAGCCGGGACGCTGGTCGTAGTTTGACCGGCGCGAGCGGCGGGTAATCGCGCCCCCGACCCCCGCGAGAGGAGGCCGCCATGCGCGTCATCGCCGGCACCGACCTGCCGCCGCAACCGATCCCCGTCCCGGGGCCGGACCTGCCCGGGGTGCCGCAAACCGACCCGTCGCCCCCCGAACGCGACCCGCGGCCCGACCCCGCCGTCCCGGACCCCGCGCCTCCCGCCCCCGAGCGTGGCCCCGACCCCGTGCTGCCGCCGGACGGGCCGCCGTCGACGGAGCCCGCGCCGGCCATGCGCGCCCCGGCCACCTAGCCGCGCACCACAGACGGTCCGACCAGGTGTTGTGCGTTCGGCCAAGGTGCCGGGCGTAGGCTCCGGCCTAATCTGGTCTGCATGTCGACCCGGAGCCCGCTGGTGAACGCGACCCTGTTTTCCGATTACCGTCTCGCCGGTTACTACGACGAGATGTTCGACGACGATGCGGAGCCCCGCGACGCGTACCGCGGGCTGTTCAGCGGCGTCGCGTCCCTGGGGTCCGACGTGTTCACCCGCAAGACCGACCTGGCGGGGGCGTGCTACCTCAACGAGGGCATCACGTTCTCGCATCACGGCCGCGAGCACCCGTTTCCGTTCGACCTCCTGCCGCGGCTCATCCGCGCCGACGACTGGGCCTGGCTGTCCGCCGCCCTGCGCCAGCGCGTCACCGCCCTCGACCGGTTCTGCAGCGACGTCTACGGTGCGCAGCGCTGCATCGCCGACGGCGTGGTGCCGCGGTGGATGGTGGTGTCGTGCAAGGGGTACCTGCGCGAGATGGTGGGGCTGCGGCCCCCGAAGGACCGCTGGGTGCACCTGGCCGGCATCGATCTGATCCGCGACGAGGACGGCGTGTGGCGCGTGCTGGAGGACAACCTGCGCACGCCCTCGGGGCTGTCGTACGTCGTCCAGAACCGCACGTTCATGCGCCGCGTGTTTCCCGAGGCGTTCGCGGGGTACGCCGTGCGCCGAGTGGACGGCGCTCCCATCCAGCTGCGACGGGCCCTCATGCAGTCGGCGCCCGACGGCGTCGCGGACCCGCGCCTGGTGGTGCTGACGCCGGGGCCGATGAACGCCGCGTACTACGAGCACTCGTTCCTGGCCCAGCAGATGGGGGTCCCGCTGGCGGAGGGGCGCGACCTGGTGGTACGCAACCAGCGCGTCTATCTCAAGACGACGGCGGGCTATGACCCGGTGGACGTCATCTACCGCCGCATCGACGACGCCTTCCTCGACCCCGTGTGCCTGCGGCAGGACTCGCTCCTGGGCGTCCCCGGGCTGATGGGCGTCTACCGCGCGGGCAACGTGGCGCTCTGCACGGCGCCGGGTACGGGCGTGGCCGACGACAAGGCCATGTACGCGTTCGTGCCGGACATCATCCGGTACTACATGGGCGAGGAGCCGCTGTTGCAGCAGGTGCCGACGTACCTGATGGAGCGCCCCGACGACCGGGAGTACGTCCTCGACAACCTGCGGTCGCTGGTGGTCAAGGCCGTGGACGGCGCCGGCGGGTACGGCATCCTCATCGGTCCGCACTCCACGGCCGAGGAACGCGCGGAGTTCGCGCAGCGCATCGACGACAACCCCCGTGGATACATCGCGCAGAACACCATCAGCCTGTCGCGGGCGCCCGTCTTCCTCGGCGGCCGGTTCGCCGCGCGCCACATCGACCTGCGCCCGTTCATCACGTACGGGGCGCGCCCCGAGGTGGTGCCGGGAGGTCTGACGCGCGTCGCGCTGAAGGAGGGGTCGCTGGTGGTGAACTCGTCCCAGGGCGGCGGCAGCAAGGACACCTGGGTGCTCGAGCGATGAGCGCCATGCTGGCCAGGGTGGCCGACAGCCTGTACTGGACGGCCCGCGCCATCGAGCGCGCCGACACGTACGCGCGGCTGCTCGAGGTGAGCCACGCCATGAGCCGCGAGAGCGCCGACACGCAGGCGGGCGACCGGTCGGTGTGGGAGCCGCTCGTGGACATCACCGGCGACCTCGAGGCGTTCCGCCGCACGCACGTGCACGTCAACGAGACTTCCGCGGTGTGGTTCCTGTCGTTCGCCGACGAGAACCCCAACAGCATCATCTCGTGCATCACGCGGGCGCGGAACAACGCCCAGTCGGTGCGCGACCTGCTGCCCACCGAGGTGTGGGAGGCGCTCAACACCGTGTACCTGGAGCTGTCGTCGTGGCCGCCGGGACGGCTGGGCCGCGGCGGCGTGTACCCGTTCAGCCGCCAGGTGCGTCGCGCCGTGCACCTGCTGCACGGCCTGGTCGACGGCAGCATGCGGCGCGACGCGACATGGCACTTCCTGCGCCTGGGCCGGTTCGCGGAGCGGGCCGACAAGGTGGCGCGCCTGCTGGAGGTCAAGTACCGGCTGGTGCTGCCCGAGGAGGCGGCGCTGGTGCCGGGGACGGAGTTCCACCAGTGGCGCAGCCTCCTGCGCTCGGGGGGTGCCGACGAGGCGTACGTCAAGCTCGCCACGGGCAAGGACTCGCCGCGCGAACTGGTGCAGCTGCTGGTGGTCGACGACAAGTTCCCGCGTTCCATCGTCTTCTGCCTGGACCAGATCGCCGAGTCCCTGCGCCACCTGGTGTGGGCGGGGGACATCGCCGAGGCGCACAACGCGCTGTCCCTGGTGGCGCAGACCCGCGCGGAGCTCTCGCGCGACGTGCCGTCGATCAACGGCAGCCTGGCCACCGCCATGGACCACGTGCAGCTGCGCTGCAATCAGATTCACGCGGCGCTGGCCGAGAGCTGCTTCGCGTACGCACCCGGCTACGAAGGGGGCGCCTGGCATGCTCAGGCTGCGGGCCAGCCACAGAACTGAGATCGCGTACGCGGGCGTGGTGCACGACAGCGTCAACGAGGTGCGCCTGATCCCGCGTGAGGACGGCCGCCAGGCCGTGGAGGACCCCTACATCCACGTGGAGCCGGCCACCGACGTGTACCTGCACACGGACGCGTTCGGCAACCGGGTGGCGTGGTTTCAGGTGGCGACGCCTCACCACAGGCTGCGGATCGAGGCCACCGCGGTCGTCACCGTCGACCCCGCCCCGCCCGCGCTCGCCCCGGTGGCGTGGGACGCCTTCGCGGCCCCCGCGCTGCGCGACGAGGTGGGCGAATACCTGCTGGAGTCGCCCCGGGTCACGCTGTCGCCGGCGGTCGAGGCGTTCGCGGCCGAGGTGGACGCGGCGGGCAGCGCCGACGCGGTGCAATGGCTGCGCCACGCGGAGAGGACCGTGTGCGAGTCCATCGAGTACCAGCCGGGCAGCACCACGGTGGACAGCACGGTGGATCAGTTGCTCGAGGCACGCCGCGGCGTGTGCCAGGACATGACCCACCTGTTCCTCGCGCTGTGCCGCCGCCGCGGCATCCCGGCCCGCTACGTCAGCGGGTGGCTGTACGAGCCGGAGCGCACCTCCCCCAACGAGAGCCACGCCTGGTGCGAGGTCTGGCTACCCGGACACGGGTGGCGGGAGTTCGACCCGACGCATCCGGAACCCCGCCTGGACCACTACATCCGCGTGGGCGTTGGGCGCGATTACTCGGACGTGCCGCCAGTGCGGGGGCACTACGTCGGCGCCGACACCCAGGAGATGGCGGTGACGGTGGAGATCGGGCCCGCCGAGGACCCGGCGCGGCGCTGAGGTTTGCCATCCGCCGGGACGGGGTACGGCACGCGAGCGCCTCGGCGGCGAGCGGATGGGCGTAGCCTGCCCGTGTCGACCCGAACGAAAGCGCGGTGTCCAGTGGAGACAAACGTGCCGTACTCCGAGCGCCGGATGGTGGAGAACGAGAAACTCGCGCGGCGGGTCAACCGCCAGCTCGAGGATCGTGTCACCGAGATCAGGCGGGACGAGGGCGCCGACACCGACGCCCCAATCCAGTTCTTCTGCGAATGCTCGTTCCTCGGGTGCCGCGAGCGCCTCGAGGCCAGCAGCGCCGAGTACGGCCGCGTGCATTCCACGCCCGAGCACTTCGTGGTCGTCGACGGCCACGAAGTGCTCGCGGTCGAGAGCGTCGTCGATCGCATCCGCGACTTCCTCGTGGTGCGCAAGCGCGCCGAGGCGGTGCGCGCGGTGCCGGAACCCACCGACGCGGACATCGACAAGGATGACGACCCCACCACAAAGGAGTGAACGGACATGGGTAATCGCGGCGGCCTCATCGGCGGCATCTCGCTCGGTGGCATCCTCGTGATCATCGGGGTGCTGCTGGCCATCATCTGGGGCAAGGTCCTGCTGGGCGTGATCGTGGCCCTCGTCGGTCTGATCGCGTTCGGCGGCTTCGCGAAGGGGAAGTGGTACTAGGCCGCGGGGCGCGGAGCGTCCTCCCGCCGGAACCGCATGATCACCCGGGTTCCCGGGAACCCGGGTGAGACCCGGAACGTGTCGGTGAGCGCCGCGATGGCGTGAAGCCCCACGCCCCCCGGCGCGTGGGGCGCGCTGCGGAATCCGCGCCCGCGGTCGACCACGGTGACCTCGAGCATCGAATCGGTCAGGGCGATGCACACCGCCAGGATGCCGGCGCCCGGCGCGTCGTACGCGTGCAGGATCACGTTCCGGCACGCCTCCGTGACCGCCACCTTGATGTCCTCGATCTGCTCCACGCGCATGCCGACCGCGTCGGCGACCCCGCCCAGCGCCTGACGCACGATCGGCACGGCGTCCTCGGCCGCGGGGAGCCGCAGGATCACGTCGGGGATCCGCTCTGTGGTGACCCACAGCATGTCGTTCACGGGACGCTCCTGGCCATCGCCTGAACCGTTCCCGTGCCCGCGGGGCTCCAAACCGCCGGGCTCGTTTTCGGCGGACGATGGCTGCCCGGCGGCCATCACCCCGCCTCCGCGCGCTCGGCCAGATCCATCCAGCGCTCCTCCGCCTCCGCGCGTCGGGCGGCCACGTCGCGCGCCTCGTCGGCCAGTTCCCCGAGCCTCGCCGGGTCCGTGGCCACCTCGGCCATGCGGGCGTGTAGGTCACGCTCGGCGTCCTGGAGGCGCTCCACCTCGCGCTCGACGCGGGCCAGGTCCTTGCGGGCGGCGTGGGCGGCTCCCCCGCCCGAGGCGGGCTTGGGGGCCGCGGGCGCGGACGCGGCGGCCGCGTCGCCCGCCTCGCGGCGTTCGGCCAGGTACTGGTCGACGCCGCCCGGCAGGTGTCTGATGCCGCCGGCGTCGAAGGCGTGGACGTCGTCGCAGACCCGCTCCACGAAGTACCGGTCGTGGCTGACCACCACGAGCGTGCCGGGCCAGCCGTCCAGCAGGTCCTCCAGGGCGGTGAGCGTGTCGATGTCGAGGTCGTTCGTGGGCTCGTCGAGCAGCAGCACGTTCGGCTCCTCCATCAGCAGCCGCATCAACTGGACGCGGCGCCGTTCGCCGCCTGACAGGTCGCGCACCAACGTGCCGGCTCGCGTTCCGCGGAACCCGAAGCGCTCGCACAGCTGCCCGGCCGTGACCTCGCGGCCGTCCGGAAGCACGGTCCGCAGGCGCACGTCCTCGAGCGCGTCGAGCACGCGCAGGTCGCCGGGGATCTCGGCGGCGTCCTGCGTGAGGTGTGCCACGCGCACCGTGGCGCCGCGTGACACGGTCCCCGAGTCGGGCGCGCGGGCCCCCGCCAACACGTCCATGAGCGTGGACTTGCCCGAGCCGTTGACGCCCACGACCGCCGCTCGGTCGCCCGGGCCCAGACGCCACGTGGCGCCGCGGAGGATCGGAGCGTCGCCGAACGCCACGGACACATCCTCCATCTCGATCACCTTGCGGCCCAGGCGCCTGGTCGCGAACCGCACGAGCTCGGCCCGGTCGCGGGCCTCGGGCTCGTCGGCGATCATCGCGTTGGCGGCGTCGATGCGAAAGCGCGGCTTCGACGTCCGCGCAGGCGGGCCACGGCGCAGCCAGGCCAGCTCCTTGCGCAGCAGGTTCTGACGGCGCTCCTCGCGCACGGCCGCGACGCGCTCGCGTTCGGCGCGGGCCAGCACCGCGGCGGCGTAGCCGCCCTCGTAGCGGTGCACCGACCGGTCGGCCACGTCCCACGTGGCCTGGCACACGGCATCCAGGAACCACCGGTCGTGGGTGACGACCACCAGCGCGCCGCGGCGGGCGGCCAGGTGGTCGGCCAGCCACTGCACGCCCTCCACGTCGAGGTGGTTGGTGGGTTCGTCCAGCATCAGCAGGTCGGGGTCCTCGATCAGCACGCGCGCCAGCCCGATGCGCCGCCGTTCGCCGCCCGACAGAGGGCCGATGGGCGTGTCGAGGCCCCGCGGGAACCGGTTGGTGCGCACGCCGCCCAGCAAGCCGTCGGCGACCGCGCGGTAGCGTCCGTCGCGCGCCCAGTCGTCGTCGGCGCCGGCGGCGCCGTCCAGCACGTCGCGGATGGTGCCGCCCTCGGGCAGCGTGTCGGCCTGCGCAATGAGCGACATCCGCAGGCCGCGCGCCCGCGCCCCGGCCGCCGTG